>JBAUHN010000332.1:0-8049 GCA_049680295.1 Sulfitobacter sp.
AGATAAGCCAAAGATCGGAGCCTGAAATTTGCATACTGTGGGGCCAATACCAAGAAACCCTTGTTTAGAAACAGAGGTTTGGAGGGTTTCCTTAGGACGCACCCTGTAAATCTAACGCTAAAAAGAGTAAACAGATAGTCGAAGAGCCGCATGTCCAGCCTAACCAAAGCCGGACGTAAGACGAGTAAAAATCTCGCGCAGCAGAGCGGACCTAAACCTCATCACACAACGATCAGCTCGCGCAGTTTGCGCCGATTGCTGGTTTGAAAGGAACAACTATGAAGACCTATGTGAAAGAGCGATGTACCAACCCCCGTGCGTTCTATCAGACTGCGCAGGATGTGATTGAAGATGATGTACTCGGACCGTCCGAGAAGGAATTGGCCCTGAAGACGATGGCTGCCCAAGTGGAACTCATCGATGATGTGGAAGTCGACGAAGTTCTGACGGTGGGTGACCATCCGCCGGAACTTTTGGCGATACATAACGCTCTGTCGGATCTTGGCGAACCACACGGGTTCCCCGACCAAAACAGCGACAAGCCTAACGGCACCGAAGAAATCGATCACATCGTTGTAGCCTTTTCCGGCAATTCTGAGGTGGACAAGCCGGTTTGCGCAGCCGCTTGCAAAGTAGCCAAGATCACAGGTGCTCATGTTCATTTCGTGAATGTGATCACACATGTGACCGACCCGGCCGAGTATGGTGCTTTGGGGCCCGTCGGATCGGCCACGGTCGCGCCGCATGTGGGCATTCGGGAACTCGATGCCGAACGCGCGCAACGCAAGGAAGAATTTGCCGAGTTCGCGCGTCACTGTGAGCTGCCGAAGGCGTACTCCGTCGAAGTGCGCACAGGCATTGCTGACGAGGAAATCGTTCAGGCCGCCAATGAAGGGGACGCCTCGCTGATCGTCGTTGGCTCCTGTGAAAAGACCTGGCTGGATGGTATTCTTTCCACGGACGTCGCCAGAGAGGTGACAAGCAAGGCGAAACGACCCGTCCTTGTTGTTCCAGAAGCCGGTCATTCGGTGGCATAACGATGGCTGCGTCGAAGTCAGACATTTCAAGCGTAGGTTTCGGGAGCCGGTTGCGCATCGCGCGTGAACGGAGCCAGGTGACGCCTGCCGAGGTATCGAAGATGCTTGGGGTTTCGGCGAAGACGTATTCTCGCTGGGAGGCCGGACACGGAAAGCCCCGAGCAAATCGCCTGCCAATCATCGCCGGTACGCTCAATGTGCCGATGCGCTGGTTGATGCCCGGCGAGGGTAAATTGGGTGATCCGGACGACGACCAAGCCACTCGAGAGAAAAACCGTGAACTCCTCAACGAAGTTCGGGCGATCAAGGAAACCATGGACCCAGCTGCGGAAAGGTTGGCTGGTATCGAAGCCCGTCTGCGCAAGATAGCTAAGCGATACGCAGCTCAAGAAAGCGAACTTGAGCCCTTTCCCTGACGCGGCTGATGCCAATCCCCAACACATCCCACAATGGAATTTTTAAAGGAGAAATGGAGAATACCATGACCCATTACGCAAGAGAACGCATTGCAAACCCGGTGTATTTTTTCGAAACGCCGGACGAAGTCTTGGAGGATGACAAACTCTCGCAGGACCAAAAGGAGAAAGTCCTCAAATCCATGGCGGTCGACGCCGAACAGATGGTTGATGCCACGGCCGAGGGTATGGAAAGCCCCGAACAGTCCTACAAGTCGGAGGATCTGCGGCGCGCGCTGGCAAAGCTGCGTGAGATTACACACGCCGCGAACACGATGGTGCAACCGCAGCAAACTCCAGTAGGGCGATTCAAGCAAATCGTTGTCGTGACGACCGTGAGCCAAGACCTCAACCGTGTCGTGCTGGACCACGCATTGGATCTGTCGGAAATGTCCGGTGGAGAGGTCTCATTGCTCAATGTCGTCCCGCAAGAAATTGATGCGGTCGGTCCGGCTATCGCCGTGCCGATGGCCGGGACGGCACAGGTTGTCAGTGTCGATCAATCGGAGATCCTCGAAGATCGCAAAAAGCTGCTGACGGAGCTTCGCGACATATCCGGCGCAGACGAAACCGTCGCAATAGAAGTGCGCTCCGGCCCAATCGAAGATGAGATTGTTGATTACGCCGAGACGTTTGGGGCGGATGTTATTGTCGTTGGTTCACCCAACAGGTCGTGGCTTGAGGGTCTGTTTGAACCCGCGATGCACCGACAGGTCACGAAGTTTGCGCCTTGCCCGGTCCTTGTGGTGCCAGAGCAGACCTGATCACAATCCGGTCTCTGAAAAATCCAAAAATCGCGTCGTTTCTCTTTGTTACCCTCATATGCCAAGGACCCTTAATCAAGAAATCCGGCGTGCAGACCGCATGGGCCGCTGTCAGTCGCAAACCGCGATCCTCCGTGTTGCAAAGCTAGGAAAGAAGCTGTTTGTCGCAAGTAGAGGAACATTGATATGTCAGATGTAACCGTCGGAACGGGCATTGGGCCCCTAACCAAGTCACTCGATGAGGTTCGGCGCGCCGCATCCGGCGGGCAGGTTTCGGTGGACGAGATTACCGATGTTCTCAAAGAACGCGGGCTTCTGCCGATCATACTGTTCCCAGCGATTGTCGCCGCGACGCCCCTTTCAGGTATTCCGGGGCTGTCTGGGTTCTGTGGCATCCTGATTGCGATCCTGTCGTTTGAAATGCTGCTTGGGTTTCGAAAGGTCCGTCTTCCCGAGAAGGTTCGATCCAGATCAATTGATGCCAACAAACTGAAGACTGCTCTCTCGCGGATCCAGCCAGTCGTTTCCTGGGTTGAACGCCGCACAAGACGTCGGCTTGCTATATTCTTCCATCGTCCGCTAGTCTGGGTTCCCCAGTTGCTGTGTCTCGTTACCGGACTTGCAATGCCATTCCTTGAGGTCATCCCATTCTCGGCGTCGATCGCTGCAATCGCAGTCTGTTTGCTGGTGATGGCAATGCTGACGGCAGATGGTCTGTTCTTCATACTTGCGCTACTGCCGTATGCCGGCCTTGCGTTCATCGTTGCCAGGGTGACGTGACCAATAAGTGAATGGCTGTTCTCTTTGCTGCGTGGCAGTAACAGATCTCTTGCTCATGCGGCATACAGCAATCTGAAAGCACCAATTTACAAACCGCCCACACGATGGGCCTTTGGTGAAACAGCCAGATTGTCAATCGGTCTTGAAGTTTGACCCCTTACCGGCATCCAAATTTGCCCCCTGATGCAGAGCAGGCCCGACACTGCATGGTCTTCATCTAATGCAGAAGCGGTGGGCCTGCGTGGTTGCCGTCTGGCGTTACGCCCGGTTTTCTAAAGCGCCCGCTTTCGGTGCCGGTCTCGACGATCTCGCAGTGGTGCGTCAGCTGGTCTGGTAGCGCGGTGGTCATCTTTGCGTCCATTGCCCGGCAGGCGATTGCGTAGCAATCTGCCGAAAGGGACCGAAAACGCAGGGCCATTCGCCGAAAGCCATGTTGGTGATGACTAGGATCGTGTCCACCGCGGTCTTCATTTTGTCACAGATACCTTTAGCACAGGCCCCGCCGAAGAACGCAAACGCCTTGTCATGCGCGTCGAACACCGTCTCCTGACCCTAAGACGGACATGTGCAACCTTCACCGTCACAATCGCCCCGTCGAGGATGGCGATCTCATGGCTCCGGTCGAACTGATACGCCACGCCGGGGTCGAAGCTCTGCGGGACATACGCAGCCGCAGATACTTCCTGCGTTGCTTTCGACCAGCTTGCCACATACCGCCGCACCGCATCATAGCTGCCGTCATAGCCGCGGTTGCGCAGCTCTTCGTAAACCCGGACAAGTGTCAGGCGCACGCGCGACACCAGAGTCCCTGTTCGGGACGCTGGCCGTATGGCAGGCGGAACCCTTAGATTGAGAGAACTGCCAGTCGGGTTAGAGCGCAGCGGAGACCCAGCTGACTATTGGCTCAAGCGATCACGGTCATGCCCGCGATCTCATCAGTTAAGTGCACGAAGGATCGACACCCGCATGGGCGGAGGCGCAGCTCAAGCGGCTTCGGGCGCAGCCAAGAGCCTGGTCAGCGTGAAGACGCTGGCGGGCAAAAGAGCTTGGACCAAAGATTCTCCACTTGACGATCGTGCGGTGACATTGAGTATCTTGACAAAGGTGCATCATATGATAACTATGTTTAGCTCATATGGAGACTTACCATGTTAAACCCTGTCCAATACGCCTCCGAGCAGGCAGTCGTGCAACCTGTTGCAGAAGGAGACAAGATCGCTGCGATCGTAAAGGCTGTCGTTCGTGCAGCGGACGCGTGGGGGCTGTCAAATGCCGAGGCTGCCGCATTGTTCGATGTTCCGAGCGCAACTTGGGGTCGGATGAAAGTTGGCACCTATAAGGGCATGCTCGATCAAGACAAGGTCACAAGGGCAAGCCTGCTTATCGGGCTCTACAAGGGTCTTCGGCTTCTGTTTGATGGCCCTTTGACCTATGGCTGGCCAAAAGCAGCAAATAGCGGAGCTGGTTTCAATGGCAAATCCCCAGTGCAGGTGATGTCAGAAGGTGGCATCCCCGCAATGGTGAAAGTGCGTCAACATATTGACGCGTTGAGGGGAGGAATGTGATCCGAGCCGCCGACCTTGAGGAATTAGAATTCACAGACCCGACAACTGTCCGGCTCATTCCCACGGCTTTTATTGATGAGCCGGCGATAGCGCCCTTGGCAGATGATGAAGACGACCTCGCATTCCTTGAAGAGATTGAGGGGTTAACATCTGCGCGGCTCTCGCTGAGTCTACCGATTCCAGGTGGCCTAAACCCAGCTGAGCTCCTTACCGAAGCGGACGGCTTCGGCTGGACCTACGTGAATGCCGCGTTCTGTTACACGCGGACAACCGGCAATCGGTTCAACGGGCCAGATCGGGGAGCTTGGTATGCTTCACATGGCGAAACTGCACTTGAGACCGCCCAGGCGGAAGTCGCTTGGCATCTCACTCGAGAGCTTGAGGCAACGGGAGTGTTTGAAAACACGACTTCATACCGCGAATTGATCGCCGGGTTCACGAGCAGATTTCACACTCTAAATGGGCATGCTGGCAGCAATGCGTTGAATCCGGATCCGTCTGTGGCTTATCCGGTTGGCCAAACACTCGCGCGCGACGTCCTTGGTTCTGGTGGGAATGGACTGCTCTACCCGTCGGTAAGGCACGACGAAGGACAGTGTTTGGTCGCGTTGCGACCTCATATGGTTCAAAATGTCAGACAAGGTGATACCTGGGTCTTTGTTTGGGCGGGGGATACCAGCCCTCAAATTTCGAAAGCCGCGCCTTGAGGCGTGCCAGATGAAACCATCAACGCACATGATTTACCTTGATGGTTTCTCAAGCTGGCCGATTAGACCCGAAGCAAGAGACGCGTTGATCGAAGCGTTGAGTTTGCCAGGCGGCATTGCAAAGTTGTTCGGCCCTGCTGAGTTGGCTATTAGGTGCGCATAAGAATACCGAGCACAGTGCCGCGCCTGAAGGGCTTTCGTTACCCTCGTGAAATCATCGCTTACGCGATCTGGGTGTACCATCGGTTCGCTCTGAGTGGGGCGGATGTCGAGGATCTGCTTGCCGCACGTGGCGTGATCGTAATCCGCGAAACGATCCGTCCTTGGGTCAAATGTTTTGGGGCGCATTTTGCCGGTTGTATCCGCCGCGACCGGCCACGGCCGAACAACAAATGACACCTTGATGAGGTTGTGATTTCGATCAATGGCGCGAAACATTGGCGGTGGCGCGCAGTTGACGCCAACTGCGATACACTCGATATTTTGGTTCAGACACGCCGAAATGCCCAAGCCGCTAAGCGCTTCATGGTACGGTTGATCTCACTATTCGGCCAACCAAGGGTCGTAATCACGGACAAACTGCGCAGCTACATCAAACCGATTGCTCACCAGGCACCGGACGCTGATCATCGCGCTCACAAGGGCCTCAACAACAGATTTGAGGGCAGTCGCACGCCGACACGACGACGAGAAAAGATCATAGGCTGGTTCAAATCGCCCAGACAGGCACGGCGCTGCCTTGCCGCACACGACCAGATCAACAACATCTTCCGACCACGCCGTTACCGCCTCTCAGCAACTTCATACCGTCACGCAAGGGCAAGTGCCTTCTGCCTCTGGGCCGACTATGCTGTCGAGATGGCGGCTTGAAATCAGCAGACATGACCTTTCAAAACCCCGCCACAAAACCTTGGCAATCCCACTGGATTTCCTTACCATATCTGAGAGAAACCTACAGGTTCGCCGGTTTTGCTGGTGGTCCCCAAGGTCGAGATTTCGGCGGAAAAGCCGCTGGCAAGATTTGTGACCAGTTGCAATGCGGTGTTCATTTCACCGTGCGTAAATGCCGAAATGACTTCGCGGACTTCGACGTCTAGTCCGGCCTTCAGGCCAGCCTCGGCGACTTTGACCAGACGCGCCGTCCTTAGTGCGAGGTCTTTTTCGCGATGTTCAAACATGCTGGTGGCGCGGGCCAAAGACGGTTCTCCCAGCAACTGCATTAGATACATCAGACGCTTGGATTCTTGAAACGCGCAGACCGTCGTTTCCGCCCGCTGTGACACCAGCGAAACAGTGTCGGCGCCGCCGCTGACAGCCTTGCGGATGTCCTGGAACCGATGCGATTCACCAGACGTCAGATAGCGGTGGGGTCCGTATTCTAATGGCACATCGTCCTGGCCCAGAAACACCGGGCAAAACGGCGCTGCAATGGCCCCGGATGGTGTGTGCCACATCATTTTCAGATATGGGTCGCCTGCATGTTCCAAAGGAACAACCTGCCCATATCCGGCCGTATCACCGGTTAGCTTTTCGGTCCGAACGGCCCAGATCACATCCTCCAGTCCGATCTTCTCGGGTTTGGACGCGCGGCTGGCCATCTCGGCCTCGATCCATTGAACCCCGTCCCAGCGCCCCTTTCTGTCGCCGTAGATGACGTTGGCGTCAAAGGTACCGGTTGAATACCATCCCATGTCGACCGCAAAGCTGACGAAATTCGGCGACCAACGAAAATCCGGGTGGTCAGGCTGATCTACCGGCACGTCCAGCACATACCCCGGACGCGAGGCGCGGATGCTGTCAGGGCCGAGACGCTCTGCGACCCATAACCCTTGCCCGCCCGCAAATTGGATCATCACCCAGGCTTCATCGGCGTCGGCAAACAGATGCGAGTTGCCGCCATAGGTGCTTTCGCCGTGTTTGCCGATCAGATCGGCGCAAATCTCAACTGCTTCGCGCGCGGTTCGGGCGCGTTCCAGCACGACGCGTGCCAGATCGCTATAGTTAAGGCCGGTCTGATCTTTTGGTGTCATGTCGCATAATTCGGCCCGCGAGGTTGACCAAACGTCCCGCACGGCAACACCCGCTTCGTTCAGGCCGCCATTGGTAATCGGGGCAGGAATACCCAAATAATGCGAATAACTTACCCGCATATTGCGCAACGTTTTTGCCACCTGCGGAATATGCGATCGCTGTCCGGGCATGTCCGCCGCGGGGCCAACGCCAACTTCGATCACAGCATCGGCACGGTGGTCCGCCTCTGCCGCAATCTCCAACCAATGCAACGAAGGTTCGTCGCCATAGCCGCCAAGCCATGCATGACCCGTCCGGCTATGATTCTTGCCGATGTAGATGGCGTAGCTCACGCGTATTCTCCGGTGTTTGCTGCGTCGGCTTTATTGGCTGTGTGACCCCGGCGCCATGTTTGCGATACATTAGTTTTGTCGATGCGGTCTGTTTGATCAAGCGGATTTGCGTCCAATACAACCAGATCGGCAAGCTTGCTCGGTTCAGGCGATCCACGCACATGCTCTTGAAATATTTGCGATCCGGTGTTGATTGTACGGGCGCTTGGGGTCGATGGGACCTGGCCCTAGGTGTTTGATCCCATGGTTTGATGGTGCGATCTATTCTTTGGAATGGAAGGAAGCATTATGGGACAAGTTCGTCATGGGCATTGACACAGTTGTCCCAAAATTCGGGTAGGTTTTTAATATGATCAAAGAACGGGCCCTTTTTTAATG
>JBAUHN010000333.1:0-2060 GCA_049680295.1 Sulfitobacter sp.
CATCACAGGCATGAAAATCGCCCGTCCATTCGAAGTGAGCGTATTGCCAGTCCAGAATTTCCGCAGTACGCCGTGTCAGTACGTAAGAATCTGGCTGCGCACTCAGCAAACGTCGGGCGATGTTGGTGGCATCAATAGCCCGGCCTAAGTACGGTTCACCATGGGGGGTGGGTAGTCGGGCGAAATGACAGGCCGCGAGATAATCAACTCGCGTCCTGTCGGACAACACAAGCAGTTTGGTATCAGGTAATGAATCAAGCGCAGCAACAGCATCGTTAAGCTTGCCAAGATACATCTGGTTAAACGCGTAAATTGCCACCGCCCTGAACTGATCATTTATTCGGCCGGTTTGCGCGGCTAATTTCGCCGCGGTATGGCTTAGGGTTTCCGACTCCGGATTTCCCTGACCGGCGAGGTCCGGCAAAATTGCAGACAACTCGATCCGCAGGCGAATTCTTAGGCCTGTTAGATCGTCTCCTTCGTCGTCGCCCAACAAAGCATTAGCGGGCCTGGCGTCGATCATCTCAGGCGCATCGCACAAAGCCAGGGCGCGGCGAAAATGGCTTGCCGCCTCATTCAAGGCACCGGCGTCCACGCCACGGCGTGCCGCCTGAACCCAGTACTTAAGCGCTCCAACCTGATCACCAGCGAGCTCGCAATGATGGGCCATCACTTCAGGTATCTCGGCCCCTGGATTATCAGAGCTGCGCAGGTAGTCGACCATCAGCTGATGACGCTCTCGTCGCAGATCGCGCAACTGGCTGTCATAAGCTGCATCGCAAATCAATGCATGCTTGAATCGATAGACGGATGGACCCAACTCACTTGCCGGGAAAACAACTTCCGCCTCGACCAAGCCATTGAGTACGCTCAGGACAGTGTCTATTGGCAATTTGCCAACCGCACAAAGCTGGTCAACACTGAAGTCCCGGCCAATGCAGGCTGCCGCCTGGGCAAGATCTTTACCCGAGCCAGTTCGGTCAAGACGGGCCAACAGCGAGTCTTGCAGACTTTCAGGCACCTCAATATTTTGCCGCTGGGCGTCACGGAACCACGCCGCCGCAGCACGCGGATTGTCAGCGGGCGGCAAAACCGCTTTTGTGATCTCTTCTACATACAACGGCACGCCGTCTGATTTTTCTGCAATGAGTTCTACCAGGTATGGCGGCACAACAAACTGTACTGTTAAATGCCGGCCAATCATCGCAGTCACATCGTCGCGTGTCATTCGGTTCAGCGCAACAATACTGACTGAAGCATCTGCCTGGAAGGTTTCAGTAAATGTTGGCCGGGCCGTCAACAAAACCATCACGCGCTGATTACTAATTGCTGCCACTATCTGGCGCACCACCAGAAGCGTTGTCGGGTCTGCCCAATGTACATCCTCAAACACGACGAGATGCATGCGCCCGGGCCGCGGCTGACTGAGGCGCAACACCATCCAGTTCATCAAGGTCTGAACTGCAGTTACCGGCACTTGTGCGAGACCACCCGGCAGGCCGATCAACCCAGCCAGTACCGCAACATCAGGCGCTTTTTCCTTGTGGCCCTGACCCTCAATCCAATTGCTCAAGTGAGTCAGACTAGCCGAATCGTCAGACGCGCCAGCCAAGGCTTCGTTTTCGATGGCATTCAGTATTGGATACAGCGGTGATGCCATTTGATGGGGTGAGCACTGAAATAACCACAACCGGGTAGAGGACGCCTGCGATGAATCACTACCCTGCATAGCTGCCCCGCCACTGTCTTTATCCAGGGAATCCAGTAGCTCTTGTGTCACCCGCGACTTACCGATCCCCGCCTCACCGGATAAGATCACCAATTGCCCCTCGCCGGCACAGGCGTTTTGCCAATGCCGCTCAAGCCTGGCGATTTCTTCGGTACGGCCAATCAGCGCCTGTAAGCGTTGCTGCGCCGACGCTCTGAAGCGGGAACCAAACCGCTTTTCACCAGTAACCCGATACGTCACAACCGGGTCAGGAATTCCTTTGAGTACTTTCTCACCCAGCGCCTCAATCTCGATTTGCCCCGCAACTTTCTGATAAGTTGCCTCGCTAATC
>JBAUHN010000334.1:0-2473 GCA_049680295.1 Sulfitobacter sp.
CAGCAAGTGGTTTCCAGTTATTCAGTGCCGTCGCGAAGTCGCCAACATCGTATGCGCGAAGGCCAACGTCAAAATCCTGCGCCACGCCGCAGGACGGGAATAAGATCAAAGCGAAAACGGCTGCTTGAAAAAGTTTGCGCATAGAGAAATATCCAATTTTGGGGAAGCTTGGGGCTTTTCTGCCCGAAACTCAATGCGAGGGTTTAGCGATCCAGTGCCGCAAACGGGTTTGGCTCTCGCGACTTGCCCGACGATACCTTTGACGGGGTTGCCGGTAACAGCCCAAACTCGACCAGGAGCGACTGCGCGTGGCACATAGCCTCGTTTCGCATGGCAAGACGAGGTTCGCCGCAGGGGTACCCTATGTTTTGAACAGGTGCCCCTTAATTCGCGGGAAAATCAGTGCGCCGCTACATCGGCGGCGGTAAACAGTGCCACGCCCGCAGTCGTTCCGCCTATCGCGGTTCTCGCACCCGCCGCCGTACTGGCCCCGGTGTCGCCCGCGACAATAGGGCGAACCGTATTGGCGTCGGAATCCAGATCCGCCAATTGCGTGTTGACGTCTGTTGCGTCCGACGTGTCGCCGTTTGCGATTGTGACGAGTTTTCGCGTGGCCTAAAGAGAAAACGCCCCGACCGGCGGGACGGGGAGTTCTCTGGGTCTCTTCAGTCTACTGCGGTTAAATTCCGCAACCACTCATCAAAAGTCCGGAAAGTCGCGCCGGATCATAAGTTCAAACTTGCCGCAAGGATCAGCAGGGCAAATCCTGCAAACTCGATCCAAGGCATCTTAAATGAAATGTTCATTTTAATCGTCTTTCGTTCAATGCATCCGTTATACGCCTTGTTTGAAGAAAAATTAAGTGTTTGTAGCCTCTTAAGTGGGCGTCTGAGCGAAAATCACTGTTTCAACATTCGATCAGGTTGCTAACTTTTAGACAGGTTTTTGGACTTCTCCGCGACAATACGGCACCTAAGTGGCAACAACGCGCATACCGTATGGCGCCAGATTGGATTGAGCCCTGTTGAACAGCAGGCCCGAGTCGGCGCGGGAACTATGTCACCACCAGACTATGACTCCGTTTGCCGAACTAAACGACGCTTGGTGCACACCACTCCCAACGACTATACGCAACACCACCGCTGCGCGCGGTCCAACGCCCCAGTCGGATTCGCTTCTCATGGCCTGCCCGCGCTCACTTAAGCTTGTAAATCGCGTGACTTAAGCTAGGGTGCTTCATGTCGAAACGAAAATGCCCGGACCTCCAATGGCGTATTCTTGGAAATACTCAGCGGCCCTGTTGGGTCTAGCCCTCGTCGCGTTCCTTGTTTTGTTGAACGGGCAATCATGGGCGCTTGCCAATGCGGGCGGCAGAGTCATAGCGGCCGTTCTGGATCTGCGTTTCCTGATCATTTTTGCAGTGGCGCTGATGTTCTCCGGCAGGCTTAACCCGCTGGTCTTGGCACTGGCGGTCGGTGCCGTTCGATCAGCTTATTTTCAGGCCACCCTGCGAGACCATTGGGACCGCTTGGAAATCCCTGCGCCTACTGCCTTCGATACCTTCTGGCCAGCATTTGTCGCCGCATTGGTTTTGTTTTCTGCGGGGCATGCGATCATGGGAATGGTGAGAGCATGGGCACCAGCACACTGAATGTTCAGATCAGGCGCGCTGAGGGGCTGGTGATGAGGCTGGAAGCGCCCTGGCCGACCCCAATCTGAGCCCGGGGCGGCGGGAGACAGCGCAGCTGGCACTGCGGGGGGCGATAGGCGGTGCATCTGAGATCGATGGCTTTGAGGGTCAAAGAAGCCCCATGACAAACCTCACAGCAATCCCTTCCCGCCCCCTCCGTATGCGCGCTGCACTGCGCCGTACGATCGATCTCCGCGTAAAACAGGGGATGACCATCGCTGCGGCCTGCGAAGAGGCAGGAATGAGCCCTCAAGGCTATCACAAGGCCATGAAGCGCCCGGCGGTGCGCGATTATCTCCAGACGGTACAGCTCGAATTTGTTGCCAGCGTCGAGAGCAACAAGGCGATGTACAAGGCTCGCGCGATGGACGTAGGGTTTTTATGCACCTGATAAAACCTGAGCCTGTTGAGGAATGTTAAGGTTGAGAGGACTGCGCCATGAAATTCGTTACCTAAACATTTCGCATTTCGTTGCACATCACCATTTGGGCTTAGAGGATCAATCCGTCAATTTCGCGAGCTTCGCGCACTAGGTCGTTAAGCATACGCCGCTCTTCAACCCACGCTTGCGCCCTCATTCCGTGTTTCCATGAGGGGTGAGCCTTGCCTGCGGGATGCCCGCCGCCAGCGCCGTGAAACCTACATACACGCCATCCAGTGACGGCGGGGCCGTTGCAAGGTTTGCCGGTTCGCTTTGACCGTGCGGCGCATCTCGGGGCCGCATTGGCGGCGCTCATGGGGTTGTCGTCATTTTGCATTGCTACCCCGCCCCCCATGTTCGAC
>JBAUHN010000335.1:0-4005 GCA_049680295.1 Sulfitobacter sp.
TTGTCTCTGGCGGGCTGGCGCCTGATCTGCGTTTCCTTGAGGCCGAAGAATACGGCGACGAATGGTATGCGGAACGCTACCGGACAGGGTATACTCAGAACGGCACAACAAAGATGCCCGGGTTTGAGGAATTGCTAGGTCAGGATGCGGGATGGGCCATTCGCACCTATATCGAAACCCGACCAGATGGCGACGCCATGGAAGAAGTGGCTGATGAATTGAAAGGGTTGCGGGATCTATTGGCTGGCTATGCCACAGATGCATCAGGTGCTGATCCGGATGCGCTCAAAGCACGACTGAGTGAGATTGCGGGCGGCATTGAAACCCTATCCGGGGCTCCGGTTGCAGATTCGGTTGCTTTCCGCGCGGCCAAACTGGTGGATGGCACGCCCGCGGGCTATAAGTCGGCTGCTGAGACCCTGACCATCGGGTTGTCCGCAACTCAATAGGGCCGAAAAATAGGATCAGAAAACTGACCAATATAAGAATTTTGTTGGCTTTTGCCTTGGGCCTGTCGTGGATCACGCAGGCTCAGGCGGCCGATCCTTGCGCCGATCACATCCCACAACCCAAACCGCAAAACGTCGGGCGCGACATTGTCGGCCAAGACATGGATACCATTCAGGACCAAGGGCACATGCTGTTCGCGGTTTATGAAAACTATCCTCCCTATAGCTGGCAAGAGGCGGGCAAGCCGCGCGGTGTCGATGTTGAGATTGCCCGGATCATCGCAGAAGACTTGGACGTGGAGGCGCGGTTCAACTTTGTCTCTGCGGGCGAAAATCTTGAGGCGGATTTGCGCAATAACATCTGGAAAGGTGCGCTGATTGGCGGCCGCATCGCTAATGTGATGATGCGGGTACCCTATGACAGCGGGTTCAAATGTCGGGTGGAACAGGTTGTCTTTACCGGCCAGTACAGCGCTGAATCCATTGCCATCGCCTATGACAAGGCCAGCTATCCAGAGGAAAAACCGGTCCCGGCCTATTTTCGTTTTGATGCAGTTGCTGTTGAAAACGATTCTATTTCGGACTTCTACCTGTCGTCGTTTGCTGGCGGGCAGTTGGCAGGCAAAATGCAGCGCTACCCCGATATGATCCAAGCCATGGCCGCCTTGAATGCTGGAGAGACCAAGGCAGCAATGGGGCCGCTTGGCCAATTGGAATACGGGCTGGGTGGCGGATCAGATGTCCACCAGCCGCCGCTTGCAGGCTTTGCCGTCAGCAAATGGACCTTAGGCGTCGCGGTGAATTTTAGCTACCGACCTTTGTCCTATGCGGTCGATGACGCAGTGAATTATGCACTGCAGGACGGGCGTATCGCTGCGATCTTTGAAGATTATGGGCTGAGCTTTCAGCCGCCCGAGCGTTGATCCTAGACTTTCGTCGTACACACTAAGTCCAATGGAACGCGGCCCATCCTCTGCTTAGACTTGTTTAAAACAGGGGGAGGCAATTCAGTGAAATTAAGTGATAGCCGCACGATCAATGCAGACGCAGCAACGGTTTGGGCAGGATTGCTTGACCCGGAGGTTCTTAAGGCCTGCGTGCCGGGCTGCACCGAAATGAGCGGCTCTGCCAGCGACGGTTTTGAAGCGACAGTTGTGCAGAAGGTCGGCCCCGGTGTTTGTCAAAGATGTTGTCCACCGATTTCATGCGGCGGCTCTGATTTCAGGGCCGCTGATTTCGTTTTCGGGGTTGAGCCAGACGGGCCCGGCCAATTGCCAGTTGCGGGTTTTACCTGACCAGCGTTCCGGATGTTGTGCGCGTGCATTTGCATAGACAATGGCGCGGCTGGCGAGCGTTGCGCGATCTTGACCAGCATGACGCGCATTTGGCGTGACGAAGCGGATGGCGCTGTGCAGGTGGTCGCCGTTATACCAACTGGCGAAGGATTTCACCCAAGCCTGCGCGTCTTCTTTGGTTGCAAAGCCCTTGGTCGGCCAGTCCGGGCGGTATTTGCAGGTTCGGAACAGAGCTTCTGAGAACGGGTTGTCGTTGCTGACGCGAGGCCGACTGTAGGACGCTGTGATGCCCAGTTTCTCCATGGTGGTTTTCATCGTCGCACCCTTCATCGGGCTGCCATTGTCGGCGTGCAGAACCAGTGGACGCGCGATACAGCCCTCGGCCAGCACGGCCTGACGGATAAGGGCGGCCGCCAGTTCCGCGCCTTCGCGCTCATGGACTTCCCAGCCCACAATTTTCCGGCTGAAGATGTCCACGATCAGATAGAGGTAGAAGAACATGCCCGCGACCGGTCCGGGCATCCAGGTGATATCCCACGTCCAGACCTCGCAGGGCGCACTGGCTTTGTAGCTTGTGGGTGGTTTGCGCCGGACCGGCGGCTTGGCCCGGCCCCGGTGATGCTGCAGCCCATCTGCGCGCAGAATGCGATAGAAGCTCGATTCCGAGGCCAGATACCGTCCCTGATCGGCCAGTTTTGGCACGATCTGGCTGGGCGGAAGGCTGGCAAATTCCTTTGAATTACAGACATCCAGAACGGCCGCGCGTTCGTCTGCGCCAAGCTTGTTGGCGGGTTCAGGGCGCGCCGCGAGAGGACGTTGATCAGGGTGAACCTGGCCGTCTTTCGTCCAGCGTCGCAGGGTCCGCTCGCTGATCTGCAACTCGGCACAGGCCATGGAGCGCCGCGCGCCAGCGGTGACAGCCTCTTGGATCAGCAGCGTGGCGGTTTGGCGATGTGGGGTGCTGATCATGCGTCCTCGTCGCCCCCCCAGATCGCGTGAGCCTTTTTTCGCAGAACAAGCAGCGCTGCGGTCTCGGCCAAGGCTTTATCCTTGCGCGCCAATTCTCGTTCCAGATCCTTGACCCGTTTCTTCTCTTCCTTCGTCGCTTGACCAACACGTGCCGTGCTCACGCGGTCCCAGTCATTGGCCTGTTCACAAGCTGACCGCCATGTTGCAATCTGCGCTGGATAGAGGCCGCGTTTGCGGCAGTATTCGGCCAGATCGACTTCGTTCAACGCCGCCGTTTCCAACACTGCTGCGAACTTATCCCGCGAAGACCAGCCTTCCGGGCCAGCATCAGCGGCGGGCAGAAGCTGCCCTTTGCCGCGAGCCTCAGCCCGCCACTTGTGAAGCGTCGCCTCGGAAATCCCTTCCTCCTGCGACAACTGCCGTATCGCCATGTTGCTCGGCGGAAGCATCCGCTTCAGCACAGCCGCCTTGCGTTCTGGTGAGTACCCCAAATCATCATCCTATCCCGCCCACCTGAGAAATAGAGGAAAAGTAGAGCAGCGGACAACTTCCCTGACACAGGGGGGCCCCGTCAAAGCGACATTCAAAGGTGCAGTGCAACTAAGCGAGATGAACGAGCCGACCAGCTTGACGATCTCGGGGGAGGGCAAAGGCGGCGCGGCGGGCTTTGCCAAGGGCGGTGCCGATGTGCGCCTTGAGCCGCAGGGCGACACCACGATTTTGCACTATGACGTCGAAGCCAAAGTGGGCGGCAAGTTGGCGCAGTTGGGCAGCCGGATCATTGATGGCTTTGCCAAGAAAATGGCCGATCAGTTCTTCGAGAACTTCTCGAATGCTGTTGGTGAAGCTGACGCTGAAGCGGCTGAAAACACCGAAGAAACAACCAAGAAAAAGGGCTGGTTCAAGAAGCTGGTGAGCTAGGAACCACGCCCCACAAAAAGACGATCCAAAGGGAGGATTATGATGACGAAAGTGACAATGACCATCAACGGGAAATCCGTTGCGGGTGATGTGGAGGGCAACACGCTGTTGTCCTCTTTTCTACGTGATGACCTGCGGCTGACCGGCACACATATCGGCTGTGATACCAGCCAATGCGGTGCCTGCGTTGTGCATGTGAATGGGCGTCCCGTGAAATCCTGCACGATGTTCGCAGCAGAGGCTGAGGGGGCCGAGGTCTCCACCATTGAAGGGCAGACCAATGCAGATGGCTCGATCAACGTGATCCAGCAGGCGTTTCAGGATCATCATGGCCTTCAGTGCGGTTTCTGCACGCCGGGCATGGTGATGAC
>JBAUHN010000336.1:0-1594 GCA_049680295.1 Sulfitobacter sp.
GACTTGAGCAACGTCACCTGTTAGCAGGCGACGTTGCCATTTCTGTGCAGACTCAGTTTCCGCAAGGTGACGATTACTTGCCGGACGAGCCTGTCGACATCTTCGTTGAGGTCACGAATACGGGTGATACGGATGCTCAAGTTAGTCTCACCGGAGATTTTGACGGATTGACCGATGTGGAATGGACGCTACCGGCTGGATTTACGCCTGAACTGCAAGCTGGTGACTTACCACCTGATGACGTATTGGTCATCGAGGAGAAGCGCGCCATTGGGTCAGGTCTCTTGCTCGACGGACTCTTTACAGGCGACGTAGACGGTGACAGTCTCCTGGACCTTGTCGGACGTAAGGTGGTTCTGTTCGGAAATGGATCGGAGACTCGGCTTACCGAAGCTGTTGTAGACGCTGTTGGAGACGTCAACAACGATGGAATCGATGATCTAGTTATCGAGACTCTTGACGGCTCAGTGATTAGTATTGTTTTTGGTGGAGCTGATTTGCCTGAAATAATCGACCCTGGGTCGTCACCTGAGCTTGGGGATCTCCGTATTGATTTAGGGGAACTATCGTTCTTTGGGTTTTCCTTTCTTGGGGACGTTAATGGTGATGGGGTCGGAGACTTTAGCGTCCGAACTGGACCGGGCGGCAATGCTGTTATTTTTGGAGGTCTCGACGACGCTGGTGTGTTTGAACTGGCTGCAATGACACCAACTGAGGGCTTTCGGATAAAGCCGCCAGAGGGAATCCCTGTGATTACTGGAATCAGTTCCGCAGGTGACCTCAATAACGATTCGTTCGCCGATGTGGTGGTTAGCCTCGACGGCACGCTAGTGCTTCCAGGTGTTGATGTGATCTTTGGCGGTGAATCGATTGCACCATCAGGTGTTTTTGATTTGGAGCAAATTGATGGAGATAACGGGATCATGCTGAGAAACCTAGGCGGTATTCCTAGGGTGAATCCCACAGCTTCCGTTAACGACATTAATGCCGACGGCATAGATGACATGATAATCGCAGGAACATTCTCCAGGGGGATTAGTGTTGTATTCGGAAGCGAGGACATCGGAGTTTCTGCCGAGCTTGATGTGAGTTCTTTTGACGGGGCTGACGGCGTTAACATTGATTTTGATGACTCCGCCGGTGTTACAGGAGCACCGATCGGCGACATCAACGGAGACGGGTATGAAGATCTTTACATAGGCGCACATAACATTGTTGGGTCAGCGGCCTACGTTGTGTTCGGTGGACCCAACTTTTCGTCACACTTCTCAGGACTCGAATCGATTTTCATACCTGACGGGTTCAATGGATTCCGAATTATCGACACTGTTGACGACGAGAGTGATAGTCTCACTCAGGGCGGAGCAAGTGTCGGAGACTTCAACGGTGACGGCATTGATGATGTCGGAATCAATGGCCGAGCGAACCCGTTTTCTTCAAGGCGTTCGATCATCGTCGTTGTAGGACGCGCTCCCCAAACTGGCGCTGGCAATCCTGAAACGACGTTTGATATCCCAGCCGGCGTGACTCGCACATTAAGAATACAAGGCAAAATTCCTAGTGACGCAGATGGCGAGGTGGCCTTCTCACTTAA
>JBAUHN010000337.1:0-1758 GCA_049680295.1 Sulfitobacter sp.
GGATAATGAGGCGCGGCATGTCGAGCTGTGCGTCGCGTTCCGTGCGGAATTTGACAAAGTCCTCGCGGGTTTTGCCTGCGCCTACATGGATGTTTTCGGCCTTTTGTTCGGCGACCGTGGTTTCCCATTCGATTGCGCGGCCATTGGGGCCGTAGTCGTGGCACATGAACAGGCGGGTTTCGTCGGGCAGGGCGAGAACCTTTTGAATGCTGTCGTAGAGTTCTTGTGCAGAGCCGCCGGGGAAGTCACAGCGCGCAGAGCCGCCATCAGGCATGAAGAGCGTATCGCCCGCGAAGGCCGCGTCGCCAACCACATGCACCATGCACGCGGGCGTGTGGCCCGGCGTGTACATCGCGAAGGCTTGCATATTGCCGATCATGTAGGTGTCGCCGTCCTTGAACAGGCCGTCAAACTGCGATCCGTCGCGCTGGAATTCGGTGCCTTCGTTGAAGACTTTGCCAAAGGTTTCCTGAACAACCATGATCTTTTCACCGACGCCGATTTTGCCGCCCAGTTTGGACTGGATATAGGGCGCGGCGCTTAGGTGATCGGCGTGCACGTGGGTTTCGATGATCCAATCCAACGTCAGGCCGCGATCCTGAATTTCAGCGATCAGTTTGTCGGCGGCCTTATAGGTGATACGGCCAGCGGCGTAGTCGATGTCCATCACGCTATCAATAATCGCGCAGTGATTGGTTTCAGGATCCGTCACGATGTAGGTGATCGTGTTTGTTGCCTCGTCGAAGTGGGCGGAAACGTCTGGTTTAACAGTGATATCAACGGGGTAGGTCATGATGATTGCTCCTGTAATGTGTTAGGCTTGTTGCGCGGCTTTGCGGTTTGCCATGGCGGTTTGGATGAATTTTGCAGCGAAAATGCCTGCCAGAAGAGCGGCGACAAAGATGAAGACTTCGCCGCGGCCTGTGCCAAGGGCTGGCAAGGCACCGCCCGGGCAGAACCCCGCGATGCCCCAGCCGATACCGAAGACCGCAGAGCCGCCAAGCAGCTGCATGTCAAGATCGCGGCGCGATGGCAGGAAGAAGTGTTTGTCAAACATCGGGGCAGGGCGTTTCAGCACGAAACGATAGCCGATAAAGGCCACAACAACTGCGCCGCCCATCACGAAGACAAGGCTTGGATCCCACGTGCCTGCGAAGTCGAAGAAGTTGATGACCTTGGCAGGGTTGGCCATGCCAGAGATGGAAATGCCGACGCCGAAGATCAGGCCGATGAGGTAAGTGTAAATCATACGCATGGGCTTAGGCTCCGATCACGTGGCGCATCACATAAACGGTGATGGCGGTGAAAATCATAAAGGTGATAGTGGCTGCGATAGAACGCGGTGAAAGCCGCGCCATGCCGCAAACCCCGTGGCCCGATGTGCAGCCAGACCCGAAGGTTACACCGATACCGACGATGAAACCGCCAACGATCAGCATTGTGGTTGAAACCGGCACTTGAACGGCAGGCATTTCGCCAGTGAACAGCATAACGACCAACGGTCCGCTGACCATGCCCGCGAACAAAAGCGCGCGCCAGGAAAAGTCGGAAGAACTGGAGGGCTGCAAAAGCCCCGCCATTATGCCCGTCGCACCAAAAATGCGCCCGAGCGTCGCCATAAGCAACACCGAGGCCAGACCGATCAAAACGCCGCCGCCAAGCGACGCGTAGGGGGTAAACGCAGTTTCCATGATTCTCTCCAAAACTTGAGTCTGTTTAGAGCTAGGCAGGCACGGCTTCAGTGACAATGTCACTTAG
>JBAUHN010000338.1:0-2297 GCA_049680295.1 Sulfitobacter sp.
CTGTCTCTTAAAGAGATAGGGCAGTTAGTGGGCAGACATAAAGAGTCCGTAGCCTCCTATCTAAGGAGGAGCGGACTGGAGACGCCTGTAGATCGCAAGCGCAGATTAAAAGCCCAGGTCGATGCTCGGGAAGTTACCGAACAATTCAAACATCAATAAATTTCAGAGGGATCATATGAAGTATTACTTCACATCTAAGAGCGCCAAATTCTCGGACCTGCTAGGGCAGACCCTGAAGCAAGTCAGGTTAGACGCAATCTTCGGGGATCGCGCTTATGAACTTCATCTGTACACGAATGAAGGGCTTCACTACATCCTGTATCACGCGCAGGATTGCTGCGAGGACGTGTACATCGAGAGCATCGTCGGTGACCTCGATGATCTGGTAGGGTGCCCCATACTTATGGCAGAGGAGGCGGCAGCCCCCGAACTCCCGACCCTACCTAACGCCGGTTATGACAGTTATACCTGGACGTTCTACAAGCTGGCGACTATTAAAGGCTATGTGGATATCCGATGGTTCGGATGTTCCAACGGTTACTACAGCGAGTCAGTTGACTTTGTACTCTCTTCTCGGGAGTAGGGTCAGCACTGTTAAGACTTAACAATTTCATTTACTTAAGAAGGAAACAACATGACAACACTATTCAAGCCGATGCTTGCAGCATCTAAACTGCCGACTCTGGCAGAGGTAATCTTTCCAATCTTCGTGTCACCAAAGCTGGACGGCATTAGGGCGACAGTCCAAGGGGGTGTCGTTTACTCCCGCAGTCTAAAGCCCATCAAGAATGAGTACATTCAGCAGCTGTACGGCAGGCCGGAGCTTGAGGGATTTGACGGTGAGCTTATCGTGGGCGAACCTACCGAACCAGACGTCTACTCTAAGACGAGTAGCGGAGTAATGAAGTCGTCTGGTCAGCCAGACGTAACGTACTTCGTGTTCGACAGGTACCACCCGACATGGACAGCCCGTCAACGATGGGAGGAACTTACCGATCACATCAAGAAAGTGGACAGTACGAGACTTCAGGCCCTGACGCAGATGCACATCGGCGCTCAAGACCTGCTGTCCCAGATCGAAAGGGAGTTCATTGAAGCAGGATTTGAAGGAGCCATCCTGCGAAGTCCTGAGCAGACCTACAAGCAAGGGCGGTCAACGATAAAGTCCCAGCACTCGCTGAAGATGAAGCAGTTCTCAGACTCTGAAGCTGAGATATTGAGTGTGTTCATGCGTCAGAAGAACGAGAACGAGGCAGGCACGAATGAGCTGGGCCGAACCTTCCGCTCGACTGCACAAGAGGGCATGGTCGATACGGACTTGCTGGGCGGATTCAATGTGCGAGATATCCACACGGGTGTCGAGTTCAGCCTGGGCCTGGCAGTGACGGACGGAGAACGAGAACGGTTGACTAACGAGCACCAACAGAACGGCCTGATAGGAGCACTGGCCAAGTACAAATTCATGCCGTACGGCGTGAAGGAGAAGCCACGCCACCCGATCTACCTCGGGCTGCGGGATACCGCTGACTTGTCTTAGCAGATACTTTAGGAGAATAACGATGGGATCATACGACCCAGTAGTAGGCGACACTGACAGGTACTACCATGAAATGGCCCGGGCGGACCATATCCTGGAAGTTGCCCAGAATGAGTGGGAGCACGCCAGTATAGAGAGTGACTACAACTTCGCCCAGACCTACATCTTTCCGACACTGGAGGGTGTAAAACTTGACCCGATCGCGATGTATCTGCTCAAGGCCGACACCGAGGTAGAGAGTCATCGGGTAACCAAGTCTGAGTTCGAGATAATCCGGCTGCTTCGGGCTGCCCGGGAAGATGCCTTCGACCTGAATGTAGACGAGATCGCCACGGCAGGGGGGAATCATGAGTGACACTTCGATGCAGGTAGGGCGGGGACTGTTCGACTTTGCGGCCCCGTCAGCGGACGCCTTGACCATTGAACTGGTTTCCGGGTCACTGGCCAACCGGTGCAGGTACGGGGGATTCTGCTACCCATTCTACAACTCGGTGGCGGAGCATAGCGTCTTAGTCTCCAAGCTGGCGCCACCAGAGAATGCGTACGAGGCTCTAATGCACGACGCGCATGAATCCATCATGATCGATATGCCGACGCCTATGAAGGTCAGGGTGAGCGGGTACAAGGAGCTGGAGGATCAGGTAGAGGCGCTCGTGCGAAAGAAGTTCGATGTGCCTTGGCCCCCATCCGACGCGGTCAAGTTGGCGGACCTTCAAGCCTTGTGGATTGAAGTGCATCAACTGTTTGACTACATCCACCC
>JBAUHN010000339.1:0-11413 GCA_049680295.1 Sulfitobacter sp.
TGTGGATCCTACGACGCAAACCTGGCGTTGATTGAAAAGGATTTGGGTGTTCAGATCATACGCCGTGGCAACCAGCTATCGGTGATGGGTGATACCGCTGCGCAAACAGATGCGATGCGGGTGCTGCATGCGCTTTATGCAAGGCTGGAAGGGGGGCGGACGGTGGATGCCGCCGACGTGGATCGTGAACTGCGCATGGGCCCATTCGAAGACCCTGCTGAAAATGAAGACGGCGATCAGTTGGAAATGTCCGTTGGCAATCGCATTGAAATCCAGACCCGCAAAAAGCGGGTTGAGCCACGCACAGACGCGCAAAAGAAATACGTCCAATCCTTGTTTGAGAATGAACTGGCCTTTGGCATCGGTCCGGCAGGTACTGGCAAAACCTATCTGGCCGTGGCCGTCGGCGTGTCGATGTTCATCACCGGTCAGGTTGATAAAATCATTCTCAGCCGTCCCGCAGTTGAGGCCGGTGAGCGGTTGGGTTTTCTGCCCGGCGACATGAAGGAAAAAGTCGATCCTTACATGCAACCGTTATATGACGCGTTAAACGATTTTTTACCGGGCAAGCAGCTCGCCAAACTGATCGAAGAGAAACAGATCGAAATTGCACCCCTTGCCTTTATGCGCGGACGCACGCTGAGCAATGCATTTGTCGTGCTGGACGAGGCACAAAATGCGACGTCGATGCAGATGAAAATGTTCCTGACCCGCCTTGGCGAAGGGTCGCGAATGGTGATCACCGGCGACAGAACTCAAGTTGACCTGCCACGCGGCGTGCCATCGGGGCTGTCTGATGCAGAACGTTTATTGAAATCCATTCACAAGATTGGATTCAACTACTTCACGTCCAAAGACGTCGTGCGCCATCCACTGGTCGCGGCCATCATCGAGGCCTATGAGGCAGAAGACAGCAAATCATGAAAGCGCAAGCCTTTTCGCGATGCGCTTTGGTCATTTTCAGGCGAGCGGCGGGCGGACTCAAGTGACACCCGTTGAGCTGAGCATCGAAGATGATCGGTGGCAATCGCTTGATATCGAAGAGATTTCACAAGCGGCAACGCTTGCGGTACTCGCGCATCTGAACCTGGACCCGTCTTTCGTCGAGATCAGCGTTTTGGCCTGCGATGACGACCGCATCGCGGTTCTGAATGGTGAATTTCGCGACAAATCAGCCGCGACAAACGTGCTAAGCTGGCCAGAGGTTGATTTATCCGCCGAAAAAGCAGGCGACGCACCGCAGGGGCCAGAACCCGACCCCACGGGCGCAATATCGCTTGGCGACATCGCAATTTCGTTTGACACTTGCGCCCGCGAAGCGGCGGCGGCAGGTAGGCCCATGGACGGCCACGTGACGCATTTGATCGTTCACGGGGTGTTGCATCTATTGGGCTATGACCACATTCGTGACCCTGATGCCACACTCATGGAAGGGATCGAGACGGAAATACTTGGAAAATTGGGCATTGATAACCCATATATAGATCAATAGGCAGAGTGATCTGCCACTACCCTAGGACAGGACCGAATGGGCGATACGGACGGATCATCTGCAGCGGCGCGTGGCGCGCCACTGATAAACGAGACTGAAAAAGACCTCGAAACACCTGAAAAATCTGGCGGGTTTCTATCCCGCGTTATTGGCGCCCTCAGCCCATCTGAAGGGGACGGGTCGCAAGAACCGGGGACCGCATTGATTGTTGAGCGCCCCACGACACATGGGATGATCAACCTGCACCGGATGCGCGTCGAAGACGTCGCGATCCCGCTTGCGGATATTGTCGCCGTGCCGGTTTCAACCGGGCTTGATGAATTGGTCAGCGTTTTCAAAGACAGCGGTTTGACCCGGCTTCCGGTGTTTGAAGGCACCATAGATACGCCGGTTGGCCTGGCGCATCTCAAGGATCTGGCATTGACCCACGGGTTCAACGGTGATGCGCCCGACTTTGATTTGCGCGCCATGCTGCGCCCGCTTTTGTATGTGCCACCTTCAATGACCATTGGTGTCTTGCTGACCAAAATGCAGGCCGAGCGTCGACATATGGCCTTGGTGATTGATGAATACGGCGGCGTTGACGGGCTGGTGACAATCGAGGATCTGATCGAACAGGTTATCGGCGAAATCGAAGACGAACATGATATCGACGAGGGCCTGTATTGGACGCTTGAAAAACCGGGATGCTATCTGGCGCTGGCCAAAACACCGCTGGGTGATTTTGAGGCCGAGATTGGGCATTCACTGACCGATCACGACGACGTCGACGAAGAGGAAATCGACACTTTGGGCGGTTTGGTTTTCATGCTGTCGGGTCGCGTGCCTGCGCGCGGCGAGGTTGTCGTGCATCCTGATGGACCAGAATTCGAGGTGCTTGATGCCGATCCGCGCCGGATCAAAAGGCTGCGGGTGCGTACCGATGCGCGCACCGCCTAAAGTCAGCGGCTGGTGAGGATATGAACCAGCCAGCACCGCCCCCCCAAAAGGCCGCCAGCACCAGCAAGGTCTGGGGATGGTTTCCGCGTTTGCCGGTCTGGGGGCAGGCCTGTGTGGCCTTTGTTATCGGTGTTTTTGCCGCATTTGGACAAGCGCCCTTTGATAACCCGCTGGTGATGCTTTTGGCGCTGATCATGGGTTTTGTAATGATGCGCCGGCAATCGCGGCCAATGCGGGCGGCGTTTACCGGCTGGTCGTTTGGATTTGGGTATTTTGCACTGGCTTTGGTCTGGATACTGCACCCGTTCCAAGTTGATGCAGATCGTTATGCGTGGATGGCTCCCTTTGCTTTGTTGTTCCTTAGTGCGGGATTGGCACTGTTTTGGGGGTTGGCGTTCTGGGCCGCCCGGCGGTTGTCGTCGCGTACTTGGCCGCTGGTTCTGACCTGGACGGCTGCCGAGATGTTGCGCGCCTATGTTTTTACCGGCTTTCCCTGGGCCTCGCCGTCGCAGGCGCTGATAAACGGCATGGCAGGGCAAATTCTGGCATGGTTTGGACCGCATGGCGCAATGCTGTGGTTGTGCGCGACCGCATGGGTCTTGTCTTTTCCGGCTTTGCGCACAGGGCGTGTGCCGCTGCGGTTGGCGCAAAGTGCCGTTCTGATTTCGGTCAGTATATTGATTTTGGTGCCGCCCCGCGCTGCCCCGTCCGAAGTGACGGGTTTTACCGTGCGGCTGGTGCAGCCCAACATCGATCAGACCGAAAAATGGCAAAGTGAAAAGTTGTTGGCATTTTTTGATCGGCACTTGTCCCTGACAACTGCACCGCCAGCCGAGGCTGGGATGACACCGGATCTTGTGGTCTGGCCTGAAACTGCAATTCCATGGCAACTTGATGATGCAGCCCCCTCGTTAGCGCAAATGTCCGTCGCCGCCGGAACCGCACCCCTGGTATTCGGCGTTCTGCGCCGCGAAGGTCTGAACCGTTTCAATTCCCTGGCGGTGCTGGAACCCGGTGGGACAGTGTCACAAACCTACGACAAACATCACATCGTGCCTTTCGGAGAATACATCCCGATGGCCGGTATTTTAGGGAAATTTGGCCTAAAAGGCCTGGCAGCCGAGGATGGTGCAGGCTATGCGAAAGGCCCCGGCGCGCAGGTGCTGAGCTTGGGCAAACTTGGATTGGCATTGCCGCTGATCTGTTACGAAGCGGTCTTTGCGCAGGACGTAAACGCCGCCCCGAGGCGCGTGGATTTCATAGTCCAGGTGACCAATGATGCGTGGTTCGGCAAGGACGCAGGCCCTCAGCAACACCTTGCCCAAGCCCGGATGCGCGCGATTGAGCAAGGTTTGCCGCTGATGCGCTCTGCCAACACCGGGATTTCTGCGATGATCGACCCGCGGGGACGTGTCACCCACGCACTGGCACTGGGGGAAATGGGATTTGTTGACGCGCCCTTGCCCAAACCATTGGCGCCGACGCTTTACAGCCGAACCGGCGACGGGCCGCTGGCTGTGTGGCTTGCGCTGGTCCTGGCGGTTGCCGCCGTATGGTCAACCAAGGGAACACGCAAGCGCAATTAACAATTGACCAAAGACCGTTCGCCGCGTAAATCCGCCTGATTGCGCCGCAACGGCTTCCTGACGTGGCGCTGGAACATTGCATTGGAGCAAAAATAATGTCCCGTAACAATTTTACTTTTACTTCGGAATCCGTTTCCGAGGGCCATCCTGACAAAGTCTGCGACCGTATTTCTGACGCAGTGCTTGACGCATTTCTCAATGAAGAACCCGAAGCCCGCGTTGCCGCAGAAACCTTTGCCACCACAAACCGCGTGGTGATTGGCGGCGAAGTAGGGCTTGCCGACAAATCCAAGCTCAAGGATTATATGGGCCGCATCGAGGATATCGCGCGCGCTTGCATCAAGGACATCGGCTATGAGCAAGACAAGTTCCACCACGCGACCTGCGAGATAACCAACCTGCTGCACGAACAATCTGCCCATATTGCCCAAGGTGTTGATGCCTCTGGGAATAAAGACGAAGGCGCAGGCGATCAGGGCATAATGTTTGGCTATGCCTCGAATGAAACGGCTGAGCTGATGCCCGCGCCGATCCAGTATTCCCACGCCATATTGCGCCGGTTGGCGGAAGTGCGCAAAGACGGCACCGAGCCGACCTTGCGCCCTGATGCCAAAAGCCAGCTGTCTGTACGCTACGAGAATGGCAAACCTGTCGGCGTCAGTTCCATCGTGCTGTCCACGCAGCATTCGGACGAAAGACAGACCAGCGCAGATATCCGCGCGATTGTTGAACCCTACATTTCCGAAGTCCTGCCTGAGGGCTGGATCACCGCCGACACCAAATGGCACGTCAACCCAACCGGCATTTTTGTGATCGGCGGACCGGACGGGGACGCAGGTTTGACCGGCCGCAAGATCATTGTCGACACCTATGGCGGTGCGGCCCCCCATGGCGGCGGTGCGTTTTCAGGTAAAGATCCGACCAAAGTGGATCGCTCGGCGGCCTATGCCGCGCGCTATCTGGCAAAAAATGTTGTGGCCTCTGGCATGGCGGATAAATGCACCATCCAGCTTAGCTATGCGATTGGCGTGTCGAAACCTTTGTCGATCTATTGCGACACATTCGGTACCAGCGACGTTGATGATGCCGCCATCGAAAAGGCCATCGACCAGATCATGGACCTGACCCCGCGCGGCATTCGTGAGCATTTGCAACTGAACCGCCCGATCTATGCACGCACGGCTGCTTACGGCCACTTTGGCCGCGAACCCGACGCGGATGGTGGCTTTAGCTGGGAAAAAACCGATCTGATCGAGGCTTTGAAAAAGGCCGTTTGACCCAAACTCAGACCTCATTCAAGATAAAGGCGCGTCCCCCAAAAGGGGCGCGCTTTTTTCGTTGCATGTCAGGACCCCGCCATGATCTTTTACGATTGCTCAACCGCGCCGAACCCGCGCCGCGCGCGCATGTTTATTGCCGAAAAAGGCCTGAATTTTGAAACCCACGACATTAGCATCGCCAGGTCAGAGCAATTGTCGGACGCTTTTCGCGTCATCAATCCGGATGCCACGTTGCCGGTGCTGGTCACGGACACCGGTTTGACCCTGACCGAAAATACCGCCATCTCAACCTACATCGAGGCGCGCTGGCCCAAGCCACCACTGATGGGGGTCACGCCCGAGGAAAAGGCGCTTGTCGCCATGTGGCACGCCATTTGCGAACAAAAAGGTGCCGTGCCCATCGGCGAGGCGTTTCGCAACAGCAGTCCCGCGATGAAAGACCGCGCCTTGCCCGGCCCGCGTAATTTCGAACAAATCCCGGCGTTGGCTGATCGGGCCATGGCGCGTGTCGCCGATTTCTTTGCGCTGCTGGAAGCGCGCCTGACAGACAGCCCCTATCTGGCCGGTGACAGGTTTTCGCTGGCCGATATTACCGGCTTTGTCTTTGTCGATTTCGCGCGCGTCATCCGTACTCGTATACCCGAGGGCAACACCGCAACCCGGCGCTGGTTTGACGGAATTTCCTCGCGGCCAAGTGCGGGTGCGTAAACCCCGTTGCCACCCGCGTTCGCCCCGGATAAACCGCGCGCCATGACACAACGGCATCGCCCTCATCCCGACCGCCCAAGACGCAACTTTTATGGGCGCCTGAAAGGCAAGACGCTTAAGCCAATCCAGCGTAGCTATATTGCCGAGGATTTGCAGGCCTTGTCGCCCGGGGCTGTCGATTGGGATGTCAACCCGACCCGTGTGCCCCTTGATCTGGCGGCGCGGTTTGACGGCAAACCTGTCTGGCTTGAGATTGGCTTTGGTGGTGGTGAACACATGGTGCATCAGGCCGCGGCCCACAACGACGTCGGCATCATTGGATGTGAGCCATATATCAACGGCGTTGCCATGCTGTTGGGTAAAATAAGACGGGCAGGGGTCGGCAATCTGGCGGTTTTTCCCGGCGACGTGCGCGACATGTTTGACGTACTGCCCGACGCATCCATCGACCGCGCGTTTTTGCTGTATCCCGACCCATGGCCCAAGGCGCGCCACCACCGCCGCCGCTTTGTCACCGCAGAACATCTCGCCCCGCTGCACCGCGCCCTGAAGCCCGGCGCAATATTCCGTGTGGCAACAGATATTCCCGACTATGTACGCCAAACGCTGGAAGAAGTGCCAAAACATGGGTTTGAATGGCTGGCAAATGGCCCCGCCGACTGGCGTGTTGCTTGGCCCGACTGGATATCAACCCGCTACGAACAAAAAGCTCTGCGCGAAGGCCGGGTGCCGCATTACCTGACGTTCCGCAGAACTTAGCCCCGGATGTCCGCGTTTAGCTTTACGCTGGACGCTCATCGCCCAAGGGGTTAATCCTGCACCACCCTGTTTCCAAGCACCCGAGATTTTCAGATGTCCAGCCACGGCGCGCCTATTCCCATGACTTCAAACCCCTGCGGAGCCTTGCAAGGAACCGCGCAGGTGCCGGGGGATAAGTCCATATCGCACCGGGCATTGATCCTTGGTGCGTTGAGTGTGGGCGAGACAACGATCAGCGGGCTATTGGAAGGTCAGGATGTGTTGGATACCGCCCGCGCGATGCGGGCCTTTGGTGCGGAAGTCATCGACAACGGTGGCGGAAACTGGAGCGTTCATGGCGTTGGTGTTGGCGGCTTTGCCGAGCCGGAAGGCGTCATTGATTGCGGCAACTCCGGCACTGGCGTTCGGCTGATCATGGGGGCGATGGCGACCTCGCCTATTACCGCGACATTCACCGGCGACGCCAGCCTGAACGGGCGTCCGATGGCGCGGGTGACCGACCCGTTGGCATTGTTTGGCACCCAAAGCTATGGCCGCGAGGGGGGGCGGTTGCCGATGACCCTTGTCGGCGCAGAAGACGCGCTGCCGGTGCATTACACTGTGCCTGTGCCCTCTGCGCAGGTGAAATCTGCGGTGCTGCTTGCGGGTCTGAACGCGCGCGGGAAAACAGTGGTGACCGAAGCCGAAGCAACCCGCGATCACACCGAACGTATGCTTGCCGGATTTGGTGCCGAGATTACGGTCGAAGACACCGATCAGGGCCGCGTTATTACCTTGACCGGACAGCCTGAACTGACGCCGCAGAAGATCGACGTGCCGCGGGATCCGTCCTCGGCCGCCTTTCCGGTTTGCGCAGCATTGATTGTGCCGGGGTCCGACGTTCTGGTGCCGGGGATCGGGTTGAACCCGACGCGTTCGGGCCTGTTCACTACGCTGCGTGAAATGAGCGCTGATCTGAGCTATGAAAACGAGCGTACGGAGGGCGGCGAACCGGTGGCCGATTTGCGCGCCCGGTTTTCGCCAGACCTGAAAGGCATCGAAGTGCCACCTGAACGCGCCGCCTGCATGATCGACGAATATCCGGTGCTGTCGGTTGTCGCGAGCTTTGCCAGCGGCCAAACAATCATGCGCGGCGTCAAGGAATTGCGCGTCAAGGAAAGCGACCGGATTGACGCCATGGCCACCGGCCTGCGCGCCAACGGGATCGAAGTCGAGGATGGCCCCGATTGGTGGATTGTCACGGGTCTGGGCCATGGTAACGTGCCGGGCGGGGCGACCTGCGCCAGCCATCTTGATCACCGGATTGCGATGTCCTTTTTGATCCTCGGCATGGCCGCGCAAAACCCGGTGCATGTAGATGATGGCGGCCCGATTGCCACGTCGTTTCCGATATTCGAGCCATTGATGAAGGAGCTTGGGGCGCAGGTTGTACGGACCAACCCGTGACCGACCGGTTCACCATAGCAATTGATGGTCCGGCCGCTGCCGGCAAAGGCACGATTTCGACGGCTGTCGCGGCATATTTCGGCTTTGCGCATCTCGATACCGGATTGCTCTACCGCGCGGTCGGGGCCAAGGTTTTGGCCGGCAGTGACCCGCTGGCCGCCGCCACGACATTGCAGCCCGAAGACTTGGACGGCGAAAGGTTGCGCACGCCCGAGGTTGCGCAATCTGCCAGCCGGGTGGCGGTCATGGCGGAGGTGCGTGCGGCGCTGCTGGATTTTCAGCGCGCATTTGCGCGCAGGTCAGGCGGCGCAGTGCTGGATGGCCGCGACATCGGCACAGTCATTTGCCCCAATGCAGAAGCGAAGTTATATGTCACCGCCAGCGCAGATATTCGCGCAACCCGGCGGTTTAAGGAACTGGTAGAAAAAGGCCACGACATCTCGCTCTCCGAGGTGCTGGCCGATGTTCTGGAACGCGATGCCCGCGATCAGGACCGCGCTGCAGCGCCGTTAAAACCTGCGCAGGATGCCATCGTCTTAGATACGTCCCATATGTCGATTGCAGACGCGGTTGCCGAGGCGATCAAGGCGATTGAAGATTTACTGCCCGCCTGAACATCAATTCTACCGCGTCAACGCAGCAAACTTCACCAAAGGGTGCGTGGCGTGTGAAGCGTCTTGGCGTTAGTGTGATCGGCAATGCCTCTGTTTGAAAGGGTTTTCCGATGCGGTCTTTCGCCTTGTTTTTGGTCATTTCGTTTTTTGCGTCACCTCTTTTGGCGCAAAGTACCAATATTCCAGCGTCCGAGCCCCCGATGACGATGCAGCGATTAGGTGAGATCATTCTGACCATTGATCCGGATGCAACACCGCGCGGCCCGGCGATCGAATTTACCATTGATGACATTCCGATTGTCGTCATTGCCGATGCACGGGCCAACCGGATGCGCGCAATGGTCCCGATCCGGTCCGCCGATGGGCTGGATGCAGAGGAATTACAACGCCTGATGCAGGCCAATTTTGATACCGCGCTTGATGCGCGCTATGCCCTGGCGCAGGGCAAACTTTGGGGCGTGTTTATCCACCCGTTGTCGCCACTGGAAAAGGATCAACTGCTGTCGGCCCTTGTTCAAACCATCAACGTCGCGCGCACCTACGGCCAAAGCTATTCGGGTGGGGCTGAGGTCTTTGGCGGCGGTGACAGCAGTGGTATTTATCAGGATCTGCTGGAAGAGCTGCGCAAGAAAGGGCAGGAACTTTAGCGCTGGCGCCCGCTGCCGCAATAGACTTGCACGCAGCAACAGCTTGGCATATACGCGCGATTGTCGAAGGGACGGTAACAGTTTCGGGCGTAAATTTACGGGCAGGGTCGGTTCCATCCGGCCCTTCTTTGTTTGCGTTTATCGGCCAATATCAACCCAAGACCGGCGGAGACAACCGCACGGCCAGAATCAAAAAGCACAAGGAAACCACAAGCTACATGGCTCAATCTAACTCAATGGAAGACTTCGAAGCACTGTTGAACGAAAGCTTCGAAATGGACACGCCCGAAGAGGGCACAGTTGTCAAAGGCAAAGTCATCGCAATCGAAGCGGGACAGGCCATCATCGACGTCGGCTACAAAATGGAAGGCCGCGTTGAACTTAAAGAATTCGCAGATCCCGGTGAATCCCCCAAAATCGCAGTCGGCGATGAGGTTGAGGTATTCTTGCGTCAGGTCGAAAACTCGCGTGGCGAAGCTGTCATTTCGCGTGAAATGGCCCGCCGTGAAGAAGCCTGGGATCGTCTGGAAAAAGCCTATGCCGACGAAGAGCGCGTTGAGGGCGCAATCTTTGGTCGTGTCAAAGGCGGCTTTACCGTTGATCTGGGTGGTGCCGTTGCGTTCCTGCCCGGCTCTCAGGTTGATGTGCGCCCTGTGCGCGACGCGGGCCCATTGATGGGTCTGAAACAACCTTTCCAGGTTCTGAAAATGGATCGCCGTCGGGGCAACATCGTTGTGTCACGTCGTGCGATCTTGGAAGAATCCCGTGCTGAGCAGCGCGCCGAAGTCATTGGCAACTTGACCGAAGGTCAGGAAGTCGACGGCGTGGTCAAGAACATCACCGAATACGGTGCGTTTGTTGATCTGGGCGGTGTCGACGGATTGCTGCACGTCACCGACATGGCATGGCGCCGTGTGAACCACCCGTCGGAAATTCTGGCGATTGGTGAGACGATCAAGGTGCAGGTCATCAAGATCAACAAAGAAACCCACCGCATCAGCCTTGGCATGAAGCAATTGCAAGACGATCCATGGGATCTGGTAGCTGCCAAATACGCGCTGGAATCTTCGCACACTGGCCGTGTGACCAACATCACCGACTACGGCGCATTTGTTGAGCTGGAACCAGGTGTTGAAGGTCTGGTGCACGTGTCCGAGATGTCCTGGACCAAGAAAAACGTCCACCCCGGCAAAATCGTTTCAACTTCTCAGGAAGTCGAAGTTATGGTGCTGGAAATCGACGGTGCCAAACGCCGCGTCAGCCTTGGTCTGAAACAGACCATGCGCAACCCGTGGGAAGTGTTTGCAGAAACTCACCCCGAGGGCACAGAAGTCGAAGGCGAAGTCAAGAACATCACCGAATTCGGTCTGTTTGTTGGCCTCGAAGGCGACATCGACGGCATGGTTCACTTGTCCGATCTGTCATGGGATGAACGGGGCGAAGAAGCGATCCAGAACTACCGCAAAGGCGATATGGTTCAGGCCGTTGTTTCCGAAGTGGATGTTGAAAAGGAACGCATCAGCCTGTCGATCAAAGGTGTCGGTGGCGATAAATTCGCCGAAGCCGTGGGCGGCGTCAAACGTGGCTCGATCGTAACTGTGAACGTGACAGCCATCGAAGACGGTGGCGTCGAAGTGGAGTATGAGGGCATGAAATCCTTCATTCGCCGCTCTGATCTGTCACGTGATCGTGCCGAACAGCGCCCTGACCGGTTCAGCGTCGGCGACAAGGTTGACGTACGCATCACCAACGTCGACAACAAGACCCGTCGCTTGGGCGTGTCGATCAAGGCCCGCGAAATCGCAGAAGAAAAAGAAGCCGTGGAACAATATGGCTCTTCTGACAGTGGCGCATCGCTTGGCGACATCTTGGGTGCGGCGCTTAAAGGCGACGAATAAACCCTCCAAAAATTCAGATCGTGGCCCCGCACAGGATTATGCGG
>JBAUHN010000340.1:0-5106 GCA_049680295.1 Sulfitobacter sp.
CGCGCCTTACTTCGCGCCTAAGATATTGACCATAAATGAGAAAACCTTTCCCGATATGGAACATATTCTGCGGATTGAGAACCAGTTGGTCGATCCGGTTACCGGGCCAATAAAAAGCCTGACATCGTTGGATTTTGACAGTGGGTTGCCCGCTATAAAACATGCGGTGGCCGAACTGGCGGACCCCGGCTGGCACAAAAGCGGAATGCCAATACTGCGATGTGGCGGCAATGAACTTGACGCGCGTGCCGCACGCGCCGCAGCGCTTGGCGAAGCAATTGAACGCGGATGCGCCACTCAGTTCGATCCAGCGGCCTGTGTGCATGCGCGCTGGGACCACATGCCGCAAAAAGCGATCCGCCCGAAGGCGTTTGATCTGTTTGACGCCGCCTCCAAATCGCAACCCGATTTTCCCTACGCGCCTATGGCCGACGACACCGCGCAAACCTGGGTCTGGGCCACGGCGCTCAGCACGAAAAAACCTGTGCTGGTGCCTGCATCGCGGGTATTTGTCCCCTATTCACCCAAAATCGCCGAGCCGCCGAACGATTATCCTATGATCAGCGGCTTTGCGGCCGGGGCCTCGATTGAAGCGGCCGTGTTGTCAGCCATGCTTGAAGTGATCGAGCGCGACAGCTTTATGATCGCCAGGGCCAATCAACTGCCCTTGCAGCCTGTATCGTTGCAGGGTGACAAAACCCTGGCCGCCGTCAAAGAGGTGTTTGCGCGCTGCGACATCGAGGTCCGCGTCGGCCTGATCACGCTGGATTTTGGGGTGCCGGTGGCAATTGCGATAGCCCGGTCCGGCAATCGCGCGCACCCGGCAACCGTTATATCAGCCGCCGCTGCAATGTCGCCACAAAAGGCTTGCGAAAAGGCGCTGACAGAGCTGACAGCAAATTGGCTGAACGTCCATCACAGCGCGCTCACCCACGCAGGCGCGGCCCCGGCTGGTGACCCTGCGGATTTGCGCGATGAAACCGCGCATGGCCTGTTTTTCGCACAACATCAGACGGTCCCGTTGCTGGATGTATGGTGGAAAACGGACACAGAGGCGCTTGACCTTGCCGGGCAGCAAAACGCGCAGATTGCCCCCGGACAACATGTCCGCGATCTTGTGTCTGCGATCACGGCCCAAGAGTTGGAGGTTTTGATCGTTGATCTGACCGCGCCTGAAATTGCAGCCCTTGGGCTGCATACAGTCAAATGCCTGATACCGGGGACTTATCCGATGAACTTTGATGCTGTCTGGCCGCATTTCGGCGGCGCCCGCATGCGGCATGCACCGGTGCGCGCGGGCCTGCGCGCGACGCCTTTGTCGGTTGACCAGCTTTGCAAGACGCCGCACCCTTTCCCCTAGTATAGAACAGGAATTTTGTCGTGACCCCAGCGATGACTGCAATCTCAGAATTTCACCGTGCCGGTGGGCGCCATGACTGGACGGTTGATCAGACCGCCCCCATCCCTGTTCATCCCCACAGCGTGGCGTTGCCTGCACCCGATTGGCCAGATGCGAAACTGACCGACTGCATTGCCGCGCGCGTCTCGTGCCGGAACTTTGCCACCGACGCACCGCTGGATCTGGCGGCATTGTCCATGTTGCTGGCCTTTGGCTACGGCATTCGCGGGCATGTGCGCACAATGGACCACGACCTTGCCGAACGGCCTGTCCCCTCTGCCAGTGCGTTATATGCTTTGTCCGTTCTTGTGTTCGTCCGAAATGTCGCTGGTCTGCATCCCGCCATTTACCGCTATGATCCGACCCGGCACAGTTTGACCGCCTGTGCCGCCCTGCCAACCGACCCGGCACTTGCGCAAATATACCTGCAACAAGATTATGTTGCACAGGCTGCGGCGATCCTGACGCTGACCGCCCAACCCGACGCGGTGGCAGAGCGCTATACCGAGCGTGCCTACAGATTTTTGCTGATGGAGGCCGGGCATGTGGTGCAAAACATCGCATTGGGCGCTGCCGCGACCGATCTGGGATGCTGCCCGATTGGCGGTTTTGAAGATTACCGCGTCGCCATGGCCGCCAATATCGATCCTGCCCTTGAATGGCCGCTTTATGCTGCGGCCATCGGACCCAAAGCCATCCCGGAAAACGGAGACATCCGCGACCCTCTCATTCCAAAATAAGTTGCGAAAAAGACTCCGCCTCGCCCTGTTCCAGCCCCGAGACTGCCTTATTCCGGGATTAGTCGTTAACGAGCAAACAACAACGGTAATGAGTTATGATACAATTTCAATTTCAAACAGAATCCGAATTTCGTCACGCACGGCTTTTTGAACTCCTCAGACAGGAACTTTGTGCCCAAGACGCAACCACGCGGCTGCAACAGCACGACTTTACCAATGTCTCAGCCGAAGATACCCATAAGATGCAGATGGCAGCATTACAGTCTTTGACGCCACGCATCTGAGGTTTTGCACAAAATATTCGGCGCGGCCTTTAGGGCTCTGATCCTAAGGTCTGACCCATGGTTAATCTTATTCAGATTTGTCCGGCTGCACCGCGCGAAAACCAGTTGCCACAACGAATTTCTCGGAACTGTCGGCCCGTGACGCCGGAGGCTTAATATTTGCGACTTTGGTAAAGCGCTGTTTGAGCAGTTTTTGTAAATCCCCCTCAGCGCCACCCGCCAACACTTTGGCAACAAATGTGCCGCCGTCTTCCAGCACGTCAAAGGCAAAATATGCCGCCGCTTCGCAGAGCGCGATGATGCGCATGTGATCGGTCTGTTTGTGACCGGAACTGGACGCCGCCATATCTGACATCACCACATCGGCCTTGCCGCCCAGCCATTCGCGCACCTGAATATCGGCGTCGTCCGCCATGAAATCCAACTGGTATAGCGTGGTGCCGGCAATCGGCTCCATCTCTTGCAGGTCAATGCCCAATACTGTGCCGATGGCTTTGCTGGGTTTTTCACCCAATGTGTTGGCGCGTTTTACGGCGACCTGACACCACCCCCCCGGTGCGCAGCCCAGATCGACGATCCGGGCGCCAGGCACTAAAAACCGATATTTATCGTCCAGTTCCAATATCTTATAGGCAGCCCGCCCGCGGTACCCTTCGGCCTGCGCGCGTTTGACATAAGGGTCATTCAACTGCCGCTGCAACCACCGGGTCGAACTGAGCTTGCGCCCGCGTGCGGATTTCACCTTGACCTTCAGGTCGCGCTGACCGCGTCCAGAAGTGTTTTTGCCATCAGGGGTCTTGGCCATCAGTAGTCACCATCTTCCAAAACGCCATCCGCGCTCATCTGAGCGTATAGCAAGCCTTCGCGCAAACCGCGATCCGCAACCGACAGACGGTCGGTCGGCCAGCATCGCATCAAAGCCTGCAAAATTGCGGCCCCTGACATAATCAGCGCCTGACGGTCCTGCCCGATGCGCGGATCAGCCCGGCGCCCCGCAGGCCCCATCGCCAGATAGGACCGGATCACCGTATCTATCTGGTCTGACGTCATCCGCAACCCGTCGACTTTGGTCCGATCGTAACGCCGCAGCCCCAAATGGCTGGCCGCCACGGTGGTCACAGTGCCCGAGGTCCCGACAATCTGAAATTTCTCTTGCCGCTGGGTGTCGTGATAGGGGGCGAAATCGGTCAGGTTTTCCTCAAAAAACCAACTCATCAGCGCAAAGCGGGCTGAATCATCTTCGACATCGTTGAACTGATCACGCAATGTGGCCACGCCCAAAGGCACGCTGATCCAATCCACCACCCGCGCTGAAGGGATATCATTGTCCATCGGCGAAAACCCGGCGTGCAGGCGCATGATTGACCGCGCACGGTCTTTTTTCGGCACGGCGCTGATGTCGATCCAGACCAATTCGGTCGACCCGCCGCCGATATCGACAACCAGCAGGTTTTCGGTTTTGCGGTTGACCAGCGGCGCGCAGGAAATCACTGCAAGCTGGGCCTCTTCTTCCGGCTTGATGATCTTTAGCTTGAGACCGGTTTCGCGCTGTACCCGGTTGATGAATTCCTGCGAATTCAGCGCCCGCCGACAGGCCTCGGTCGCGACCAGTCGCATGCGACGCACTTTGTTGTGCCGCAGCTTTTGCTGACAAATGCGCAATGCCTGAATGGTGCGCGACATGGATCCGCGCGACAAACGCCCGGTTTTTTCCAGCCCTGCGCCCAATTGGACAGACTTGGAAAAGCTATCGACCACATGAAAACCGCTGCCCTTGGGCTGGGCGATCAACATGCGGCAACTGTTCGTACCCAGATCCAACGCAGCATAAAGCTCGGTGGAGCGAGGCTTAGCCGGCGCGGGGCTCTGAGCCATTTTATTGTCGAGCACGCCCGCACCTTTGGGACGCTGTGGCGCCATGATATGCGCCTTTCATTTCGAGTTGGGACCAAGGTAATCTTTGTACTGGCCCGGCGCAAGCGCCAGCACAAAGACACATTAATATAGCCATGGCTTCTGCTCAGAAGAAATTTATCAAACCAGAGGGGTGCCATTTATAGGTCTGTGTCCTAAACCTCATATTGGTCAGCGTCGCGGATGCACTGCTTTTCGTCGAAAAACGGCAGCGCGCGGGCGGGATCAGCCGTTAGACAGTAAAAAAATAGGAATCAGCCCATGCCCGACGTAACCATAGTATACTGGCGCGACATCCCGGCTCAGGTGATTGTCGGAAAAGGACGGCGTGGATCGAAACGTCAGCTGACAGAACGGTTTGAACAGGCTATCGACCGCGCCGCCATGAAGATCGGCGCCGAAGATACCGATGCCTATCTTGCCGAATGGCGCAAAGCGGCCCCCTTTGAGGTCGATGGCGATCCCGACACGATTGCAGACGAACAGGCCGCCAAGATCGAAGCCGACTATGACCGCGCCCGCATCAAGACGTTGATAGACAATGACGGCTGGGCCTGACCTGGCCCGACACAACTGCCGCCTACATCCCATAAAGGACGTGCCCTATGGCCCTGTTAAACTTTAGGAAAAAGCAACCCGCGACACCTGCTTTGCCGACCCCTGAAATCGAAGCATTCTTGCAGGATTATTCGATTGAAGTGATGCCGCGCACAGCCGAAAAGATAGAGGATTTTCGCGACCTCTTGCCGGGCGGCACCCGCGTTTACAT
>JBAUHN010000341.1:0-1790 GCA_049680295.1 Sulfitobacter sp.
TTCGGACAGAACGCTGGCGGACGTTGACTTTGCCGATCGCGCTGGCATGGACGTTCTTTGCAGGCTGGGCGGCATGGGTGGATTTTCACCCGCAAAGCTGGGCACATTGGGGGTTGATCGCCACCAGCATTTATCTGCTGTTTGCAGGGGTGGTACAACAGGCCTTTCCGCGCAAGGAAGACTAGGGGCTATCGCCATTCATCACGTATGAACCGACGTGGTTGACCTATGCCAGTTCTGCCTGTGCACGCGCGCGTGCTTGCGTCAGAATTTTCACAAACTGACCGATTTGGTCTTCGGTATGGTTGGCCATCACCTGAAGCCGCAACCGGCAGGTATTTTTCGAGACCGCCGGATATTCGATCAAATTTACGATGCCCCCGCTTTCCATTGTGTACTTTGTAATAAGCCGAGACATTGCATTTGACCCAAGGATGACGGGCACAATCGCACTTTCCTTGCCCAGAATTTCAAATTCTTCCGCCCGCAGCAGCCGCCGCATCAGGATAATATTGCTCATCAGCTTGCGCCGCAGTAATGCCCCTTCTTTGGAATCAACAATGTCAAAACAGGTTCCGACCGTGGCCGCATTTACCGGCGACATTGCGTTGGAAAACGTGTGTGGACCGCATGTATATCGAATACCTAATTTAAGTTCCTTGGCATTGGTCGCAACAAACCCGCCATTGGACGCAAATGTCTTTGAAAATGACCCCATCAGGACATCAACGCTGCCAATACAATCCTGTATTTCAAGGTACCCACGGCCCGTTTCACCGATGGCACCCAAGTCGTGGGCGCAATCGACAACCAAGGTCGCGCCATAGGCCCGGCATATGTCCTGCAGGTCAGGAATGTCAGGAACATCAGAATCCATGCTGAATGTCGATTCGGTCACAACCACAATGGAATTTTTGGCATCGTTTTGGCGAATGCGCTTGAGCCTGCGTTCAACACCTTCGTTGGAAAGATGCGGATAAACCAGAACATTGCCTGTGGCCGCCTGTGCACCTTCGTGCAAGCAGGCGTGCGAAAGAATATCAATAAGTACGTGATCCTGAGGCCTGACCAGAGTTCTGATGATACCGTATCCAGCGCTCCAGCCGGTTGGGAAAAGGGTACAATCTGCAAAGCCGGTGAACGCGGCTATTTTCTTCTCAAGCTCGACCGAGGCAAGTGTGTTGCCCATCAAAGCGGCAGACCCGGCGCTATGAACGCCGTAGGTGTCCATCGCTTGTTTGGCGGCCTCAATGACCCTTGGGTGGGTCGAAAGGCTCAGATATTCCTGGGACGCAAAATTCACCCCCTGAAACTGATCTCCCCTTCGCCCATGCGCCTGGATTGTCGGGGCAATTGCCGAGGATGTGTATTTCGAATACGGATCAACACCTGCGTCATACCGCGCATCCAGCCAGGCCGTCAGGGGCCTGAAACGGTGCAAAGCGTTGGGCGTTTCGTTGTCCAAAAATTGCGGAACAGTTCCGCCAAGTATATAATTATCCAATAAGTTTCACCAATAGTTCGATTCTTAATTATGCAAAGGATCATGCGTCGCATCTATCTTGAATTCAAATAGATTTGGGGAATTTACGACCCAAAGTGGTAGTAAGTCGGGTTTGTTCTCGCCAAAGCGTTAGTTTGCCGTCGAAAGCGGGCAAAATACCTCCACGTTGCGAATAGTTCTAGATCAGCAGGCTTGCCGCCCCCTCATGCCGCAGCAAAGCTACTTTGGTCTCAACGCCGCCAGCACCGGAAAAACCGGTCAACCCTTTCGCCCCCATCACGCGGTG
>JBAUHN010000342.1:0-21999 GCA_049680295.1 Sulfitobacter sp.
GGCTACGACCATGTGATAGTTTCTATTCTCCATTTTCTCGCCACTACAGCGCCACCCGCGTCGCAAGTCCTTTTTTATCGGCAACGCGGGCTGCTACCGATGCCACGGCTAGATCCTGAAGCCCGACACCGGTGCCATCGAAAATTGTGATTTCTTCGGCACTGCTCCGACCGGGATGCGTGCGGTTGATCACTTCGCCGATGGGCGTGATGTCTGTTTCCTGGATGAGCCCTGAGCCAATCGCATGCTGGGCCTCGCCGATACTGATAGATTGCGCGATCTCATCGGTGAACGCGGTCGCGCGGCCGAAGATTGCCGCATCGACTTCCATCTTGCCTTTGGTATCGGTGCCCATGCAGGCGATATGCGTGCCGGGTTTGATCCAATCGGCCATGATCAAAGGCTCAAACGCGGACGTAATGGTGATAATCACATCCGCCTGCGCGCAGAGCTCTTCTTGCGTCACGGCCTCAAACGCCAGACCCAATTCCTCGACGACCGCACCAAGGCGCGGCAACATGTCAGGATGGGGATTCCAGGCGACTACCTTTTCGATGCCGCGTTGTTCAACAGCAGCGCGCACCTGGAATGTGGATTGGTGCCCCGCCCCGACCATGCCAAGAACCTTGCTGTCCTTGCGCGCCAGATGCGCGATAGACACCGCCGAGGAAGCTGCCGTGCGGACCGCCGTCAGATAGTTTCCACCCACCAACGCTTTGAGTTGACCAGTGTCCGGGTCAAACAGAAAGATCGTGGATTGGTGGTTGGTCAGGCCCTTTGCCATGTTTCCCGGCCAAAAACCGCCTGATTTAACACCCAGCGCCTTGCCCGCTTTGTCAAAGCCCGATTTGAACCCGTAAAGCGCATCGGCATAGCCGATCGCCTCGCGGATCACCGGAAAGTTATAGGCATCACCGCGCGCCATCGCGCCAAAAACGGCCTCGACCGCGTCAAAGGAATCTGCGCGGCTGACAACCTGGGCACAGACCTCTTCGCTGACAATCAGAAGGCCTTCGTTCTCGGTTTTCTCATTCGCGGTCATCGAGTTGATCCATTCATTTTTGCTCTAAAGGCGCACCAATGGGAGAATTTGGTGCGCCCCAAAAGCCGGGGGGAAGTGTCGGCTTAGTAAGCTTTACCACGTGCGGATACGGGCCAGAGGGTCTCGACCTTGCCGCCACGCACGCCAACGTACCAGTCGTGCACGTTGCAGGTGGGGTCACAATGGCCCGGCACGAGCTTGAGCTTGTCGTTCACTTTCAATACGCCCTGCGCGTCTGCGACGACGCCGTGCTCATCGGAACATTTGACGTATTCGACATCCGTGCGGCCAAAGATCGTTGGCAACCCGCTGTCGACCGATTGCGCCTTTAGACCGGCATCAACGATCGCCTTGTCCGCTTTGGCGTGGCTCATCACCGAGGTCAGGATGAACAGCGCGTTCTCCCATTCACCCTCGTCAATCCGGTTGCCGTCCTTGTCTAGGATGCGGCCATAGTCGGCGTCCATAAAGGCGTAAGATCCGCATTGCAGTTCGTTGAACACACCGGATGAGCCTTCGAAGTAGTAGGACCCGGTGCCGCCACCGCCGACGATATCGCATTCCAACCCTTCGGCTTTCAGGGTGTCTACCGCGTCTCGGACCATGTCGATGGCGATGGCTGTCTTGCCCTTGCGTTCCTCATAGCTGTCCAGATGCTGCATCGCGCCCTGATAGGCTTGAATGCCTGCGAATTTCAGGCCGTCAGCGGCATCGATGGCTTTGGCCAACTCTACGACTTGTGGCGTGGTGGTCACGCCACAGCGTCCGGCACCGCAGTCAATTTCCACCAGACATTCGATCTGGGTGCCATGTTTGACCGCAGCCGCGGACAGGTTTGGAATATTGTCCATGTCATCAACACAGCAAATGGCCCGGGCACCCAGTTTTGGGATGCGGGCCAGACGGTCAATCTTTTCGGGCTGTGTTACTTGATTGGAGACCAGCACATCCTTGATGCCGCCACGCGCGAACACTTCGGCTTCTGATACCTTCTGGCAGCATACACCGCATGATCCGCCAAGGGTTTCCTGCAAAAGTGCTACATCAACGGATTTGTGCATCTTGCCATGCACGCGGTGGCGCATGCCGTGTGATTTCGCGTAATCACCCATCTTCTTGATGTTACGTTCCAGCGCATCAAGGTCCAGCACCAATGAGGGCGTCTGGATATCAGCTTCATCCATGCCAATGGATGCCGGGATGTCGTAACCTACCTCGAAGTCTTCCAGCTTTACCCGCGTATTCATATCTTTGCTCCTTCTCAGCCCGTGATCCACGGGAGTTTATCCAAATCCACATTGCCGCCAGTGACGATGACGCCAACCCGCTTGCCGGCAAAAATGTCAGGGTTCTTAAGAATGACGGCCAGCGGCACAGCACAGCTGGGTTCCATCACGATTTTCATACGTTGCCAGGTCAGCTTCATCGCATCGATGATTTCCTGCTCGCTGGCGGTCAGCACATCCTCTACGAATTGCGACACAAAGTGCCAGGTGTTCTCTTTCAGTGGCACCTTGAGGCCGTCTGCCACAGTCACTGGCGCATCGTCGGCAATGATATGACCTGCGTGAAAGGACCGGGCCGCATCGTCAGCCTGTTCCGGTTCGGCTGCGTAGATCTTGATATGCGGCGCAAGGTTCGACAACGTGAGGCACGTACCCGAAATCATGCCGCCACCGCCGATTGGGGCGACAACTATATCCAGATCACCGATCTCTTCGATCAATTCCAAAGAACAGGTCCCCTGCCCCGCGATCACGCGCGGGTCGTTATAGGGATGCACAAATTCCGCACCGGTTCTGGCCTGTACTTCGGCAAAAACCGCCTCGCGGCTGGTTGTCGATGGCTCACATTCCGTGACAATCCCACCATAGCCCTTCACCGCGTCCTTCTTGGCTTGCGGTGCGGTCCGCGGCATAACGACGTGACACGGAATGCCACGTCGCCCAGCCGCATAAGATAAGGACAGCGCGTGGTTGCCCGACGAATGCGTCGCCACCCCATTCTTGGCCTGTTCATCCGTCAGCCCAAAAACAGCATTCGACGCGCCGCGCACCTTGAACGCGCCCGCTTTCTGGAAGTTCTCGCATTTGAAGAACATGGTCGCGCCAGAAAGCTCATCCAGATAACTTGAGGTTAGCACGGGCGTCTTGTGGATATATGGCTTGATCCGCGCATGCGCCTCACGAACATCATCAATGCCCAGATCCTGACCAGTAGAGTTTATGTCAAGCAATGGTCTTCCCCCTACGCAGCAGCGCGAACAGCAGTTGATCGGCTGGTCCGGAAGTATTCCTGCGCCGCCGTCACGCCACTGCCCAGTTCGACTGGATAATCGAGATCGGCCATTGCCATTTCGATTGTGGCAAGACCCGACAAAACCATGACATCTGTCAAACTGCCCAAGTGCCCGATACGGAACGCTTTGCCGTTCATCTCGCCAAGGCCGACGCCAAACGAGACACCATAGGCATTGAAGGCCTGATCCGTCAGCTTGTTACTGTCCAATCCGTCAGGTACGAAAATTGCGCTGACTGTGTCAGAGTAAAGCTCAGGTGACTGTGCCACGAGCTTTAGCCCCCAGGCATCAACGGCGCGGCGGACACCTTCGGCCAGCCGGTGGTGGCGGGCATACACATTGTCGAGGCCTTCCTCGAACAGCATCTTAAGGCTTTCGCGCATGCCGTAGATCAACTGCAACGGCGGCGTATAGGGGAAGCCGCCTGATGCATTGGCCTTCATCATATCGCGAAAATCAAAGAAGGTGCGGTGCAGCTGTGCCGTTTCCATCATCGAAAGCGCCTTGGGGCTGACCCCAAGGATCGCCATACCAGTCGTAAGCATAAAGCCCTTTTGGGAACCAGCCACCGCAATATCAACGCCCCAGTCATCCATTCGGAAGTCCATTGAGCCGAGCGAACTGACGCAGTCCACGAACAACATCGCGGGATGAGTGGAGGCATCCATGGCCGCGCGTACCGCTGCGATGTCAGATTTGACGCCTGTGGCCGTTTCATTGTGTGTGACAAGAACGGCCTTGATCTCATGGGCCTTGTCGGCGGAGAGGGCCGCCTCAAACTTGTCCGCCGGTGCACCGCTACCCCAAGGGCATTCGATGACCTGGACGTTCAGTCCGTGCCGATCGCATAGGTCAATCCAACGATGGCTGAACATGCCGTACCGCGCGACAAGAACCTTGTCGCCAGGACTGAGTGTGTTGCAAATCGCTGCTTCCCAACCACCGGTGCCGCTTGCTGGGAAGGTGATGACCGTGCCTTCGCTGGTGCGAAATACCTTCTTGGTGTCCTCAAGGACAGGGGCAAAGGTTTCGACGAAATCAGGTGCGCGGTGGTCCTTGGTTTGGACCTGCATGGCCAACCTAAGCCGATCTGGGATATTCGTGGGACCCGGGATAAAGATTGGGTTCTGATCTGACATCGTGCATCCTCCTGCCTAATGGCTTCAGTATAGGAGCGCCCAAGAACCTTGCAATTTTATCGTAAAATAATTTCACGAAATCTTTTTTTTCGTAAAGCACTGAAAATATTCAGTAAAAGTTTTCCCCAAAATGCGACATATTCAAGCTTTCAAAAAATGTGTCGCCATGATGGGCCCAATATTGTAGGAATCACACATGGACGAAACACCGTTGAAACCAGAGAAGAGAAAACGTGGCAGGCCAAAGTCTGCGTTTAACGATGGCACTCCCGAAACTCTGCAATCCGTCGAGCGCGCACTTGCCGTTTTGACGGCTGTTTCGCAACTGGGACGCACCACGTTATCCGATCTCTCCCTTTCCATGGGCATTCCGACAGCCACTGCCCATAAAATCCTGACGACATTGCACAAATGCGACTACCTCGCCTATGACGAAGACACGCAGGACTGGATGATCGGCATCGAGGCCTATCGGACCGGTACTTCCTTTCTGAGCCAAAGCACACTGACCGAAGTCGGACGCAAGGTCATGCGCAAGCTGGCGAAAGAGACCGGCGAAACGGCAAATCTAGCGGTTCATGATAAGTTCGAAGTTGTCTTCATTGGACAGATCGAGACAACCAATCCAATCAGGGCCTTCTTTCCGCCTGGCACACGCACTGCCATGCACGCATCTGGGGCAGGAAAGGCAATTCTTTCAGCCATTCCCGAAGATCAGGTTCGCAATTTGTTAGAGATTTCGGGTCTTGAGCGGTTCACAGAACACACAATTATTTCGCCCACCTCATTGTTCAGCGAACTGGCCGCAGCGCGCGAACTGGGTTGGTCAGCAGATCAGGAAGAGCGATACTTGGGTATGTCGTGTATTGGCGGCGTCATCTTTGATCGAAATGAACAGCCACTTGCAGCTGTGTCCATCTCGGGTCCAAACAGCCGGTTCACCAAAGCAAAAATCCCAGAATTTGGCATAACAGTTGCAAAGGCAGCGTCCGAGATTACCCGCCTAACAGGTGGGCGTCCTCCAGATGATTGGCCAAGTGGCGATGACTGATAGTCTTCGTGTGATCGCGCAAATTGGTTTGTAGCGCGACGAGCCAGAATTTTTGTGCGATTTTCACGGGAAGCACTCCGGCCGTCCTAGAGGCTGATGATTGCGATGCAGTTTCCGTTCACTCGAAAGAACCAGGAGAACAAAATGAGCATTGCCATTCTTGGCGCCGGAGCGATGGCGCAATACGTTTTGCAAAGTTGCGCCGCGCGAAATCATCCTCTCTCCTGCCAGATCGTGCGGCCTGGAAAAGAAACGCTCGAAACTGGCGTCTTGCAAGTCAGTTCCGTCGCGGAACTACCGGTTGGAACGTCATTGCTTGTAGACTGTGCCGGGCACCAAGGCCTCGAAGAACACGGTCCTGATGCCTTGCGGCGTGGAATTGATGTCTTGACTGTATCAATTGGTGCCTTGGCAGACCAATCCGTACTGGATGTGCTCGAAGCGGCAGCAAAGGAGGGTGGCTCGAAGTTGCAGCTCGCCAGCGGCGCACTCGGGTCGCTCGATGTCTTGCGTGCTGCGGCCACTGGTGGAATTGATCACGTGAGTTATCGCGGACGTAAACCGCCCGCCGGATGGCGCGGGTCCCCTGCAGAGAAATTGCTTGATCTTGATAACATGGGGCGCGAGGCTGTCGTGCATTTTTCCGGAACCGCACGCGAGGCCGCCCTTGCATACCCAAAAAACGCCAACGTTGCAGCCGCTGTTGCGCTTGCCGGTGTTGGCCTAGACGCCACAACGGTCGAACTGATCGCAGATCCACAAGCGGCTGGAAATACACACGAAGTCAGTGCATCTGGCACATTTGGAACCATGGAATTCTCGATTGTCGGGAAGGGGTTGCCGGACAATCCACGCACCTCTGCGCTTGCGGCGATGAGCGTCGTTGCTGCCATCATCGAACGGAAAAGTCTGGTACAGTTTTAGTCCGGGCGAAGTAGCAAAGATGTGTAACCGCCTATGCTCCCAGAATTTCCGCTGATACTGCAAACTTTCTGCCAAGGATGATTTTCTCGGTAATGTTTGCCAAAGCAATAAGCAGTCTTCACATAAGCGGGCTGCTAAGCCTTGCCAACCTCAGCGCCAAGGGTCACACTTCTGCTTTGCAAACCCGGTGACATTTCTACTTGGTTGCAACAAATCTCACCTCTTCGGGTCCCTTTCATTCACCAGTAATTTGGAGAAATCTCCCATATTCCTGGCTGACTTCTCGTGCCTCCTCAAAGGCCCGCGCCCTCTCTTCTTCAAGGCATCTGAAGTAACTTTGGATGTCGGCAATATAGTTCTCGAAGTCTCGACCAATCAGATCGCGATACTCTTGAACATCTTGCGGATCGGTCGGCACAAACGGTCTCTCCGGAGCATAGCAGGTTTGACCATTTGCCTGCCCCGCCAACAGAATCAACAAAAATCCTGAGCTGAGAATGTGGCTGCCTGTCCGATTGTGCATGTCCAAGGTCCTTCAATGCTTGAGAAATCACTGCTTGCGTGCGTAATACTGTGCGCGGGTTAAAGCACATTCGAGGTACAAAACCGTATCTTGCGCACATAACCGCATTATTGTAACTATGGTGCATCGAAGCAATAGCCTCGGTGCGCCCAAAGACAGAAAGAGCGCAGCCGTGGACATGGATCTAGAAAAAGAAGCGCCAAATGTGGTTACAGAAGCCGGTTTCCGCGACCTCATCGAGTCCGGATATCACGTCGAAGTCGTTTGCAAAGAAGATGCATACCGAAAGAATTCGGTATGGCATGGCATCTGGATACTCCGCGCCGTTAACGATGACGGCGTCGAGAAACAGCTTGTCACTGCGCGTGCCCGCACGGGCGGCGACTACATCAAGGTCAGAAAGTTCAAGACTGTCACCGGGCTTGTCTCTTTCCTCATCGACCTCGGCTTCTCCGTTATCGCGTTCCCGGTTTATGAAGGTCAGCGTTGGACCTTTACGCTATCTCAAGAGGAAGACGGCGACAGCAACGGCTAGCGCCTTCCTACTGCTGATTGCGCCTCACGCCGCAACAGCACAAATGATCTTCACGATGGAATCCGATGGCTCTCTTGTGCCATCGCAATCTCAAGACCGTTTCGCAAGAAATTACAATGACGGTATTGGGCAAGGTGACGCATCTACGACCGAAGACGGCTCATTCCGCGTCGCTGCTGTTGCGCCCCGTGTCGCCGTTCCCCGCCCCGATATCCTCGCTGAGATAGATGACACCGCCTTGCGGTATGGAAGCCACCGAGGCTTGCGCGCCGCCGGTCTCACGGTGACCGAATGGCGGTTGCTGTTCCGCTCAAACATCGAAATCGAAAGCGCCTACAACGTGAACGCCCGTTCGCATGTCGGCGCGATTGGCCTTGGTCAGCTCATGCCGGGAACCGCCAAAGACCTCGGCGTCGATCCCTTTGACTGGCGGGCAAATCTTGACGGCTCCGCGCGATACCTCGCCGCACAGCTTGAGACCTTCGGTGACGCGCGGCTCGCTCTGGCTGCCTACAACGCCGGTCCCGATGCCGTCAGGCAATACCGGGGCATTCCCCCCTACCGTGAAACGCAAAACCACGTTCAGCGCGTGCTGGCCGTGTTCAACAGGCTAGAAGGAGAAAACTCATGAGACCGCTTTCACACCTGATGACCGTCTTGACGGTCTTCGTCGTCATGGCCGAACCGGCGATGGCACAATCTATTGACCTGTCGCCTATCCAGAACCTCTTGCAGGGCATCGTTGATGCTTTGACCGGCCCTCTTGGTGTCGTGATCGCTACGCTGGCGGTCATTGGCGTTTTCCTGAGTTGGTTCTTCAACATCATCGACCTGCGCCAAGCCCTATGGGTTCTGGTTGGGATTGCAGGTGTCGCCGCAGCACCGACGATCGTTGCAGCAGTGTTCGCGTAAGGGGCTATCGCGTGGCTGAAAGATCACCTTTGTTTCTTGGCCTCGTGCGCCCCCCGAAGTTGTTCGGTCTGCCGATCATGTATGCCGTTGTTTGGCTGTTCGGGACCGTGCTGCTGTTCGTCTGGATACAGAGCTTCCTCGTGCTTGGCATCGCGGTGGTTCTGTATCCGGTTCTCTGGAAAGCGGCGGATTGGGACCCTCGGTTCATCGACGTTGCGATGACAAGCCTCCAAGAAACACCCCCGACCAGAAACAGGAAAATCCATGGCGGAGATAGCTATGCCCCCTGATGAGTTGGATGAACGCACGCTGATGCCCAAGTGGTTTCAGCACGAAAAGCAACTGGCGCACATGCTTCCCTATGTGAGCCTTGTTGATGATCGGACCGTGCGCACACGTGTTAACGAGTTGTTCCAGTGCATCCGCATCACCGGGATCAACAGCTACACGACCGATGACGACTATCTCGACGGCATTCGAGCGAGCTTCGCCCGGATCGTTGCTCAGCTCGGCGAAGAATTCAGCTACTACGTCCACAAGGTCTCAAAAGGGATCAGTGTCGATGTTGAGCCCATCGAAGGCGATACTTTCGCCGCGATGGTCGATAAACAATGGCGCGGCAAATTGTCGAATGGAGGATTGCGCGACAAAACACTGACGCTCACAATCATCCATCGCCCGCCGTCTAAGAGCTTCTTGAAGTTCATGCGGCGGCCATCGCCAGAACGCTTGCGGGAAGAAACCGCCAAGCGGATGCGTCGTCTCAATGAAGCGGTTGGCATTTACATGTCTGGCTTAGCACATCTTAAACCCTCTGTGTTGTCGGCTGAGAGAGGCGAATTGGTCGGGTTCCTCGGTGCCTTGAATACAGGTCAGGAACTCCCGCTCCATCACACGTCGAAATTCGGCTTTTTGGCGTCTTCTGCCTCCAACACACGGGCCACATTCTTCGGTGATCATTTTGAGTTAAGCGAAGGTGTTGCGGGCCGACGCTTTGGCAAAAGCTACAGCATCAAGGACTATTCTGAGCAGACCAACTGCATCATGTTCGACCAGCTCAATCTGCCGGTCGATATGATCGTCACGCACTCGTTCACGCCGGTGAACACCAACATGACAATTTCGCGGATCAAGCGGCAAGTTAAGCAAATGCAAGCCGCCGACGACGCCGCGGTTTCCTTGCGCGAAAACCTTCTCTTTCTCGCTGATGATCTGGAAGCGAAACGCGCCAGCATGGGCGATCATCATATGGTGGTGACGGTCTTCGCTGAAACCCGTGAGGAACTGGAAACCCTCGGCGCGGAAATCGTGAATGCGGCCGCATCCGAAGGCGTCACAATGGTGAGTGATCACTTTGGCGCGAATACGCATTATTTCAGTCAGCACCCTGGCAACCAACCCAAACGGCTGCGGGCCAGCACCGTGACAAACCGCAACTTTGCTGACTTTGCTGCGTTCCACCGGACACAACTCGGCAAGGCGGGTCACGAAGTGCCATGGGGCAAGGTCATCTCGATCTTCCCGACGCCAGAAAAGAGCGCCTATCGCTTCTCCTACCACGAGGCCGGTTCACCAGAGAAAGAGCCCACCAGCGGTCACACGCTGATTATGGGCCGTCCCGGCTCGGGTAAGTCGGTCTTCTCGGCCTTCCTCATGACACAGGCTGTCCGTGCTGATGCGCGTGTGTTTGTCTTTGACTACCGGCAGGGCATGGAAATGGCCGTGCGGGCAAATCAGGGCCGCTATACGACGATCCAGGGAGGTATGCCGACGGGTCTTAATCCGCTCTGGACCGAAGTGGACAAACGCGGCGTCGCGTGGCTGGCAGACTGGTTCGGCTCCCTGCTCTACCGCGAAGACAAGCCGCTGACGCCTGCCCAGACCAATCGTATCATGGAATGCGTTCGTCAAAATGCGCAGGCAACAGACCCAGGCTTGCGCGATTGGCAGAACTTCGCGTCACTCTTTATGTCGATGGACGATGACGGCGATCTGAACCAGCGGGTTCTCGAATGGTCTGAAAAAGGCCGCTTCGGCTGGATTTTCGGCCATAGCCTCGAAGACACCTTCTCGCTGGATGGCAGTTTGGTGGGCTTCGATCTGACCGGGATCCTCGACAGTGAAAGCGACAAGGAACGGATGGCCGTTCTGAGCTATTTGTTCCGCCGGATTGAGCGGAAAATCGAAGACCGCCGCCCGACGATCATCATTATTGATGAGGCATGGAAGGCGCTCGACAACGAGTATTTCGCAGAACGGCTTTCGCAATGGCTGGTGACTGCGCGGAAACAGAACACCGTGGCTGTGATGATGACGCAATACGCCAGCCAGCTTGAGCGGACCCGCACGGGGAAGACCATCGTAGAGGCCGTCCCGACGCAGGTTCTTCTTCCGAACATTCGCGCCAATGCGTCCGACTATCAGATGCTCAATCTCTACCAGAAAGAGCTGGATACACTTCTCAGCACCGGCACGAATTCACGCTTGGCTCTTATACGAGATGACCAAGGCTCAGTCGTCGTGGACGCAGATTTGAGCGCCCTTGGCGACAACCTGACCATCCTTGGCGGGATGGAAGCAGGTGAAAAACTCGTCGGCCCTGATTACCGGGAACGGCCAGACTTTTGGAGGCTTAAATAATGCCCAAACTTACCTGTTTTCTGCTGCTATGTCTGATCGCAGGTTGCTCGAACTATCAAGAGCCACAAGCCAACTGCTTCAGCTTCGTGTCACGCGGTCCTGCACCAATGGACTGCAATTTTGAGGCACTGGACGCCCCTGATTTGGAAGATATTGCCAATGAATAGGCTCACCTTCGCAGCGGTATTATTGATCGGGGTATCCACCGGCGCGCTCGCCCAGGGCGTGCCGGTTGTGGACTCTGGGCTAACGGCGCGTGACCTGATTGAAACGGCGGACCGGGAGGCAGACCTTGCGGTCCAAGGTGACACGCTCGCGGTCGAAGAGGCGATAACGGAAATTGAGCGGGAACAGCTTGCGGTTCTCGATGCAATTCTTGACGCGCAGACTAGCTTTGAAGCTGGCGGCGTTGCGATATCGGGCATGGTCTCAGACCTTGAAGGTGGCAGCGGGAATGCTGACAGGTCTGTAGAGGCGGTCTACGGGACCGCTGACTTCAACCCTAACCCTGCTGGCGACCAGATGTTTGGCGATGCTGCCGAAAACATTGAACAGCTCATCATCCGAGTGGCGCAGGAAACCCATGGTCATCCTGGCGTCTCGGCAGCTGGTTTTTCGGTCGTGCATTGGCGGGCCCTGATCCAAGCCCTGATCTGGCAGGAAAGCCGGTTTGTCATCCGCGCCGAAAGCCCTGTCGGAGCTTACGGTCTCACGCAGATTATGCCGGGGACGGCAGGCGATTTGGGCATCTTCCCTGAATATCGCACAAGCCCTTACCTGCAGGTTGAAGGTGGCGCCCGGTATCTCGCCCAACAACTCAATCGCTTTGATGGAAACATCATCTTTGCGCTTGCGGCCTACAACGCAGGACCAGGCCGCGTGATCGAGTATAGCGGCGTCCCGCCGTTCCAAGAAACGCAGCACTACGTCACCGTGATTCCGCAGAAATACAATGAATATCTGGCGCGGATCGGCGGGATCGAAGCGCTTGGCACAATCGACCCTGCCCTACTCGCAAACTCGAACCTCTCGATCATGGGTTCGGGGGCTGCGTTCTATGGCAGCAATTCCCCGACCGCGATCCGCCAAGCGGCACTTCGCGTGCGGGATATCGTAACACGCATTGGCTCCACCACCGATGTGCAAGAGTCCATGGCATTGAATACCTATGCCCGGGCTGAGCTCGTCCGCATCATTGCAGCAATGACAAGACTGCAAGCCGCGCGGACCCAACCCCTTAGTGCTGAGCAACTGCGACTGGCTACTGCCCGCATGCAGGAACAAGAATTCATGAACTTCACCATAGAGGACTTAGATTAATGCGCACTTCAACGCTTCTCACCAACTACGTCCGCAAGACCCTTCGGACTTCCGTAGTCGCATTGCTTCTGCCGCTCGGCGTAGCTGCACCGGTCACCATGACTGCATCCCCTGCCCTCGCGCAGGGTGTGCCTGTGGTGGACACGCAAAACATTGCACAAAACATCCAGCAACTTCGCCAAATGATCGAAGACGAGCTTCTGCAGAACGAACAGCTGTTGCAGCTTCGTGAACAGCTCACCACCCTCACCGATCAACTGGCACAGCTTCAGGAAACCTATGCAGCTCTGACCCGGCTTGCCGAGCTGCCTGAAATCATCGGCACTGAAATGGAAGACGAACTCAACGGGATCCTTGATCAAGAGTTTGGCGATATCCAATCCACCATCGCGGCGATCCGCAATGGCGACTTCTCAGGTCTCAGCGGATCAGGCGCGAGCCAGATTGAAACCCAGATGGACCGCGTTCTCGCGGACCTGGGCTTTGATGAAGACACGCTTAGCGAAATGGCTTCCAGCGGCAACGCGGGCGCGGAACGAATTGCGACACAAGCCACCACTGGCGCCCTCGTCTCGGCGGCTGCGCAAAACAGCTACGACGATGCAGGCCAGTCGCTTGAGCGTGTGGACCGCCTTGTCAGCCTGATTGACGACATGGACGAACTCAAAGAGAGCGTCGATTTGAACACACGCGTGACGGCTGAATTGGCCATTGCACTCGTTGCCATGTGGCAACTGGAAGCCGTTCAGACCGTCAGTGACGGCACCGGCGGTGTCATCGACGCAGCCACCATCGCCGAAGAACAGAACTTCATGGAGTTTACCATTCCTGACCTCGGCGACTAACACTAGAGGTAGCGATTTTGGACGACGAGAAAGAAATCATTGAGGAAGAACTGGTTTACGGCGCATTGCGCCGCGAACGGTTGTGGCAAAAGCTCGGTCTAACCGGGCTGACATTTGGTGTGCTCGGTTGCCTGGGTGCCGTGGCAGTTGCCATCCTCGATGTAGACCCGCCCCCCGTGGTCGTGCCCTACGATCCCAAGACGGGATTTGCGTTGCCTGAAGTCTCTGTTGACGCAAGCACTGTCACTGCCAATCAGGCGGTGATTGAGGCGGAAATCTTCCGCTATGTAACAGATCGCGAGGTCTATAATCAGCTGGACAACGATGTGCGTATCAACAGCGTTTTGCAGCGTTCCGATGGACGTGCGGAAGCTTCCGTGCGGGCCCAATGGAACAGCGCGAACGCACAATATCCTCCAACCGTCTATGGCAGCAACTCCACGCTGGATGTTGAAATCCTGAGTGTCAACTTGATCGGTGAGAACCGCGCGACCGTCCGGCTACGCAAGCGGCTCACTTCCATTCAAGGCGTCCAAGCAGGCCTGTTCACTGCAACGATGCTCTTCGAGTTCCGGCCCGAAGAAGCTCGGACGATTGATCAGGTTTGGACGAACCCCTTTGGCTTCACCGTGATCGAATACTCGATCCGTTCAGACAGATTGGAGAATTAAGATGCGTCGATTTGGACTTGCATTGCTATGTCTGTTTGTTGTGGCTTCCACGGCATTTGCAGAGAACACGCCTCGGCGCGGCCCGAATGACAGCCGGGTTCGTATTGCCACCTATGTCGATCAACAGGTTTATCGCCTGAATGTGTCGCTCACCCACGTGACAACTGTGGAATTCGGCGAAGGCGAAACGATCCGCTCGATTCTGGCCGGTGACACTGAAGGATTCGAGCTGGACGGCGTGCCCGGTGGGCAAGCCTTCGCGATTAAACCTCTTGCGCGTGGCGTTCATACCAACGTCACGGTCTACACCAATCGGCGCAGCTACTATTTCAACGTACAGGAAGTGTCTTCACCGACCTTCTACGTGGTGCAATTCCGTTATCCTGAAGACGAACGCCGCCCTGCAAACGCAATTGCTTCGCAAGCTCCAAACTACAACTACGGGGCCAGCTCGCGCACAGAAATCACACCCACGCGCGTCTGGGATGACGGAATATTTACGTACTTTCAGTTTGCTCGAAACGCACCGATCCCGGCGATATTCCGTTACTCGAACGGGCGTGAGCGGACAGTCAACACGCAGCAAACCGAACCGGGGGTGATCCGGGTTTCCGGCGTCAACGCTCAATGGGTGCTGCGGCTCGGTGATGAAATCGTTTGCATCGAAGAAGACACTCTGACGACAGGAGGCACGTCATGACTGATGATCCAAATCAAGCAGACGTAAGTGAACGTCTCGCACGTCTCGAAGCTGGCAATGGCGGTGGCCCGGTGACGGCCACCCGCCGCTCTCCGCTCATGGCACTTCTTGTCGTTGCGCTAATCGGTCTGGTCGGGGCTGTTTTCTACCTTCTCAATCAGCCGGAAGAGGAAGTTGTCTTACCAACGGCAACGCCCGATGAATTCCAGCCGGAAGGTGATGGGTTTGGAACAATCGAACCGTTTGTTCCACCCGAGCCGGAAACGCGCATTGTCGAGGCCGAACCTGCACCTGTAGAGCCAAGCGCCGAATTGCTGGCGCAGATCGCGGCGCTCCAAGCGCAGATAGAAGCTATCCAAAATGCACCCGAACCCGTGGTTGAAGACGACACGGCCGCGGCTGAGGCAATGAATGCGCTGACAGACCAGCTTGCTCAACTGCAAGCGGCCTCGGAAGCTGCACAACAACAATTTGCTGACGAATTGGCGGCGCGGGATCGTCAGCTTCAGGAGCTTCGCATGGACCTTGATCTGGCGCGTCTGGAAGCCCAAGCGCCCTCCCCTGCCCCGGCTGGCCCGACTGAAGAAGAATTGCGTTTGCGGGAAGAAGAACGCCTGCGTCGCGAGGAAGAAGCGCGGCGGCTCGCTGAATTGCAGCAACGTGCCGAACAAGAGCGTGCGTTCCAAGAGCGTCGTATCCAATCCCCCACAATCGCTTTTGGCGGTACCACGGGTGGCCTAGGTGGAGATGGCGCAGAACTCGCTGAACGCACCTTTGGTGATGTAACCGATTTCGTGCTGAATGGCGCTCTGCCGTCTACCGTCACGCAATCTGAGGTCATCGCGAACCCTGCGAATACGGTTATTCAAGGGACAGTCATCCAAGCGGCACTTGAAACCGCCATTTCAAGTGAATTGGCGGGTCAGGTTCGTGCAATCACGTCTGAAAACGTCTACAGCTTTGACGGCACGCGGCTGCTGATCCCTGCCGGGTCTCGGCTCATTGGCCGTTATCGTTCTGGCGTGGAAATCGCGCAAAGCCGCATCACAGTCGCGTGGGACCGGATCATCTTACCGACCAACCAGACCGTGCAAATCAGCTCATTTGGTGCTGACGAACTCGGCCGATCTGGAACCACGGGCTTTGTGGACACGCGCTTTGCAGAGCGCTTCGGTTCTGCGGCTCTCATCTCTCTAATTTCCGCTGCGCCAAGCGTCGCGGCAAATCAAACTAAGGATGAGATTGCAGAAGATGTCCTTGAAGACATTGGCGATGATTTGGCCGATGCCACGGACAGTGTGATCGGTGAATACCTGTCGATCGGGCCCGTGATCTATGTCGATCAGGGCGCGCGGATCACGGTCATGGTGGACCGGGACTTGGAGATTTTCTGAACCTATGTCCCTTAGCTACCTCCAATCCTCTATTGACCGGCTGGATGACGCCAAACGCGATGATGCCATTGAAATTTGCATCAACCCGGATGGCTCTTGCTGGGGCGAGTTTCAGGGCGACCGTTTCATGCGTCGCCTTGAGCAAACTCTGACTGAGGATCAGATCAAAGACCTCGGAAACCAGATCGCATCCGACGCCTCCACTCCCCTCTCTAAGGACCGGCCTATCGTGTCGGTCTCGATCACCTATCGGGATCGGCCGATCAGGGCGCAGGTCATCACGCCGCCTGCTGTGAACCGTGGCATGTCGATCAGTCTACGCTTTTTCTCAAGCCTGGCGCTTGATTCAATCGAATTGGGCTTCCTCTATGGGAAAGAGCGCAAGCTGGAAGAGCTACGGCAAGAAAAGAACCGCCAGCTTCAACGGGTTGTTGCAAGCGGCGACATTGACGCTGCCATCCTTCACTGCGTTGAAAACAAGCTCAACATGATCGTCTCCGGCGGCACGTCTACCGGTAAGACCGTGGCGGCCCGGAAGATCCTTTCCTATGTCAGCGACGAAGAAAGGATCCTCACGATTGAGGAAGCGTCAGAACTACTGCCGACACAGCCAAATGCTGTCACCCTCATCTCGAACCGGGATGCGTCCCACCAAACTGCTGATATCTTGTTGACCGCCACTCTACGGATGCGGCCAGATCGCATTATCCTGGGTGAGGTGCGCGGAAAAGAGGCGATGACGTTCCTTGAGGCCATCAACACCGGCCATGGCGGTTCGATGACGACGCTTCACGCCGAAACGCCCCAATTGGCGGTCCAACGCCTAGCCATCGCTGCGCTAAAGACAGAAGTCCCGATACCTTACCGCGATATGATAGATTACATTGAAAGTTCAATCGACGTGATCATCCAGGCCGGCCGCGAAGACGGAAAGCGTGGGATTACGGAATTCTATTTGCCTGGAACAGAACTAGGAAAGGAGGCTGACAAATGAAAAGCTATGCACCCAAAATCCTCACTTTCACACCAAGCAAAAAATTCAGCTATCAAGATATGGAAGATGAGATTGCAAAGTACACTCTCAATGGCTGGAAGATCATCTCCATGACGCACTTTCAGGGCTATCAGCCCGTTTATACGGTGCTTTTGCAATACGAGTTCTCTGAACAAGAAATGCAAGAAAACGCGGAGAACCGAGCATGAAAAAACGAGCGTACATTCTCGCTGCTGCCATCGCCATATCGCCCGCCATCACATCTGCTCAGGGTCTAGTTCCCACTATCGAAAGCGAGTTCGACTTTTGCCAAGATCGACCGGTCGAACCCGAGTGGATGTCAGAGTTGCCGTCCCGAGAGAAATACAAGCGTCTCGTGATCCAGACGATCTATCGCGCTCAGGGTCTAGAAAGGGTGGTCGAAGCCCAGGAGTGTTCGTGCGAGACACGCTTTCCGCCTTGGGACGCTGCGGTCCAACACTTCAACGACAATTTTCTCGGTGGAGATCGGAATGCGCTGAGAGAAGCGGAAGAAGAACACTTGGACCGTTTCAATGAGTTGCGTTCAACAGCACGAGAAATCTGTGAAGCTGAGGGCCTCTGGTAGCATAGGAGCAAAGTATGAGCGTCGTTTCTTTCATTGTAGATGAGGCCCAAGGCTTTCTGGATGACGCAGCCGAAACCCAATTTGGTGCCATTGCCGCGACCGTAGGCACAGTCACCACAGTGGCGGTCACTCTGGTTCTCATCCTCGTCTGCATCAACATGGTATTCCAATACCGATCTATGGACGGTCGCGCAGCGTTTTGGTTAGGTGTAAAGATTGTCTTAATCGGAATATTCGCCCAAAACTGGACACAATTCAACGCCCTCTCTACCGCTATACTAAGCGGCATCGACAGCATCGCAGGATCGCTTATCACGGCTGTCGGTGGCGGCGCGCCAGGGCCCTCGGGTACCTATGCCGAAGAATTTGACAGGATGATCGCTCGCTTTGGCGATTACTTGAACGCAGCCGGTGAAGAACTGAACTGGATGGCCGGTGCCATTCTTTCCAACCTGGGAGTCTTCCTGCTCTCGCTTCTCGGGGCGCTCGCTGCTTTCCTTATGGTCGCATCCCGTCTGATGATCGCACTTCTTCTCGGTCTCGCCCCAATCATGATCTTCTTGACGCTGTTTGATGTGACGAAGGACTACTTTGCTCGATGGCTAACCGCTGTGGTCTCATTCGCAATGTATCCCATCATTATTGCGGGTGTATTCTCGACTATCACGGGCGTCTCCGCCTCCTTGCTCGGCGAGCTTGGTGATCCCACCGCTGCACCCAACATCGGCGCACTCGTGCCGTTCTTCATGATGGTACTTATGGCGAAAGGATTCATCCTTGCGACGCCGTTCATTGTTCGCGCCGTTTCAGGCAACATAATGATGCCCGCTATCTCTGGTGGACTTGGAGGTACCTATGCGTTTGGCCGCGCTGCTTTCGGCTCCGCCCAAGCACGAAACCGCTACCTAATGGGCAATGCAAGCGGTGCTGAATATGCCGCGCTCCGCGCTCGCTCGATGGTGGGAATTGATCCAATGCCTGTTCGCAACAGCTACGGCCAGCCGGCGCAACAACAACCGGCGAATATCCCTGGCCCTTCTAATCCGAATGCGGGCACCGCTCCCGACTATCAGGCCCAGATGGATCGCAACCGGCGTATCGGTCGATAATCCTGCCTGCCTAAGACACTCGACGATCCGCAATTTGGGTCGTCATTCCTTCCAAGAAAGGCCTGCCATGGACCTAGGACAGATCGTAGTCGACCAATACCTTATCATGCTCCACGGCATGCCGCTCTCGCTGATCACAGAATCCGGTTTGGCTCAGTGGGAAAATGAAGGTCAAAGGTTCACCTGCCGCTATGATAAAGTCACTGACGAGGGGGAACACGAAGGGAAATTCCGTTGCCTTTTTGAGAAAGAAGGATCGACAGAGGTTTTCCTGCTCGTGGAACCTCCTTCATCGCCGGATGGATTCAGCGTTATCCTATTCGATCAGCCCCCGCGCACCGTCCACTAACTCAAGACACTTTTAGGCTCTAACGCCCCCTTCTACGTCGTCAGGCAAGCTATTTTTCAATTCTCTCAGGTCGCCCATAGCGCTTTCCAATTCGGAAACATCAGCATCGGTTGGCGCATCGAGGGTCAGCTCAACCTGCGTCGCCAGGTCCAGTTCAAACTGGCGCTGTTGATCCTCTACCATGCCAACCAGTGCCTTAGCCTTCTTCCTGTCGGTTGTGCGAATGCTACTGCGCTGTTTTTTCGCTACTGCCATAAGAACAGACTCCCGCTGTGAGGCCGGGCGATCAACCGGATCTATCGGTAATCTGCCTTGATCAGGAACCTCCTTTTCTTGCTTAGACACTGGCGTTTCTGGCCGAGATGCCGGCGTCTCGGCTGGAGCCGCATGGTCCTGATCTTTTAACGGATTCTTAGGTTCAGCAATCATTCCAACGCTTGTTGGAACCTTCCTCTCAGGAAATGGCAATTCACCAGACTGCTTACTGTGTATCTGCTTGAAAAATGGATCATTAAAATACTCGATGCGACGCGCACGAATAGGCATCTGCGCGTCGATCACCATTACGATTTCTTCGAGCGGCAAACGCCTGGCTTCGTCCTCCGGAAGTAAGGAGACTTCCTCCGTCCGCACTGACTGGCTGCGACCTTCGAAAGGGTTCTTGCCAATCGCTCGTGACCGCGTGACCACTTTCTTCGTCGTTTTGCCGACAGCCTTGCTCAATTCCTCGACCGTCTTTTCATCCGATGGAGTGAGGTAGAGTTTCACGCCCGCGTTGCCCTGCAGGGCGCGGCGGGTGTTCTCCCCATAAATTTCATCCAACGCCGGGATCGTCTGCGTAACGATAGCCAAATGCCCTTTGTAGGACCGCAAAGTCTCGATGCTCTCAACCACAATTGGCATTTTCCCAAGGCGGTTGAATTCATCGAGCATGATCATAACCGGCCATGGTTCGTCTGGACCTGGCTCTTTGTCCTGCAAAGACGCAAGTAGGTCGGAGAAGAAGAGTCGGATCAGGGGTGCCAGAGGTTTGACCATCAACGGCTGCACGACGAGGTAAACGCTGAACGGTTCCTTCCTGATCCTACGAAAATCAAAGTCAGAAACCTGTGTCACCGCGTCGATCGCCGGATTCTGCCATTGATCCAGACCCGAAGTCATCAAGAGCGAGACATAAGACGTCAAAGTCTCGTTATTTGTCGATGCGAGGCGCGTGAAAATCAGCTTTGCGGCCTCGTTCTCGACTTCGACGCCCCGCTCCATGTATTCTTTCTGCTTGTTCCCACCCGACGCGGCGATGCGGTAGATTTCACCAAGCGTCGGCTTCTTGCGCTGGAAGGCCAGCAAACCAGCAGCAACAAACAGGTCGATCCCCCCTTTTAAGAGCCCTTGAACCCGCTCGTTCTCGTTCTGCAAGAACAGCGATGCGAGAAGCTGCAACTCCATTTGTTGCTGTGCAGCGTCCTTCAGCTCGGATATGCGCAGCAATGGGTTATAGCGGTGCGTGCGACGATCCTCGAAGTCGGTGGGTGCGAAGCGGAAAACCTTATCGCCATTCCCGTGCCGATGCCGAGCGGTCGCTTCAAAACATTCTCCCTTCACGTCAAGCACAACGGCAGAGCCTTCCCAAGTCAGTAGATTAGGGATTACGAAGCCCGTCGTCTTACCGCGCCCCGTAGGCGCGACGATCAGGGCGTGAGGGAACTTCTTTGCGACCAAATACTTGCCTTTGCGCTTCGGCTTCGTGATCTTCCCGAGGATGAAACCCGTGCCCGGCTTGCCAAAAAACAGATTTTTTGAAATTTCGCCAGTCTTCTGCCAATGCGTTAGTCCGAACTTTGTCAGCGCCGATCCCGACACAGCAATACTCATTAGCAAACCGGCAATGCCAAACCCTGTCATGATGAGATTAATGAGTTGGAAGTCATCAGGCCTCACATCGCGAATGTAGAAATAGTTCTCGGCGATGTAGAAAAAGTCGATCTCAGCTTGGAACCCCAAGTCTTTGAATGTCAGTACAGCCGATGCAACCACATATCCGATGGCAATGGCGACGAGGCTCAAAAGCAAAATGCCAAAGGCGATACGACTCTTACCCATGGACTGGACCTCCTTCATGCTCTGAGTCGACCAATCGATCCTTCTGCAAGTCGAATTCCTCGTCTGCAATTTCCCGAACGACTTCGCGGTAGGCGTCTGAATTCGCAGTTGCAGCGTCTGACTGCAGATAGGCTTTGGCAGCGTAGAGCCGGTCCAGGCGGTCATCGAACACGTTCTCTAAGGCGTCGCTGTCACCTTCGCGTAGCCGCTCTATCTGCTCGTCATCAAGCTCTTGCTCGATCTGCTCTCGATAGCTGGTACGCTGGTCGTCATTCGCAAACGGTGAAGACAGATCTTCGGATCGTTCATGCTCGACAACCCGCCGAATTTCGCTGTTCTCAAGGCGTGTCAGCTCCGCCTCACGCTCGTGATACCCGCGCCAGAACTCCACATCTGTCGGATTCAATAGATCCCGCTCAATGTTCTCAAGGCGCGTTGGTGCCTTGTGGACCTCATCGCCAACCTGACCCGTTGAAGCCATGATACGCGCCGACCCATTAGGTAACTGCTCAATTATGCGCGGCCGACCTGCAGCTTCACTTTCCGAATAGGCCCTACCCGCGTCACGTGCTGACGTAAAAGTCTGCGTCTCATCAGAATAGGCAGACGACAGAGTAAACGTCGATTGGTTTTCCACGGGATCACGCTCGACCAGCTCACGCTCACGCTCGCTCAAATAGCCTTCTGGGGGCCGCATGAGATCCGTCGCTTTGTCCCACGCACGTGACGCCATAGACGCATGGACCGGCGACTTGGCCGCAAAGGACCTGAATGCCTCTGCTGCCTGCTCCGTCTGCGCACGTCCAGCCTCACGCGCATTTGGATCATCCGAATACGGATAGTTG
>JBAUHN010000343.1:0-25812 GCA_049680295.1 Sulfitobacter sp.
GAGGGGAGTTTTGTGATGGAGGCCATTTTCGTGTGCGCTGTGTGTGCAATGAGTCGTCGTAGAGGGGCAAATTCGGGGATATTGGGGCGTAGTGCAGCGTAGCAGCAACCGCCGCCAACAGTTTGAAGATACACAAAAAATGCAAATAAATCAACACGCTAGACTTTCTATTGCTCCGATGATGGATTGGACCGACCGCCATTGCCGGTTTCTGCATCGTCAACTTAGCACCCAGACGCTGCTGTATACCGAAATGGTCACTGCGCCTGCATTGGTGCGCGGCGGGGCCTTGCATTTGCTGGACCACGCGGGGGGCGAGCATCCGTTGGCGTTGCAGTTGGGCGGGTCGGATCCGGTTGAACTGGCGCAGGCGGCAAAGTTGGGGGCGGACGCGGGATATGATGAGATTAACCTGAATGTTGGTTGCCCGTCGGACAGGGTGCAATCGGGCTGTTTTGGGGCTGTCTTGATGCAGCAGCCGGGGTTGGTGGCAGATTGTGTTGCGGCAATGCGCTCGGCTGTGGATGTCGAGGTGACGGTCAAGTGCCGCATCGGCGTCGATGATCAGGACCCTGGCTGCGTGTTGCCTGCATTTCTGGACAAGATATCAGACGCGGGGTGCAAACGTTTCAGCATCCATGCGCGAAAGGCTTGGCTGCAAGGGTTAACCCCCAAGGAAAACCGCGATATTCCACCCTTGGATTATGATCTGGTGGTGCAGATGAAACGGGATTTTCCGCATCTGCATATCTCGATCAACGGCGGCATCACTTCATTGGATCAGGCGCTGGGGTTTCTGGATGCAGGTCTGGATGGCGTGATGATCGGACGCGGCGCCTATCACACGCCCACAGATGTGCTGGGCGCGGCGGACAGCCGGGTGTTTCGCACCGGCAAAACCGTCACCGGCGAAGAAGCCGCCCGCGCGATGCTGCCCTATATTGAGGCGCATGTGACCGGGGGCGGGCGTCTGAACCAGATTACCCGGCACATGATGGGGCTTTTTGCCGGAAGGCCGGGCGCGCGGGCCTGGCGGCGGATGCTGTCAGAACGCGCCTCACTGCCGGGTGCCGGCCCCGAGCTTATCGAAGAAGCCCTGGGCTGTATCTCGCCACTGGAAGCGCTGGACGAGGCGGTGTAGTCCAACATCTGACGGTCCAAGAAAAGGCAAATCAACATGATCACACTTGACGCCGGATTGCTGATGCAAATGGCAATCTTTTTATTGGTCATTGGTGCCTTTGCGGGCGTTTTGGCAGGCCTGTTGGGCGTCGGAGGTGGTATCGTTCTGGTGCCTGCATTCTTCTATGCGTTTGATTTACTTGGCTATCAAAGCCCGCAATTGATGCAGCTTTGTGTCGCGACCTCGCTTGCCACGATATTGGTCACCTCTGTTCGTTCGGTGCTTAGTCACAACAAAAAGGGGGCTGTTGATTGGGATGTGCTGCGCACATGGGCGCCGGGCATCGTCATTGGCGCAATATTGGGCACGTTGATGGTGGCACAGTTGCGCACCACGGCGTTGCAGGCAATCTTTGGCGGTTTGGCATTGCTTGTTGGGCTTTACATGGCCTTTGGCCGGGCAAGTTGGCGGATCGGGCAAGTGATGCCTAAAGGTGCATTGCGCGCTGTTCTGTCGCCTGCAATGGGGTTTTTGTCAGTGCTGATGGGGATCGGTGGTGGTAGCTTTGGGGTGTCGTTGATGACGCTTTACAACACGCCGATCCACCGTGCCGTGGCCACGGCTGCGGGGTTTGGCGTGTTGATCGCGGCACCGGCTGTCATCGGGTTGTTGTTTGTCCCGCTGGCCCCGGCTGTTCGCCCCCCCTTGACCATTGGGGTCATCAACCTGCCGGCTTTTGTGATCATCATCGCGATGACCCTGATCACGGCCCCCATAGGTGCAAATATCGCCCATAAAATGAATCCCAAGCCGCTAAAGCGCGTGTTTGCGTTCTTCCTGATATTGGTGGCCTTAAACATGCTGCGCAAAGCACTGGGGTGGTAGATCATTTTGCCACAACCGGGTGGAAGATATTTCCACCCGAAGCCGCGCTGCGCGATTGGGCCACTTGCGCGCGCAGGGATGCGTTGCGCGCGGTGGACGACCCCGGTATGGCCGATTGGCACCAATGCCAGGGCACCTGGTTTGTGGGGCTTGATTCGCTGGACAATGATAAACGGGGGCGCGTCGCAGGGTCGGCACCGCTTGGCGGTCGCGCAGTGGATTACATCGCAGCTCACTGCGGTGGCTGGCCCGCGCTGCACCGCGCGCAGCTGTCGGTCATCTATCCCGGCTATCCGCGCCCGCGCGCGGGCGAAACTGAGCCAGGTTTTCGCTACCGTTTGAACCGCGATGCCGCACATGTGGACGGGGTGATTGGCGAAGGCCAGCCAAAGCGACGCTACCTGCGCGAGCCGCATCAGTTCATTCTTGGCCTGCCATTAAGCATGGCCAATGCCAGGGCCGCACCTTTGGTCGTCTGGGAGGGCAGCCATAAGATATTGGCGCAGGCCTTTCAGCGCGCGGTGGCAGGCCATGCGGCCACGGGCCTGCACCAGTTGGACATCACCGACGCATATGTCGCCGCGCGTAAAAAGGTGTTTGAGACCTGCAAACGGGTAATCATTCACGGACCACCGGGCAGCGCCTATCTGATCCACCGCATGGCGTTGCACGGTGTGGCCCCTTGGGGCAAAGGTGCAAGTGCTGCGCCCGAAGGCCGCATGATCGCCTATTTCCGTCCCGAAATGCCCGGTGGTATCAACGCCTGGTTGACGGCACCTTAGGAACCCACTCCAAAGTGTTACTTTTTCAACCGCGCCGCCCGTCCGCCGCGCCGTTTGGTGAATTGGGCGGCGCGTGCTGGCAACTGTGACAGCACGTCCGCGCGCGCGGCCGCGCTCATCCTGCTCCAGGCGCCGATTTCGTCGATGGACCGCAGGCACCCGGTACACAAACGCGTCGCAGGGTGCACCACGCATATCTTGATGCAGGGGCTTTCAATCTCGTCGCGGGTCCAGATTTCATCCGTCATCGTGGCGTCCTTTGTCTGCACCGCGCAGAACCTGCAATCGGTCCAGCACGCCTTGCAAGATATATCCGGCCGCCACATGATCAATGACCTCGGCGCGACGTCTGCGTGACGTATCCGCCTCAAGCAGGGCTTTTTCCGCAGCCACAGTCGACAACCGTTCATCCCAAAAGCCAATCGGTATCTGTGCGAAATCCGGCAACCGCGCAAGGTTGCGGGCAAAGGCACGCGTGGATTGGCAACGCGGGCCTTCCGATCCGTCCATATTGCGCGGCAGGCCCAGGATCAGTCCGCCGATCTGGCGGTCTTTGACAATTTCCGCCAGTCGCACGGCATCTGTGGTGAATTTCTTGCGCCGCACGGTTTCAAGTGGTGTTGCCACGGACAAAAAGCTGTCGGTGACCGCAACGCCGATGGTTTTATCGCCCAGATCCAGACCGACCAGCGCCTGCATGGGGGGCAGGGTGGATGCAAACTCGGCGATGTCGTCGCAGATCATTCGGCAACACCGGCCCGTTGCCCGGCACGCAGCAAAAGATCCATCGCCGGAAGGTCCGCTGCAAACACTTCAGTCGCGTTTTCATAGATCGCACGCGCCTGCGCGGTGCGTCCCAACACCCCCAAAGCGCCGATCAATTGCGCCCAGTCCTGCACCGGGCCACCTTCTGTCGCCAGCCGTTCGGACAGTCCTGCGACCATGCCCTCGATCATCTCCATCCGCTGGGCGGGTGACATGTCTTGGGCGGCTTCAACGTCGCCTGCATCGGGGCCACGGGTGTCGCCGCCGATTTCGGGCAGTTGATAGTTAACGCCCGCGCGTTCAGCCATCTGTCCGATCTCGGCAACAATCGGTGCGATCCAAGGCGCGTCTTTTGGCCCGCGCCGCAGCAATTGATCCCACATCCTAAACGCCACATCCGGGCGTCCGGTCTGGGCCATCATCGCGCCCAGATAATAGCGCGCAATCCCGTTTTCGTCATCACGTGACAGGGCCGTGCGCAGCACAGCTTCGGCCTCGGGCGAGACGTAGCCACCGGCGGCGATCACCAATAGATCCGCATAATCAACGATATCGCTTACGGTTGCATCCTCGGCCTTGATCCGCAAAACTTGGGCTTGCGCTTTGGCGGCCTGGGCGTAGTTCCCCAGATTGGCTTCGCTTGTTGCCAGTAAGATATGACCTTGCAGATCATCAGGCCGATCAGCCACCGTGGCGCGCAATTGGGCGACCAATGCGTCATATTGCGCGCTGGCATTGGGGTCGGGTGTTGTTGCGGGCAGGCTGGCTTCGGCCTCGGATTGCGAAGGGCGGTTCTTGCGCATGTCATCGGCTTGCGCAATTCGGGTTTTCAGCGCCAGATCACCGTATCCCGGTGCGCCCAAAACCTGATACATCGCAAAGCTGGCACCGATCAGAAGCACCGCAAACGCGCCTGCAACCACCGTTGGTCCGGTTTGCACCGGACCGGACACCTCAGACGCACCGCGCGCAGCGTCCGCTGCCAAAATCCGACGCGACACTTCGGCGCGCACGGGTTCTGCGTCCTTGGCAGACAGGGCACCGCGGGCCAGGTCACGCTCAATCTCTTTCAACTGATCGCGGTAGACCCGCAAATCATGGTCCATTGCAGGGGCAAAGGCACCTTTGACGGTCCCAAAGAGTGCTGCCGCAATAATCACCGCAACAATGATTGCCAGAGCAATTGTGATAATCCAGAATGTCATTGGCGCTCCGTGGCTGGCATCATGGTTTTGTGTACCGCGCATAGTACCGTGAAAAAAGGCCGAAAGTCAGCCCTGCCACGCGAAATGATCAATTGCGAAGCGTGTCGCAAAATTGATAGGAAATGTCGCGCGCAGTATCCTCTTTTCTGGTCAGTGACCCAGAACAGGCTTTAGCTGTACCATCCACTACGAATCCACCCTTGGGGGACCCGATATGAGACGCTATTCCGCATTTGCCGTTGCCCGTGAAGCTGCACGCTATCATTCAGGCTGGGAACGCGCATGGCGCGCCGCCGAGCCTAAACGCAAATATGACGTGATCATTATCGGGGCAGGCGGTCACGGTCTGGCCACGGCTTATCATTTGGGTAAGAACCACGGCATCAAAAACGTGGCCATTTTGGAAAAGGGTTGGTTGGGCGGTGGTAACACAGGGCGTAACACAACGATTATCCGGTCGAACTATCTGCAAGATCCATCCGCGGCGCTGTTCGAAAAATCGCGGTCGTTGTTTGAAACGATGAGTCAGGATTTGAACTACAACGTCATGTTCAGCCCACGTGGCGTGATCATGCTGGCCCAGACCCACCATGAGGTGCGCGGCTATCAACGCACCGCCCATGCCAATGCGCTGCAAGGGGTGAAGACCGAATTTATTGGCCCTGAAAAGGTCCGCGAATTGGTGCCGATCATCAATATTGACGGGCCGCGTTACCCGGTTCTGGGCGGTTTGTGGCAAGCACGCGGAGGTACGGCGCGCCATGATGCAGTGGCCTGGGGCTATGCGCGGGCCTGTTCGGATATGGGCATGGACGTGATCCAGCAGTGCGAGGTGACATCCGTGCGTCGCGAGGCGGGCAAGGTTGTCGGTGTGACCACCAGCAAAGGCGACATTGATTGCGACAAGCTGGGCATCGTGGTTGCGGGTAATTCAGGCGTCGTGGCCGAAATGGCGGGTTTCCGTCTGCCCATCGAATCGGTGGCGTTGCAGGCCTTGGTGTCGGAACCGATCAAGCCTTGTATGGATGTGGTTGTCATGGCCAACACGGTGCATGGTTATATGTCGCAATCCGATAAGGGCGAAATGGTGATTGGCGGCGGCACGGATGGCTACAACAACTACACCCAGCGCGGATCCTTCCACCATATCGAGGAAACCGTGCGCGCGTTGGTTGAAACCTTTCCAATGGTCAGTCGTCTGAAAATGCTGCGACAGTGGGGCGGTATCGTCGATATCACTGGTGACCGGTCGCCGATCCTGTCGAAAACTCCGGTGGAAAATGTGTTTATCAACTGCGGATGGGGCACCGGCGGGTTCAAGGCCACGCCGGGATCGGGCTGGGCCATGGCTGAACTGATTGCCAAAGGGCATTCGCCCCTGACTGACGCCTTTGGTCTGGAGCGTTTCCGCGAAGGCCGGTTTATTGATGAAAGCGTGGCAGCCGGGGTGGCGCATTGATGGCCGCGCAGCATTTTGTCTCAGTTCGGCGGATATTGCGAAATGATCATCCGGCCGGTCATTTCCTTTGCCGTCAGCATGGACGCACCTTTGGCTTTGTCCTGGCGTCCATAATACCGCATCAAATCGTGACGCAGCAGCGCCTTTTTGATGCGCCATTCATAGATGGCCACGACAACGCCAATGAGCGCGATGATTGCAAACATGATGACAAAAAAGTTCATGAGCGTGGAATGCGGCCCGGATCGGGTTTTAGCAATAGGGTCTTTTTGCGCCCGCAGAGGTCGGCAGATTTCCACCACCCGATGGCAAGAAATTGCCGTTTGGCGGCGCCCGTGATGCAATTATGTACCACCTTTTTTCGCCCCCGGATTTCCGGCATTCGCCGGGCATTGACAGAGGTCGGGTTCGTGGCAAATCGCGGCGTCGCGCGGCGCAGAGAATGCGGACAACCGGGCCTCAAAATCGGCGCTGAGGACAGGTCAATCGACACGCTGGCGCGGCGCAAACGCCTTGTGATCAAGAAACCGACCGGGGCAAGATCGCCGCAAGTTGTCCACAATGCGCACCACATCTGGTGCGTTTCGGCGGGATTTGGCCGCAGCTGCAAGGGACAAACGGCCTTTCATCGCCGAATTTTGCCCGCCTTTGACCGCTCTCTTGTGAAGGTCTCTCAGATTGGGATGATGGTGCACACTTTCATGCCTCAAAAGGAGACGTCACTATGTCAGACTATACAACGTCGAACGAAGGTATGGGCGGCCGCGGTGTCATCATTGCGATCCTCATTATCTGCGCCTTTGTCTTTGGGCTTGCCCTTATCGGCGCAAGCTCCGGGCCAGCCGGTGACGGCACCGGCGATGCCATGGGCGCCACAGGCGGAACTGCGGAAGAAACCACAGCCGAAGACCGCGCAACGGTTGTCATCGAATAAGAACCGTCAATCCACAACAGTTTTGGGCGGATGTCTTTCGGCATCCGCCTTTTTGCCGTCCGCACCCTGTTTTTCCAATGTCGGAGATCTCTCATGTTGACCCTCTCTTGTCCTTGCTGTGGCGTGACTGCAGAAGAAACCGAATTTCATGGCGGCGGCGAGGCGCATTTGAAACGCTTTGGCCCCGGTGCATCCGAGCAGGAATTCGAAGGGTATCTTTTTATGCGCGAAAACCCCAAGGGCGTGCATTTTGAGCGCTGGCGCCATGTCTATGGCTGCGGCAAGTGGTTTCATGCGGCGCGCTGCACGGCCACTCTCGAAGTTTTTGGCACCTATGCGGCGCAGACACTTGAGCCACCAAAAGAGCTATGCGCCAAAATCAGCGAAAAACGTCCCGGTTGGTCGTGGGGGGATTTCAAATGATCTGCCCTTTGTTTCTGATCGCTTTATTTTCTAACTCAATAACGGAGCGCCAATCATGAGCACACGTCTTGCCAATGGTGGCCGTCTTGTCGACACGTCAAAACAATTGGGATTTGCCTTTAACGGCGCGCAGATGCGCGGATTTGAGGGCGACACGCTGGCCTCGGCCTTGCTGGCCAATGATCAGATGCTGGTGGGTCGGTCGTTCAAGTACCACCGCCCCCGCGGCATCGTGGCATCGGGCGCAGAAGAGCCGAACGGCCTGGTGAACCTTGGGCTGGACGGCAAGTTTGAGCCAAACCAGCGCGTTACCACGACCGAATTGTTCGACGGGCTGAATGCGGCCAGCCAAAACCACTGGCCAAGTCTGGAATTCGACGTCGGCGCCATCAACAAACACCTCAGCCGGTTTTTGCCCGCTGGGTTCTATTATAAAATGTTCATCCACCCGCGCCCGCTATGGAAACACGTCTATGAACCGATCATCCGTCAATCTGCGGGATTGGGTAAAGCACCGAAATCGCGGGATGCGGACACCTATGAACATTTCTATGCGTTTTGCGATGTTCTGATTGTGGGCGGCGGCGTGGCAGGCTTGCAGGCGGCTTTGGCCGCGGCGCAGTCTGGCGCCAAGGTCATGCTGATGGAACAGACCCCGCATTGGGGCGGGCGTGCGCCGGTGGATGGCGGTACGATCAACGGCGCCCCGGTCGAGACATATGTGGCCGACACGGTTGCCGCACTCAGGGCGATGGACAACGTCACATTACGTAACCGCATGATGGGGGCGGGGGTCTATGATCACGGATATGTGCTGGGCTACGAACAACTGCGCGACAACGCCCCGCAGGCACCCGGCCCACGGCATCGTTTGTGGCGGATCCGCGCGGGCCATATCGTGACAGCGACGGGGGCGATTGAACGGCCTTTGTCTTTTGCAGGCAATGACATACCCGGCGTGACGCTGGCGTCAGCGGTGCGCGACTATGCGGTTAATTATGGCGTGTCTGTTGGGGATCGCACGGTGGTGGTGACCAACAATGACGACGCCTATCTGACCGCCTTTGCCATGAAATACGCAGGGCTAGACGTGCCGGTGATTATTGATGCGCGCGTGTTGCCCGTCGACAGCCCGGCGATTGAGCAGGCCAAGGCGCTGGGCATTCGGGTGATGATGGGCCACGCGGTTGCCTCGGTCAAAGGCGTCAAACGGGTCACTGGCGTCAGCATTTGCAGCCAGGCAGGCGAAGGCAGCGTGCTTGAGGAAATTGCCTGCGACGCCATCGCCATGTCGGGCGGCTGGTCGCCTGTGGTGCATCTGTGGTCCCATTGCGGTGGCAAACTGATCTGGGACGAGACGCAGGCCCATTTCAGACCGGACGCGGACAAGCCGCCGTTAGGGGCTGATGGCACTGGCTTTGTGACCGCCGCCGGGGCCGCCAATGGGGCGATGCGTCTGGCTGAAACACTGGGCGATGCGGATCAGGCAGGCAAAATGGCCGCCTCGGCTGCCGGGTATCAAGTGCAACAGTCCGAATGCCCCATCGGTGAGACGCCGGATGAGGCGCCAATGCACCCGGTCTGGATGATGCCGCAAGGGGCAGGCGTCAAACTGCGGTCCAAGGCATGGCTGGATTATCAGAACGACGTCAAAGTCTCGGACGTGCAACTGGCAGCGCAAGAAGGGTTCACATCTGTTGAACACGCCAAGCGCTATACCACGCTGGGCATGGCCACCGATCAGGGTAAGCTTAGTAATATCAACGGGCTGGCGACATTGGCCGGATCGCTGAATGTCGACATACCCCAGGTGGGCACCACCACGTTTCGTCCGCCGTACCACCCGATTTCGATGGGATCAATCGGTGGCGAGGCACGCGGCGATGTGTTCCAGCCGATCCGCCGCACGCCGATGCACGACTGGCACGACAACAACGGCGCGGATTGGGAACCGGTGGGCCATTGGCGCCGGACCTATGCCTATGTGCGCGCGGGCGAGAGCACCCATGACGCGGTGATGCGCGAAGTGACCAACACGCGAACCCATCTGGGTTTGCTCGATGCGTCGACTTTGGGCAAGCTGGTGGTCAAAGGCCCGGATGCTGCGAAATTCCTCGATATGCTCTACACCAATATGATGAGCAGCCTGAAACCCGGCAAATGCCGCTATGGTCTGATGTGTTCGGAAAACGGGTTCCTGATCGACGACGGTGTTGTGGCGCGCATAGATGACGACATATTCCTGTGCCATACGACCACAGGCGGCGCCGAACGCATCCACGCCCATATGGAGGAATGGCTGCAAACCGAATGGTGGGACTGGCAGGTCTATGTCGCCAATGTTACCGAACAATACGCGCAGGTTGCCGTTGTCGGACCCAATGCGCGCGCAGCGCTGGAAAAACTGGGTGGCATGGATGTCTCGGCTGACGCCTTGGGCTTTATGGAATGGGCAGACGGCACATTGGGTGGCTTTAACGTCCGTGTCTACCGCATCTCATTCTCGGGCGAGCTGAGTTACGAGATCGCCGTTGATGCCAGTCATGGACAGGCGTTCTGGGACGCGCTGATGGTGGTGGGCAGTGATCTGGGCGTGATGCCTTATGGCACGGAATGCCTGCATATTCTGCGCGCCGAAAAGGGCTTTATCATGATCGGGGATGAAACCGACGGCACGATTATCCCGCAGGATCTGGGGTTGAACTGGGCAATCTCGAAAAAGAAAGACGACTATCTGGGCAAACGCGCGCAGGAACGGTCGCACATGGCTGATCCCAATCGCTGGAAACTGGTGGGCCTGGAAACCACCGACGGCAGCACTTTGCCTGATGGGGCCTATGCGGTTGGACCGGGGACAAATGCCAATGGCCAACGCAATACCGTGGGCCGCGTCACTTCAACCTATCATTCGCCAACCCTGAATAAGGGCATTGCCATGGGGCTGGTCCATAATGGCCCTGATCGCATGGGCGAAGTGCTGGAATTTCCGGGTACCGATGGTGTGACTTACAATGCACGGATCGTCGATCCGGTATTCTACGATAAAGCAGGGGAAAAGCAGAATGTCTGAGCCCGTCAGCGCCCTGGGCGGCGTATCTTTCGATAGTGGTATTGCTGAAATTCACGAAGTGGGTCCGCAAGGCATGATAACCCTGCGCGGCGATCTATCGAGTGCTGGATTGAAAAAAGCGGTCAAAGCGGTCGCGGGCGTTGATGTGCCTGCACCTGGCCATGCCAATTGCGTCGGCGATCGCGGTATATGCTGGATGTCGCCCGATGAACTGCTGGTATTGTGCCCCTATACCAGTGTTACGGCCGAGGTGGGCAAGCTGACGGCAGCCTTAAGCAAAACCCATATGATGGCCGTCAATGTGTCTGATGCGCGCGCCAGCTTTCGGGTCAGTGGCGACCATGCGCGCGACGTGATGGCAAAACTGTCGCCCGTGGATCTGAGCGTTTCGGCCTTTGGTCCGGGCAGTTTTCGCCGCACGCGTATGGCGCAAGTGCCAGCCGCATTCTGGATGGCGGACGACGGTAGCTTTCAGATAGTGTGTTTCCGCTCACAAGCACAATATGTGTTTGACCTGCTGAAAGTTGCGGCCCAAATTGGATCAGAAGTCGGGTACAACTCACAGTAGTGCCTCGATTCGGCCATATCAGGGTCATGTTTGCGCTCAAACATATCCTTGAAATGGCTCAAGGGGGCACAAGTTCATGTTTAAGTATCTGCTGGCGGCGGTCGTCGCATTTCAATTATTGCCAAACGTTGGGTCTGCCAGTCCGCGTGGTTTTCTGTACGACTGCAACGTTGCACATAAAACCGCAAACCAAGGCTGGATATCGCAAAAAGTGGCCATTGTGGTCGGTCGCGATGGAAAAGTATCCATACTCGACGAGGTCATCATGAACTTTGAGGTCAACCCCGTGGTCGCCAGCGTAACGCGCGACACCGACAATGCATTTCATCTGAGCTGGACCGTCAGAAATGCGCGGGATCATAAGAAGACCCTGATCCGGAAATTTGATTATACGGCGACAATCAACAAGGCGACGCAACGCATCAAGATGACGGCAAAGCCCAGAACCTACGACGACCGTTTCTCAAGCAATGGCACCTGCCAGGTCAGAGTTGGTTAACGGGCAGGTCTTTGCCGTTGGGGCCGTAACTTTGGCCGAATAACCCGAATTGATGGCCCTTGGGCCTTGACGTAGCGCCCCTGCGCGCTTCATGTGCGACAGACATCAACCCTTTTGCACAGGAGGCCGCACCAATGGCTTTTTCACTTCCCGATCTTCCTTATGCCCACGACGCGCTTGCCGCGGATGGCATGTCCGCAGAAACGATGGAATTTCACCACGACCTGCATCACAATGCCTATGTGACCAACGGCAACAAGGCGATTGAGGGTACAGAATGGGCGGATAAATCCCTCGAAGAGATCATCAAAGGCACCTACAACGCGACGTCGGTGGCCCAAAATGGCATCTTCAACAACATCAGCCAATTGTGGAATCACAATCAGTTTTGGGAAATGATGAGCCCGGGCGCCAGCAAAATGCCGGGCGAGCTGGAAAAAGCCATTACCGAAAGCTTTGGCTCGGTTGACCAGTTCAAAGCCGACTTTTCGGCTGCGGGCGCTGGGCAGTTTGGGTCCGGCTGGGCTTGGCTGGTCAAAAACGCAGATGGATCGCTGGCTGTCACAAAAACCGAAAACGGCGTGAACCCCTTGTGCTTTGATCAGACCGCACTTTTGGGCTGCGATGTGTGGGAGCATTCCTACTACATTGATTTCCGCAACAAACGCCCCGTTTATCTGACCAACTTCCTCGACAATCTGGTCAACTGGGAAAACGTCGCCTCGCGCATGTAAAGTTTCTTTAACTGTCGGCATGGGATAAAAGGCTCCGCTTGTGCGGGGCCTTTTTTTTGGTTTGCCGGTTGTCCTTTGGGAACCATGGCTGCGAGGCTTTTGAGCGAGGTAATTGGCGGGATTGAACCCATTTTGACAGATGCTGCGACGCAAACGAATGTCCGCAACGTCGACAACGCCTAAACTTCACCACCGGATTGTTCGGTGATACCCATTGCTTCATGGGTCCTGAAATCGCACCAAAACTCTATTCGACAGTATCTCGCCAATTCATCGAGGATTGGCTTGCAGCTTTGCTTCCACTTTGCACAGATACTGAATACCATTCGTTTTTGAAGCGCGCCGACTTGATGGCAGACCAGATCCCGTCACAAGGGCGGGTGACGTTGGATCAAATCGTTTGCCTGTACCAGCTCGCCGCGATTGAGACCGGCGACGAAATGATGGGGCTTTGGTCGCGCCCAATTCGTCCGCGCGCGCTGCAGCATCTTCTGACGTCGGTACGCGAAGCGACGTCTTTGGCTTCTGCGCTTTTTCGGTTTTCGACGTTCTGGAACCTGTTGCTTGATGATTATCAGTTCGCATTGATTGAAACTGAGGCTGAATTGGCACTGCGGCTCATGCCAAAAGGTGATCATACGGCCCAACGGTTTGGGCATATGCTGATTCTGAAACTGGCCCATGGTTTGCTATCCTGGCTTGCGCGATACGAAGTGCCTGTCGCAGGGGTCGGTTTTGCCTTTGAGCGACCCAAGTTCGAAGAAGACTATGCTGTGATCTTTCCCACTACGGTTCGGTTCAGCCAGCCCGCAACCTCGATTTCCTTTTCTTTGGATATATTGCGGCCGGTTCAGGCGCGAAGTTCGGCAGATCTGGATCGCTTTCTGGAAAACGCCCCGCGCGACTGGATTTTCACACGTTCCCAGCAGCACACCCAGTCTTTGCGCGTCCGCACGTATCTGAGCCAGACAGGGTGGGACAGCGCGAACTTGACCGGGGCAGCAAGCGCCATGCACATGACCCCACGCACTTTGATCCGCAAGTTAGAGGTCGACGGCACCACCTTTCAGGCGATCAAGGATGCCTTGCGCCGCGACATCGCAATCCGTCATCTGCAAACGGGGCAGCACTCTGTCGAGTCGATTGCGCATGAGGTCGGGTTTTCGTCAGCCGCCAATTTCCACAAAGCGTTTCAAAGATGGACAGGTAATACGCCCAGTTCGTATCGGCGAACGCAACCAGTCGGCGGCTGATTTTGTCACTTTTCGACAATAGACTGTCACCTCGTGAGATAGAGCTGCAATTGGCACGGCGCTAACATTAAAACGAAATACCTGTTCAACCTAATACAACTCAACCTTTTGCGTTTTACGTCCACTTGCCCCCAAGCGGCAGGATGCGACAACGCGCACCTATCAGAAGGATAACCCTTATGTCAGACAAGCTAGATGCTATTCTCGCCGCTGCCCGCACCCATGCCACCGATGTCATTGCCCCCAATGTGGACGCATGGAACACTGCAAAGGCGTGGCCACGCGACGCATCGAACAAGGCGGGCGCTGCAGGTCTGACCGGGCTTTATGCACCCGAAGAATGGGGCGGTCAGGGCTTGCCCTTGTCAGAAGGCATTCAGGTATACGAACAGCTGGGGCTCGGCGACGGAGCCTATGCTTTTGCCCTTTCGATGCACAACATCTGCACCTTTGCAGGCTGCGGATACGGCACCGAAGCGTTCAAGAAAAAATGGGCGCGCGATCTGACCTCGGGCCGGAAGCTTGCGAACTTTGCGCTGACTGAGCCTCAATCCGGCTCGGACCCGATGAAGATGTACACCCGCGCCACGATCAATGGTGACGGTACGTGGACGATCAGCGGATCGAAGGCGTGGGTTAGCCTGGCAACCGAGGCAGACGTCTACTTTACTGTCGTCAAGACCAGCGACGCGCCCGGGCACAAGGACATGGCGATGATCGCCATGCCCGCGGATGCACCGGGGATCAGCTTTGGCCCGTTGTATGAGACCCCGTCCTACAACTTCCTGCCAATGTCCGAGATGTATCTCGATAAGGTGGTGGTGAGCGAAGACAACATCATCCTGCCCATCGGTCAGGGCCTGCAAGGGTCTCTGATGGCAATCGACATTGCACGCGTATCCATCGCCTCCGGGTGCTGTGGGTTGATGCAAGCCGCCCTTGATACCGCCTTGTCTTATTCCAAGAACCGTAAGATGTTTGGCGGCAAAAACCTTGATCTCGATGGGATCCAATGGATGTTAGGCGAAGTGGCAACTGACCTTGAAGCATCCAAGCTGCTTTACCGCAAAGCCGCCGAGGCGCTTGGCACACCAGAGGGCCCCTTGATGGCCGCCCATGCCAAACGCTTTGTCCCCGACGCTGCCGTGAAGGCTGCCAATACATGCACCCAAGTGTTGGGCGGGATGGGGCTTTTGCAGCCCTATGGATTGGACCGTCTTTCCCGGCTCGCACAAATGCTTCGGATCGTCGACGGTACGACTGAAATCAGCCGAGTCGTTATCGGGCGCGCCTTGCAAAAGCGTGCAGCAAGCTTACCGGATTTGACGGTACCTCGAGGATTTGGTGAGATGGAAGAGTCCGTTGCGGCTGAGTAATCAACCTTAATCGGTAGAGATTGAAAGTAGTCGTTCATAATCCAGTTGTGAACGACTGTTTCTCCCGCAAAGCCGACCTTTGATTATTTCGCCCGAAAAATTTGCGCAATGCATCCCCCTCGGTTGAAAGCACAAAACTTTGATTGCGTTTTTTGGCGTTAATCGGAGTTTTCACTCCGGCAGTGGCTTGTATCACATTATCACCTTGGCGTTGCTGTCGAAGGAGTTCAAATAGAGGGCATGTATCCTCAAGGACGTCCATAGATGATATCAGAGCCTGTCAAAGGTGTTCTCGCGATGATCGCCGCTGCTGCGATCTGGGGGGCGTCGCCGCTTTATTACAAGATGTTGGTGCATGTCCCGGCGATCGAGGTGCTGTCGCACCGGATGCTTTGGTCGTTTGTGCTGTTTGCCGGGATACTCGGCCTACAAGGCCGCCTGCGCGAGGTTTTTCGCGCCATAGACACTTTGCACACTTTTGGCATTTTCGCCGTTGCAGCTCTGATGATTGCCGCCAACTGGACATTGTTTATCTGGTCGGTCCAGGTTGGCCGCACCACAGAAACATCGCTGGGGTACTATATATTCCCGCTGGTCGCCGTTGTGATCGGGCGGGTGATGTTTGGTGAAAAATTGTCGGCCATGCAGTGGTGCGCCGTCGGGCTTGCGACCCTTGCGGTCGTGATCCTGACCCTTGGGTTGGGGGCCGCGCCCTGGATCGCGCTGACATTGGCGGTGACATTTGGGCTATACGGGTTGATCAAGAAACGCCTGAGCGTCGGTCCGGTTGTCTCGGTCACCACGGAAGTCATGCTGCTGATCCCGTTTGCCCTGGTTATTCTGTTGCAAACCTATCACAATGAGGGCGCGGTTTTTGGCGACGACCCTAAGACGATGTTCCTGCTGATCCTTGCCGGACCGATCACCGCAGTGCCGCTGATCCTGTTCAGCTACGCGGCCCGCAGGCTGGCGATGGCGACGGTCGGATTGCTGCAATATATCAACCCGACCTTACAATTCAGCTGCGCGGCGTTTGTGTTTTCCGAACCATTTGGCATCTGGCATATGTTTGCTTTTGGCCTGATCTGGACCGCCCTTGCATTCTATTCCGCCAGCGCGCTGCGGCGCGACAAGGCCAGGCGCAAAGCTTCGATCGCGGCCGTGGCATCGGGCACTGCACTGTAATAGTCCATCAAGGTTGCATCGGCAAAACCCTGATCCACAACAGAGGTGATCAATTGCAGTAAAGGTTCCCAGTAATCATTTGTATTTACTATGATAACCGGCTTTTCATGCAGACCCAGCTGGCGCCAGGTCAACACTTCAAACATCTCGTCCAGTGATCCCGCACCGCCCGGCAAAACCACCACGGCGTCGCAGTTCATAAACATAACTTTCTTGCGCTCATGCATGGTTTCGGTGACCACATAGCGCGTCAGATCCGTCTTGCCGACCTCCCAATCGACCAGGTGTTTGGGGATCACGCCAAAAGTATCGCCGCCTGCGTTTTGTGCCGCACGCGCAACCGTGCCCATCAGGCCGACGTCGCCTGCGCCATAGACCAGCCGCCAGCCTGTTTGCGCCAGTGCAACACCCAGATCGTGCGCATCACGGGCAAAAGCGGGATCATTCCCCATTCGCGATCCACAATACACGCAGATGGATTTTGTCGGTGTTACGGCCATGTGCAGGCTCCGCCTTGATTTGAAAAATGATAATTTGATCTTCTGTGTTTTGACCGCTGATACAGCGCTTGGTATGAAGGCTCAACAACCTCGGTTTGCGCCGGGGTATTCGGTGTGGGACTTGCGCGGCAACTGAGCCGCCAAAGAATTGGACGTATTCCATCATGGAAACGAAACAGGCGACGGGCGGCTCCTTTGCAGGCTGGGTCATTCCAGCAATGATCTTTGCAGGTCTGGCCGTGGCGGCCATGTTATTTTGGGGGTGGGGCGCAGCAAACGACCCCGCAGAGCAGGCGGTTGAAGTGGCGCAGCCAGACGCCGCAGAGCCAGCAGACAGCGGGCCAACCGAGATCGCAACAACGCCTGAGGCCGAAACACCAGAGCCTGCGCCGTTGGCAGCAACGGACGCCGCGCAATCTCAGGACCCGGACAGCGCGTCATCCGCCCAAGCAGCGGACCCCCCGACTATTGATGAGGTGCGGCTGGAAAAAGACGGGCTGACGGTGATTGCCGGACGTGCACAGCCGGGCTCTGTGATTTCGGTGTTGTTGGATGGGAAAGAAACCGCGACAGCGACGGCGGACAGCCGTGGCGCATTTGCCGCTGTCGCCTTGCTTTCGCCCAGCGACGCGCCCCGTGTTCTTAGTCTGCTTGAGGTCACGCCAGACGGTAAGATCGCCTCCGACGATGAGGTGATTTTGGCGCCAGTTGTGCTGCCAGAACCGCAAGTTGCGGCTTTGGCGCCGGCGGCGGAACCGCAGTCTGATACGCAGCCAGCGTCCGACGCGCCTGTGGCAACACCTGCGCCAGAGACGGGCCAAGATACAACTGTAGGCGCAGATCCGGCAGCGCCCAAGGATACGGCACCCGACGTCGCCCAGAATGAGGCAGCGGAATTGGCAGCGGCCGCGCCCGCCGTTGACGCGTCGCAGCCCTCAGATACGCCACCAATAGATGCCGACATAACTGCGGCGCAAGCCGAGACCGACGCCGCAGCAGATACGGCGCCGAATGCAGTTGCCGTGCTGAAATCCACGCAATCGGGTGTTGAGCTGCTGCAACCTGTCGGCCCGCCCACGGCGATGACCAACGTGGCCATCGACACCATCAGCTATTCCGATACAGGCGATGTGTTGCTGGCAGGCCGGGCGCAGGAAAAGACGGCCCAGGTGCGGGTGTATCTGGACAATGCGGTGATCGCGACGCTGCAGGTGGACACGGATGGCCGCTGGCGCGGTGATCTGCCGCAGGTCGACAGCGGCATCTACACATTGCGCGTCGATGAGGTGAGCGAAACCGGCGCCGTCACCAGCCGGGTCGAGACACCGTTCAAGCGCGAAAAACCCGGTGTTTTGATTGCGGCCGCGCAATCGCAGATCGGCACCGTCAAGGCGATCACTGTTCAACCGGGCAACACGCTTTGGGCCATTGCGCGCGAACGCTATGGTGATGGGATGCTGTTTGTGCGGGTGTTTGAGGCCAACAATAAATCCATACGCGATCCGGATCTGATTTACCCCGGACAGGTCTTTGATCTGCCGGACTGATTTGAGCTCAAATCGCGCGTCGCACTCTGGCAACTCTGATGGTGCCGGGTTATGTTGCAAGGCCAGAGCTTTGCAGGATGTCCGATGACAGCTGAAACCACTTCCCCTCGGCCAACGCCGGACGAAACGCTTCAGAAAACCCCAAAAACGCCACCGGGTGCAACCGATGATCGGGCGTCGGGGCTGCGCACGATCCGGCGTGTTTTGCCCTATTTGTGGCCTGCCGATATGCCGTGGGTCCGCCGCAAGGTCATCTGGTCGATGCTGCTGCTGCTGATCGCCAAGCTGGTATCGGTTGGCACGCCGGTCCTGTACAAAGGTGCCGTTGATGGATTGGCCAATGTCGGCGTGCCGTTGCTGGCATTGGGCGCTGTCGGGCTAACGCTGGCTTATGGCATGGCGCGGCTGATGACGGTTGGGTTTCAGCAATTGCGCGATGCGGTATTTGCCCGCGTCGGACAACGCGCCCTGCGCATGCTGGCGCTCGAGACGTTCACCCATATTCACCGCCTGTCGATGCGCTATCACATCACCCGCAAGACCGGCGGGCTAAGCCGGGTGATCGAACGCGGCGTCAAAGGCGTCGATTTCCTGTTGCGGTTTTTGTTGTTTTCCATCGGTCCACTGGTGCTGGAACTGGTGATGATTGGGATCATTCTGACCATTCTGTTTGATGCGTGGTACCTGCTGGTGGTGACGGTAACGATCGCGCTTTATGTCTGGTTCACCTTTGCAGTCACTGAATGGCGGGTAAAGCTGCGTCGCGAAATGAACGATCAGGATACCGACGCCAATCAAAAAGCCATCGACAGCCTGCTGAACTTTGAAACCGTCAAATACTTCGACGCAGAGACCCGCGAGGCGCGGCGCTATGACAGCGCGATGGCGCTTTATGAAGAGGCGGCGATCAAGACCAGTTATTCGCTGGCCTTCCTGAATTTCGGCCAGTCGGTTCTGATCACGGCGGGCCTGATCATTGTGATGGTTTTGGCGGCCCTTGGCGTGCAAAATGGTGATCTGACAGTGGGCGATTTTGTCATGGTCAACGCCTATATGTTGCAAATCACTTTGCCGCTGAATTTCCTGGGCACGGTCTACCGCGAAATCCGTCAGGCGCTGGTGGATATGGGCGAAATGTTTGATTTGCTGGAACAACCCGCCGAAGTCCTCGATGCGCCGGATGCGCGCGCCCTTGAGGTCAGTGGCGGGCGGATTGAACTGGACGACGTGTTCTTTGGCTATGATAGCGAACGCGGCATCCTTAAAGGCGTATCGCTGGCGGCCGAGCCGGGCGAGATGGTGGCGATTGTCGGCTCTACCGGGTCGGGCAAATCGACCATCGGTCGGCTGCTGTTCCGGTTTTATGATGTCGGCGCAGGGGCATTGCGGATCGACGGTCAGGATGTGCGCGACGTCACCCAAAAAAGCCTGCATCAGGCCATTGGCGTGGTGCCGCAGGACACAGTTCTGTTTAATGACACCGTGCGTTACAATATTGCCTACGGGCGTGACGGCGCCACCGACGACGAGATTTTCGCCGCAGCCAAAGCCGCCCAGATCCACGACTTTATCTCTAGCCTGCCGGAGGGATATGAAACCACCGTGGGCGAGCGGGGGTTAAAACTGTCGGGTGGCGAAAAGCAGCGGGTTGGCATTGCACGCACCTTGCTGAAAGACCCGCCAATTTTGCTGCTGGACGAGGCGACAAGTGCGCTGGATAGCGAAACCGAACAAGATATCAAAGAGGCGTTGATGCGGGCCGGCAAGGGGCGCACGGTTCTGACCATTGCGCACCGGCTGAGCACCATCGCCGAAGCGGACCGGATTGTGGTGCTAGAGCAGGGCAAAATCGTCGAGCAGGGCACCCATGATGATCTGCTGGTGGCCAATGGCCGCTATGCGCAGCTCTGGCACCGCCAGCAATCTGAAAGCGACGCCGCCTGATATTCAGTCAGGCGGCCATTGATCCGGACTATTCGGCGGCAATCGCCTTATCCGTCAGCTTGTTCAGCGCACCGGTCATTTTCGCGATATAGTCCGCATTCGCGCTTACGCCGTGGGTTGCGGCCAGCCCGGCCGGATCGTGGTAGACCACATGCACCTGACCTTGCCCATCCGCATAGGCCAGCACGCGCAGGGGTAAATCCAGCCCGGAGGTTTGCGCGTCCTGCATCGCAGGGGTGCCCAGCTTTGGATTGCCAAACATCAGCATCTGCGTGGGGCGCAATTCCGATCCGATCTTTGCGGCTCCGGCGGCGTGATCGACGCGGGCAAAAACCGTGGCACCGGCGCCCTCGACGGCCATGCTCAGCCGGTCAATCGTTTCTGACACGGAATGCGGGCTCATTTTTTCGATCATGTCAGCTCCGAATGCTGGGGCGATGGCGGTCAGCGACAAGGTGGCCGCAAGGGCGAGACGAGACAACATTAGAATGATCCTTTATGAATTGAACGGGACCATCTTAACCTGTCTGTGCCGTGCTTTTAGCCTGCCAATGCATCACGTATGTGTGACGGCGCTATTCCGCCGCTTTCAGGTCCGACGTGCCGACACCTGCCATTACCGTGCCATCATCCCAGATGATCTCATCCGAGGACAGGCGGCGTGCGTCGCGTTGCAAGGCCCAATCCCGCGCGGCGCGGCTGGCACGGCCCAGTGACATCTTGGCCATCAGCTTGGCGATCCAGCGCACATATGTCGTGGCCCAGACCCGAATGGCCAGCATTGACGGGGTAACCATCAACGTCAGCACCGTTGCAATCCCCAGACCAAAGACCACCGCCGTGGCCAGTTGTTTCCACCAAAGCGCTGTCGGACTGTTGAGCGTATAGCCGCCATCGGCAAAATTCAGGCTCAGCCCAAACATCATCGGCGCCAGACCGGCCATTGTTGTAATGGTGGTCAGCAAAACGGGCCTGATGCGGGCTTGTGCGGTGCGAATGATCGCCTCGATCCGCGGCATGTATTGGCTGAATTCCTGATAGGTGTCGATCAGGATAATGTTGTTGTTCACCACAATCCCGGCCAATGCCACGATCCCTGTGCCGGTCATGATAATCGAGAACGCCTGATCCATCACAATCATGCCGATCAGAACCCCGGTGGTCGACAGAACCACCGCCAGCAACACCAGTAACGCATTGTAAAAGCTGTTGAACTGCGCCAGCAGGATGATGAACATCAGCCCCAGTGCGGCAGTAAAGGCGGATTGCAGAAATGCACCGCTTTCGGCCTGTTCTTCCTGATCGCCGGTCCATTCCCATTCGATGCTGGCGGGCAGTGGTTTGGTCTCCAGCCATTTGGTGATCTCGCCGATGCGCTCATTCGCGTTGATCGGCACCAGCCGGAATGTCGCGTCGCGCAAACCTGCCTGTAGATCGCGGCCCTGTGCCAGTTCCGAGCGTTCCGTGATCTTGTACGTCGCCCCATCCAGCGCTGTAATATCCGCGTCTGACACCGCAGGGCGCAGGGTTGCGACGGTCTGGTCAACCTCAACCCCGTCAACGTCACCCGTCTGCACCATCTTCATCAAGCCGGCTGCGACATCCGCTTTCACGTCAAAGTACCGTTTTTGATCAACCCGGCTGATTTCGGCCAGTTTTGGCACTGGCGTGCGGGTGATAAAGTTGGACAATGGCACCAGCCCATCGCCGGTGCGCACTTTCAGCGTATCCAATGTGCTGAGCAGGCGGTCGCTTTGTGGCAGGCGCACCCGGATTTCAATTTCCTCGTCCGAGCTGTCAACCCGCATGGTATCGAGCAGCAACCCGCGGGTGACCAGTTGCACCATCGCGCCCACCGTGGCCACATCGGCGCCGTAACGACCGGCTTTTTCCACATCCACATCAATGCGCCAGTCGATGCCGGGCAGGGGGCGTGTGTCTTCGATCAGGGTCAGCCCGGCGGTGCCCTCAAAGGCGTCCCGCGCCAGTGCTGTCGCGACCAACAGGTCGGCAAAGCTGTCAGATTTCATCCGCAGATGCACCGGCTTGCCGCTGGCAGGTCCCCGCGATTGCGACAGGATTTCAATCCGGATGCCCGGTATTTCGCTCAGTTGTTCGGTCAGTTCCGCAATCACCAGATCACCGTCCAGATCAGGGCGGTCGGCGCGGTCTTCCCAAGGAATGGTTTCAAGCTGGACCTGTCCGATCAGATCTTTTGGCGTCGCCGCCCCCGAGGCATCGGTGTTCAGCCCGCCTTGGCCTGCGAATGAAAAGGCCGTGTTAACGCCGGGATGGGCGATCACAATCTCTTCGGCCTGACGGACCAGATCGTCTTTTTCTTCCAATGACAGGTTGCCACGCGCCAGCACATAGACAATCGCCTGCTCCGGCTCGGATTCGACAAAGAATTCCACGCCTTTATTGTTGTTGGTAAAGAATATCAGCACCGATCCGACAAAGATGAAAACGGTCCCGGCAACGACCAATGGCATCACCGGGTTACCGGCGATAAAGGCAATGATATGCCCAAAAAACGAGCGTTGATACCCTGAATGCACCCGCTCGCTCCGGCGTACGAAAATCCGGTTGATAAAGCTGCGCCCGCCCTGACCTAATCGGGTGAAGACGGCGAAAATGGCCAGCATCGCCATCATCCCACCCGACAGGCCAATTGCGATTAACGCCGCACAGGCGACGACCAGAACAAAAACGGTTGCCAGCGTCGGAACCACCGAGCCGAGGATGTTCAACCCGTCCATCTGCCCGAATTGCGCACCCATCTGATCAAAAAGCATCGGCAAAAACAGCTGGGCAACCATGATCGCCACGGCGGCAATCGGGAACAAGATCAAATGCAGATACCAACGCAGGCCCGCGATTTGTGTCATATAGTCGGACATCCAGCGCTCCAGACGCCCGGTGGCCCCGCCCATGACGGGCAGATAGATCAGCGCTACCACCAGTGACGCAGACAGCACGAAAATCAGCGTGACCGGCAACATGCCCATAAACTCACCCGGCACACCGGGCCAGAACAGCATCGGCAGGAAGGCGCAAAGCGTGGTGGCGGTGGACGAAATGATTGGCCAGAACATCCGCTTGGCCGCCTCGACATAGGCGTGCATCGGGCCGACGCCCTCTTTCTGGCGCGCATCGGCGTATTCAACGACGACAATCGCGCCATCAACCAGCATCCCCACGGCCAGAATTAGCCCGAACATCACAATGTTCGAGATTGAAATCCCCATCAGCGCCAGAAAGGCGAAACACAGCAAGAAAGACGTCGGTATCGCGAAGCCGACCAGCAAAGCGGCACGAATGCCCAAAGCCGCCAGAACCACGATCATCACCAGCGCAATCGCGGTAAAGACCGATCCCAAAAGCTGTTGCACCATGCTGTTGACGATGCGCGACTGATCGTTGGAGGTGCCAACCTCAACCGCGGCGCGCAGGCCATCGGGCCAATTGCTGCTTTGCTCGGCCACCAGTTCCTTGACCACTGCAGCCGTGTCGATCAGGTTAAAACCTTTGCGTTTGACCACTTGCAACGCGACGGTATTTTCACCGTTGAACCGTGCCGTGCCAGCGCGGTCTTCAAACGTCAGGTTGATCGCGGCCAGATCGCCCAGCGTCACAACCCGGTCGCCATTGGTTTTTACCGGCAGCGCATAGACATCGCGCGCCTCGTCAAAGGACGACGGGATCTTGACCGAAAACGTGCCCTGCGCCGTTTCAACCTCGCCTGCGGCAATCAACTGATTGTTGTTACGCACCGTGTTGATCAATTCGCCTGCCGTTACGTTATAGGCCTCCAGACGCAAGGGGTCGATCACCACCTCCAGCATCTCATCGCGGTTGCCTGCGATACCGGCCTCAAGCACCGCATCGACCGCTTCCAGTTTATCCTGCAGGTCTTTGGCCACACGGGCCATTGTGCGCTCAGGCACGGGGCCTGTCAGGTTGACAATGATGATGGGGAATTCGGAAAAGTTGATTTCATTAATGGAATACTGATCGGCGCCTGCGGGAAAATCGGCCTCGGCCTTGCTCATGGCGTCGCGCACGTCGGCCATGATTTTGGTCTTGTCCCAGCCAAATTCAAATTCAAGCGCCACCCCGGCATAGTTTTCAGCCGCTTGCCCGGACATGGATTTCAGCCCGTCCAGATCGGCAAGCTCGGTCTCCATCGGTTTGACCAGCAAGGTTTCGCTATCCGTGGCCGAAATGCCGGGAAAAGGCACCGACACAAACAGCGCCGGGATTTCGATGTCAGGCTCGCCCTCCTTTGGCAAAGTGGAATAGGAATAGCCGCCCACCACCAATGACAGCAGAATAAATGCCAGCACCATTCGGGCACGTGTGGCGGCCCAATCAACGATACCCGTCATTGCACAAGCTCCTGAAAGGTGGGGGCAACCTGCACCCCGGCAATGACGTATTCCTGACCCAGAACAATGACATCAACCTTGTCATCAAGCCCGGTAAGCCACACGCCTTCGGTGGTGTCGCGCAACAATGTTACGGGGGAAAACGCCACAATCGCGTTCGCGTCGATGGTGCGCACGCCCAAAACACCTTCGTCGTTCAGTGTAAGGGCGGATTGCGGCAGCAAATGCGCCTTGGCACCCGCGGATGAGATCAGGATTTCGGCTGTTTGCCCGTCACGGATTGCCAGATCGGCATTGGGGACTTCGATCTCGACCCGGAATGTACGCGTTGTTGGGTCAGCCGAGCGTGATAAAAACGTCACCGCACCTGTCACGTCCTGCCCGCCTGCGGCCAGACGCGCGCCAGCCATGGCACCGACGGAAACCCGGTTCACTTCGGTCTCGGGCACGAAAGCGACCAATTTGATCGGATCAAGCTGAATGATGGTGGCACAAAGTGCCCCCGGTTGCAGCAAGGCGCCCAATTCGGCGGTGTCGCTTTCCAACAGCCCGGCAAACGGCGCGTGGATCACCAGACGCTCGATTTCCTTGTTGGCCAGTGCGACGGCAGCCTGTGCAGATTCGATACCTGATTGTGCCGCCCTCAGACCTGCGCGCGCGGATTGAACGCTGGCTTCGGCGGTGGCAACAGCAGCGTCGGAATTGGCCACCCGCGATTGCGAGGCATAGCCTTCGACATTCAGTTTGGCCGAGGCATTTTGGTTGATTTTGGCCTCATCCAGTTGCGCGCGGGCCTGTGCCACACGGGCCTCGGCCTCGGGGACACGCGACCTGGCCTCTTCCAATTGCGCGCGGGCCTGTGCCAGCGCTGTGCCGCGTGTGCCCTGATCTAGGGTGCACATTGTCTGGCCCGCCTCAACATAAGCGCCTTTGCGCAACGGCTCCGAGACAACTTTGCCGGAGGTTTCGGCCATTACGTTCACCTGACGCATCGCATTTGTCTGCCCGCGCAACACGACCGCGCTGTCAATCTCTTTGGCCTCAGAGCGCTGAACAACGACTTTCACAGCGCCTTTTTGCACTTCTGCTTCGGGCTCACTTTCGGTGTCTTGGGCCGCCGCATCCGAGTCGTTTGCAGCCTCTGCGCCATTGATGAAAGCCATGAACGCGGG
>JBAUHN010000344.1:0-6201 GCA_049680295.1 Sulfitobacter sp.
GAAAACACATTGCTCATTCGGGCCGTCGCCGGAATCCAGTGACCATGTAGCGCCAAACAGCAGCGCGCCGCCCTTTTTAAACACGCCGGCCAATGAAAATGTGCTGGCGGCCCCGCCAATGCTGTCCACCGGCAAATACCAAGCTTCCATTGTGCCTTTTCGGACAAAAAACAGACGGTTTGCAAAAGACCAGACATGCGACAACTCAGACGTTGTGACGCCTGTAATGGCCGGGGAGCTTGCTCCAGTAATCGCAGTCCAGGTTGTTCCGTCATAGAGTTGCGGGCTATTAGTACCGTTCAAGGCGTAGAGATAATCACCGCCCGCCGTTCCGAATTGTTCGGTAGAGTAAAAGCCACTTGTCTGCCCCGTCACGTCAGCGGTTGGGATAACATCCGGATCGGCGGGTGATGTGATGTCGAAAATACTATCATCCGAAGCCGCGAAAAATGTTTCAGTTGCCCCGACCTTATAGGTAAACACCGACGCCACCGTGTCTGCGGCGATGGTCGCGAATTTCTGTACGCCCTTGCGGGGGCTTGCAGTCGCCAGATTGCAAATCCAGTTGTCCAGCACCTTGGCGCCGCCTGGCTGCGGGTTGGCGATGCTCTCATTCAAAACAAGGCCCCGGATCGGCGCAGGAAGGCGTGCAGGCTCCGCCAGCATCTTGGCTGTAGGTTCACCACCGCGCATTTTGCGCCGGGGAGCGGCTTTTTTCTGCAACACCATCATAATCTGGAACGATCATTATTGCGGGCATAATCCTGAAGCGCCGCCTCATATTCGGCCTCCTGATCGGCAAATTCCATGCCCTTTTGACGCCGCCAACGCACCTCGAGAGCCTTCAAGAACAATTCTTCATCAATCAGCGACGTATCATCATCCGCAGTGAAGGCGCCCGTTCCGTTGCTGCACCAATTGCCAGTTTGGTAGGTGACCGTGACCGTTGCTGCATTCGCCAGATATGGCCAGAGCCGTAAAATATCTTCTCTAAGGATAAAGTAGCGTGGCACGCCCTCCACAGATGCCAAAGATGCCCATTCCGCCTGTGTAAGGGGGCGCACAGTGCCGCCCGCCGATGTGACGGCCACACCCTTGGCAAGTCGAGAGATGCCACTAGGAAGGCTGTGAGCCAAATCGCTGCCATCACCGGTTAACGTTGTGCTGGCGGTCAATTGCCCCCAATCCACTCGGCGGGCTAGTTCTTCACCGGCAGCATTGGCGTGTTCGGCCACTTCCTTCCATGAACGATCCGTTGATCCAATGACGGAATCCGGGATAGGCAGACCGACACTTTTTGCCAGCCCTTCTGCGATTGTCAGGAGGCTCATTCGATATTCCCCGTCAGTCTGACGCGCGTTCTTGAGTACCTTTGGCGGTGGTCGTCTGCCTGCGCCTCAAAGATTGCCGCGTTGCGGTATTGCTCTAGAATTGGAACCGCTTCCGCATCCCGAATGTGCTTTGCCGCCTCCGCAGAAACGCCGTGAAGATAAACTTCGGGGTATTTTTGCAGCAACCAGTTTGATGTCGTCAGGCTTGTGGTAAGCGTCGGAATGCTGGCGTAATATTGAGCCGCGTAATCTTGATCCGTGGCAATGATTGTTGACCCAGACACAGCATAGTAATGATTTCCCGTGGCCTGCGCCGCCTGAAGGGGCTGCTCCACGTACTCGCACCCATTTGGGGTGTAGACGCCAATCATCTCACGATAATCCGCTGGCAGCGCACCGGACCCGCCTGAAACTGTGATGGTCGTGTTCGTAATTTGATCCCGACACCGCAATTCCCGATTAAACCGGGACTCAGCCAAGAGCGTCAGGCGGTCGAACACATCGGAAATGTCGGTACGCCCAACAGCCTCAAGGACCGCCGTGCGCAAATCAAGGTAATCGGTGAATGCCATCTAAACGGTGCCTTCTTTGGTTCGCCAAGCGCGGTTGTCGCTATCATTCAACCATCGAGAGATGTGCGCCTGATCGTCCTGCTTAGACGCTTCAGCCAACTGGTCATAATAGATGTTCAGCGGCACGGACGCGATTTGGTGATAATCGCCTCGGAAACCCTTCTCCGCCAAATTTCTTTGCTCACGGTTGATATCTATTGTCGGTTGAACTTCATAATCTGAGCGCCACGTGGTGGTGCCATCGCCATTGGTTGTGTACCAAACTTGACGGCCCAATTTCGGATCGTAGTCAAATAACGTCCAGCCTTCATGTGTAATTTTCACGGCTGTCTCCATGGTTTTTATGATAGCCATTCAGCTTTTCGGCTTTTTCTCTTGCGGAAACGGCATCGTCGAAAGAAGCATACCGGCCCAATTTAACGCTCTTTCCATCTACGTAAATTGTGGCGACCCATTTTTGACACCATTTGTCAAAAGAGACCCCGACACGACCACTGGTGTTGTGCCTAGGTATCGCCAAATTTCGGTTGTTTTCGGACTTCACGACAGACCTCAGATTGATGATTCTATTGTCGGCCCTGTCGCCGTTGATGTGGTCGATATGATCGGGGTCTACCGCATGGACCATTTTCCAAACCACACGATGTGCATACACATACTGGCCAAGCATCTTCCCCCGCCGATACCCGTTGCCTCTATTGTCCAAGGCGGGTGATCCAGCGTTATCAGTGTTCCAGACCTTCGCCATGATGCCCGCAGGCCTCTTGACGTCGCTAAACCACTCAACGCCACGCTCACGCCAAAACAGTTTTCCCGTCTCAGGCTCATAGCGAAGCAGTTGCAACAATACGGATTGTTCTGGTAGGGCTTTGATAGCCATATTCGGACCCCTCAACGGTTCGATTTCGGTTAGGGCCGGGTGGAGACTCCAATCTCTATCCGGCTTGATAAGCTTATCACTAAATCCTTGTAGAATATAGTTATTTCTTCGCCTTCACGCGAGACAAGGCCCCGGATTCAACGCCGTCCATCGCCGCTTCAGCGGGAAGATTGACTTCTTTGCCCGCCGCGTGGCGAACACCGTCTTCATCCCACATGTCACGTAGGATTTTGCATTTGATTGTTTTCTCAGCCATTAGAACCTCCATATGAAAAGAGCGGGGCCATCACGGCCCCGCCCGAATTGCTTAGGTCGAAGCCGTGAGACCAAAGACATCAGCAACGACGCCGAGGCCTTTTTCGTTCTTGGGCTTCAATGCGCCTTCGCCGATGATCACGAACTTCTTGGCATCGCCAGTTTTCGCGAGGTTCTTGTCCTCTTTCATCTTCCGAAGCCAACCAAAGCACAGGTATTCCGGATCAATCAGGAACACGTTGCGGGCCTGCGCCGCAGCACCAGCCATCACGCGGTTGGGGTGAATCATCACCTTGCCAAATGGGCCTTCATAGATGTCAGCATTGGCAACAATACTGTTGTTCTTGCCGGACGAAGCAGCATAGCGGAACTGTGCCACATTGCTGTCAGACATGAACGTCACGAACACGGACTTGATATACGGCGAGGCCACCATGTGCTTGAAGTTCGCACCAGACTGGTAGCCTTGCTGCATCACGCCGTCGAGTTGCGCTTTAGTGAACGCGCGCAATGTGCCGTTTGTGGGGGCAACCGTCAGACCTGTGCCTGAATTATAGCCACCGTTAGCACCGGTCGCGCCGCGATCAACATTGGTTTCAATCCACGAGGACAGAGACCCGCTTTCACGTGTAGCACCACCAACCGAGGCATTGGCATCAACAATGGAAAACTCCACGTCTTTACGCAACTCTACGGCCTTTTTGAGCTTCTGCTCTTTGACCTTGGTGGCTTTGCCCGCTTCGTCGGTAACGTCTTGGGTTTCCGAGATGATGCCCTCTTTGCGCATAATCTGGGTATAGTTCCCAAGGCGTTCTGGCGAGACGGTCGCCGCGAAGGTGTATTCGTCACCCTCAAGGTTGATGTTTGCCGCTGGGGCAGCAAGTTCGTCTGTTGTCCATTCTGGATGAGTGGACACAAACTTTTCTTTCTCGATCAACGAGTAAATGGGCGTGTCTTCCGGTGTGATCCGGGAAACAACGTCCGCTAGTTCTTCACGGTTGCCAGCGGCGCCCGTGCTTTGGAAGGTATTTGCGACGACAGCCATTGGGCTATCCTCCTTACGATGATGTGGTTATTCCCAATCGACCGCCAGAGCGTCTTTCAACGTTCCGGACCGACTGAGCTTTTGCATTGCTTCTGCATTACCGTTGACTTTGCCTGCCCCCTGTCCCGGTTTCCGGGGGGTTGCTGGGGGCGCCTTGGCAACCTTGGCTTTCGCCGTGGCTTTAGCCTTGTCAGCCTCCATGCCCTTTTTCGCCCAATGGGCTAGCGCAAACATGCGCGGGTCAGTGGTGCTGGACAGTTCTTCATTTGTGAAACCAAGGTCATTCGCCACTGACTGAACGCCGCCAAAGAACCGCTCACGGCTCTCGCCGCCTGCTGCCTCCGGGAACATCTCAATCAATTTTGAATTGGCCTGCTGAAGTTGTTTTTTTAGTTCATCTCCAGACAATTTCCCGCCGATTTCCTTGGGTGCTTCACCCATTTCAATCAACTTCTTGACCTGCGCCATTGCCGCCTCGTGCTGGGCTTTCTGGGCCACGTATTGTTCGGGCTTAGAAAGCGCCAATGAGGCGTCGGGGGCGTCGGGAACCAAGCTTGTAATATGGTCCACAAATACTTCGGTAATGCGCTGCATGCGCTCGACATCCGCTTTCAGGGTGTTTCGCTCGTTTGCGATTTCCTGAGTTTTGCGGCTATAATCCTCTTGACGCAGATTGCCTTTTTCGAGGCCTTCCAGATACTCGGCCAAGCGCGGGGTTTCCGACTTTAGCTTTGTAACGAAATCCTCAATCGGCTCATCTTCGTCCGCTGGATCATCGGCTTCTTGGTCGTCTTCTTCGACCTCATCCGTCTCATCATCGGTTTCGTCGGATTGTTCGCCTTCTTCGGTGTCCTGATCTTCGTCAGGGTCGAAATAGACAAATTCTTCGGAAGTGTCGTCGTCAGAGAGTTTGACGTTATCGGTCACACCCCCATCAAGGGGCGTGTTGTCGGGTTCGTCTTTCATGGTGGTTGCCTCGTCGGCTGCTCGTGTCCGCCCGCTTATGCAGGTGCGGCCTTACGCTCTCGGATGCTGTGAACGGATTGCTCACAATCGCTGCGCAAAGTTCGTATGGCCCGAATGCGGTGTGCATTCTCGGCCCTTAATTCTTCGGTTTCTGCGTAAACCATCGCCTCGATAGCTGCGGCCTCAACTTCATTAAACAACTCATCCCAAAGGGGGTTGCCCAGAAGGGATTCGGCTAATCCTGCGCGCTCTTTGGCATTCATCACCATAGCGCCAGAAGGTTGGTTGCGGTCGTACCTGTTGCCAGCACGCGCGCGGTGCAAATGGGCAAAGTCGCCCCGGCGGCAGCGCCCGCAAACGTCAAGGTATCCCCGTCCGTTGTGACCAAAGCGACATTACCAGCCCCGCCAACATAAATCCCACGTGCCGAAGTCGGCAAATCAGCACTGTCGTTCGGTGTCACGGCAGCCCCGCCGCGCGCTGGTCCAGTAATGCCAGTTGATGTTCCTGCCCATTTATCAGCCATTTGTGGCCTCCTTGGTTAATTCAATCATCCAGGTTTGTGCAATCTCAGGCCACCAGTAAAAGCGCGATAATCGCATCATCATTTTGTCGTTTTTGCAGGCCAACCATCAGAGCGGCCAATTCGGACTTCGCGTCAGAAATACTGGACATGGCGCTGGTTGGTGTCTTTGGAACCTCAACACCGCTTACCGCCTTGATTTGGTAGGGGTCAAACGCCGCGACCTTGCGTATTTTTGCTGCCGCCTGCCGCTTGGCCTTCTTGGTTGGTTTGTTTTCTGCCGCCTCGATTGCCGCCAACGCATCTTTTACGCTGTTGAAAACCTCAGCCTTGAACCCTTCCCGGATCGCTTCTTTCGCTGTTTTGCGCTTCCGTTCAGTCGGCATACCGCCGCCCGGCCTGCGCCCTGTTGCCCCATTCAGGCTCGCAATGCTGACCACGGATGAGGACTGAACATCATTCGCATTCAGAGCGTGGGTTTGCCCCAATGCAGGAGACGAAACCTCGGATAGGCTTTCTACGTTGTCAGCCGTTAAGCCTGGAAGCCCCTCTGCCAATGCAGGGGATGAAACTTCACTGGCGCTCTCAGCGTCGGCTGCCAAAAGCGCGTGGCCTTGACCAATCAACGG
>JBAUHN010000345.1:0-8118 GCA_049680295.1 Sulfitobacter sp.
GTTGCGGCTTAAAGGAGACCGTCTACAGCTTGGATGGGTGGTGAAGTTAATCGGCGGCCGTCGACATCTGATCTGTGAACTGTGCGCTCAGCCATTCGTCTTCCGATAACAGAATAGTGCCGGACCCACTCGCAAGTTGACCCGCCAATATGGACTTGCCCTATGCGATTTTGCCGCACAGCAAGTGAAGTGTGGGCGAAGTATCGGACATGCCAGAATTCCTATCTCTTCCACGAATTGGTCCTGTTTGTCAGGCAAACCGGCCACCACTTTTGCGACGGCCGATCCGGGATCAGGCAAGACGCATCTGCACGTGCGTCAACCAGATAAGCCCAATGAGCACCAGTGCTGCCGACACCGCGCAAGCGACGGTACGTACCGTGTTCCACATGGTCCAGCGCGGCAAATAGGTGTTGATCCAGTATTCCTTGGTCCTATCGGATGTCAGATCCATGCCGGCCAACGCTTCGTTCATCGGCACGTTGAATAACACCGTGACGGCGAAACAACCCAAAAGGTACACGAGGGCGCCGACAAGGATAAGCGTTCCCGGACCGCCAGCAAGGTTCATCGCGCTATAGATCACAACGAAACCGGAGACGGCAGCCATGCCAAGGAAGAGGGCCATGAAAACCCAACGAAATACTTCGCGGTTGATCACTTGCATTGCCTCTACTCCACCGACGCCGCCGGTATGGGCAAGAGAACGCATGATGAAATCCGAGAATGCCAGGAACACGCCGCCAACAACGGCGTATGCGACGATAGAGATATGTAGAACAACGAAGATAAAGGGGGACATGGGGATTGCTCCTTATGGGTTGGGACAACTGCGCACTGAAAGGTGCGCACCGCGTATGTGGATCAGAATGCTGTGGCAGTGCGCCGCACCCGGCCGCGGAAGGCAAAGATGCACAGAACGGCGATGGCGATTTCCAGCACCAGAGCGCCGATGATGCCGAATGAAGGGACGCCATCGACCGCAAGACCGACCAGCCGACCCATCGGAAAGGCAAGGAAAACGGTGAGGGCCGCCGCGACCGCCAACTGGGCCATCGCAGAACGCCAGATGCCGACAAGCATGAGAACGCCCAGCGTCAAAAGGCCTGCTGCCGGGGCGCGAAGCTCGCTGAGCAAACTTGGATCATCGCCAAGTGTGATGCCGTAGCTGGCGTAAAAGGCGTGGGGCGCAACCAGAATAATGCCGCCAATGCCGGCAGCTGTCAGGCCAGAGATGCCGAGCGTGACTTTTTCTAAGAGTGTTAGAGACATGAGACATTCTTTCTATTTATGGATTTCGGTCAGGCGGCCGCGCTCCACACGCCCCGCGAGGCCGCAGCAGAAGCAAATTCAGCAAAGTCGCGAGGTTTGCGCCCAAGTGCTCGTTCGACGCCGTCGCAGGTGTGCGCGTTACGGCCATCAAGCGTTTCTCGCGCGATAGCTGTGAAGACATTGGCGACAAAATCATCACCAGACGCGGCCACATTGGCGTGGAAATCCTCGAACGTGATGGGGATGTGCTGGATCGTCCGACCGGTGGTTTGTGTTAGCACATCGGCCATCTCGGCGAACGTCATCAGGCGCGGGCCTGTGACTTCATAGAGTTCACCAAGGTGGGCCTTTTCTGTCAGCGCCGCAACGGCGACATCCGCAATATCGTCAATGTCGATGATCGGCTCGGCGATGTCGCCGCCGGGCATCGGAAGTACGCCGCCGAGGATCGGATCGCGCAGGTAGCCTTCGCTGAAATTCTGCGCAAACCAGGCGGACCGCAGAATGGTAAATGGAATGCCTGAGTGGCGCACGACATCCTCTCCGAGGTGCGCGTGATGTTCACCGCGACCTGACAGCAGGACAAGTTGCTGAAGCCCGCTGGCAGCGGCAACCTTGGTGAAAGCTTCGAGTTTCTCGACCGCTCCGGGGAAGGCGAGGTCAGGAAAGTATGTGACGTAGGCTTTGGCGACGCCGCGTAACGCTGGCGCCCAGGTGGCGGGATTTTCCCAATCGAATGGTATATCCGAGCCGCGAGAGCCGCGGCGCACGTCAACGCCTTTATCTTCCAGCTTGGCAGCGACGCGCGAACCTGTTTTGCCGGTTGCGCCGACAATGAGAATGGGTTGGTTGGTCATGGTTTTCTCCTTGGTTGAATTTGTATGACCAAGGAATAGGCCGCGCGGTCGCTTCAGATATTGACCCAGAGTGCCAATGATTTGTCCGAGCCCGCCAAACAATGCGTCGTCGGGAGGGTCAGCAGCCTTGACGTCAAAACCGACAAAGGTGTTCTGTGACTTTTTGAGCAACCGCAGATAATGTCTCTGTATGTACGATGTCAGTTTACGGAAATCCTTCTGAATATGCCTTATGTGACCTCCCTTTTTGCGCGTAAGATGGTCGCCGCCGCTGGAACCGCGATTGATCCTAAGGCGACGCTCGCGCCCGTTGGCATTGATCATGACGCGCCTTGGGATCCAAAACACATGATCCCCGCCGTCGCCTACTATGACATGCTTGAGGCGATGGCCGATTTGGTCGACGTGACAGAGCTGCCCGTGCATGTCGGCGCGTCGATGAGGTGCGACGACTACGGCGCACTTGGCCTCGCCTGGAAGGCTGCACCGACGCTTTACGGGTCTTGCGCGCGGATCGAACGCTATGCGCGGCTCTGGACGGACGTTGTAACTTATGAACTGCGCGAGAATCCGCGCGGCACGCTTTTTATCCTGCACCGCGCAGGCAAGAGACGACTGGGGCTGCGCCTTTCCAATGAGGCGACGCTGGCAAGTGCAGTCTCGCTCAGCAGAGAGGTTTGCCCGGAGCCGTTTGCCCCAGTGGAGGTCTTTGCGCAGCACACCGGGCCGAAGTCCAAAGCATTTCACGAGGAGTGGTTCGGCTGCCCCGTGACATTTGACGCTGATCTTGATGCCGTCCTCATTTCGCGGCAAGCGATGGAGCGCCCGAACAAACTCGGCGACGCAGGCATCTCACGCTATTTGTCTCTCCACCTCGATGTGGAACTTGCAGATTTCCAAAGCGCGCCGCCCCTTGTCGCCCAAGCCAAAGACGCCATTGCGCAAGCCTTGAACGAAGGTGGCCCGCGTATGGCGGATATTGCAAAGGGCTTAGGGCTGAGCGCGCGTTCGTTCCATCGCAGGCTTTCTGAACACGGGCTGAGTTTCCAGACTTTGACCGAGGAAACGCGCCGTGAATTGGCCGAAGGCCTTCTTCGCGATGCGCAATACTCGCTTGCCGATATTGCCTTCCTCACTGGGTTCTCCGAGCAAAGCTCCTTCACACGGGCCTTCAAGAGATGGTTCGGCGAGACACCCGCAAGCTACCGCAAGTCAAATTGATAGGGTGCCTACAGTTCCCTAATGTCCAAAGCAAAGCGCGGTCTGAACAAGCCATTCGAAACCAGCAAGCAAGGACTGCTGTTTCCCTTCCCCCGAGCCGGTATTCATCTTTCTGAATTCCTCTACAGGCGCGGCGCAGTAAAACTGCCACGTCTCGATCCTGGCTTTGCGAGGTGCCTTGGTCACTCTGATTCCGATATGATTCAAACTATCCGAATCCACACAACCGCAAAATGTCCGACAGAGCGCGCCAAAACGCGTTTTTCAGGTTGCACACATAGCGTACACAACGCCACTTAACCTACTGAATTAAATACACACCTGCCCAAACCATCATCGGCAAGATGGACAGGCGTGCGTTATAGTTGAGGTCGAAACCTTCGGTCATGGCAGCCGCTTGGCCTAGTCAAATGGCAAAATCACGTTTCGCGTTTGTGGCCCGAACCGGCTTTTTTTGTAGGGAAAGACCCGCAATTGCCATTGGCAAAGACAAGTCTAAGGCCAATGGCACAGCCAAAATCAATCGCGCGCTTATAAAGATCCCAACCCCGGCGCCCGAACGCCTGCAAATGACATTTTACATATTGCAAAAGATCATTAAGGATGCGGCATGTCATCCCAACAAAACAGTGAAAAAACGCAAGTTGTAATCGTGGGTGGCGGACCTTCCGGGTTGTTGTTGTCGCAGCTGCTGCACAAGCACGGTGTTGAAAGCATCGTATTGGAACGCAAAACCAAAGACTATGTGTTGGGCCGTATCCGCGCCGGTGTGTTAGAACGTGGCCTTGTCGACCTGATGGCAGAGGCAGGTGTCGATGCGGGCATCAAGGCGAATGGGATCGTGCATGATGGCACATTGATCGCATATGGAGATGAGGTATTTCGCGTTGATTTCTCGGCACTTACGGGCAGTCACGTGGTGGTATACGGGCAAACAGACCTGACCCGTGATCTTTACGCCGCGCGCGAGGCGGCGGAGGGTCAGATCGTCTTTGAGGTCGACAATGTGGTGATCCATGACGCCGAAACTGATGCGCCTTATGTGACCTATGAATTGGATGGCAAGGCGCGGAAGATCGCCTGCGATTTCGTTGCCGGCTGCGACGGATTTCACGGGGTCAGCCGACAGACAATCCCACCCGAAAAACGTCGCGAATATGAGAAAACCTATCCTTTCGGCTGGCTGGGTGTACTGTCTGATACGCCGCCCATCAACGACGAATTGATCTACGCGACCTCTGATCGCGGATTTGCATTATGCTCGATGCGCAATGCGCAACGCAGCCGGTACTACATTCAATGCCCGCTGACTGATCACCCGGACGACTGGACCGATGCCGCCTTTTGGGCCGAGCTAAAGCGCCGCCTGCCGGGGGCCCATGCGGATCAGCTGATCACCGGTCCGTCGATTGAAAAATCCATCGCACCGCTGCGGTCTTTCGTGACCGAACCCATGCGCTGGGGACGTCTGTTCTTATGTGGAGACGCTGCCCATATTGTGCCGCCGACCGGGGCCAAGGGGCTAAACACAGCTGCCTCGGATGTGCATTACTTATTTAATGGATTGCGCCAGTATTATGCGCAAGGCACCTGCGATGGGCTTGTCCAATACTCGACCCGTGCTTTGGCTCGTGTCTGGAAAACCGTGCGCTTTAGCTGGTGGTTTTCGGCGCTGATGCATCGCTATCCTGACCAAAACAGCTTTGACTTAAAGATGCAGCAAGCCGAGCTTGAATTTCTACGCACAAACGTAACCGCGCAAAAGGTCATGGCCGAAAACTATGTCGGCCTGCCTTACTAAGCTTAGATAGAGGACCCTACATTGGCCCATCAATCGACACGGCATTCCGACGGTATGGCGATGCGCAGGCGCGTTCTTGGCGATGCCCATGTGGACCGCGCCGAGGCTGCGAAAACCGAATTGGATGCAGGTTTTCAAACGATGATCACCGAAGGGGCCTGGGGCACGCTTTGGGCCGATCCGTCGATTTCCCTGCGTGAGCGGTCGATGATAACCTTGGCATTACTGGCCGCGACCGGGAATTTTGACGAGATCCCCATGCATGTACGCGCCTGCGCCAATACAGGCGCCACGGACGCCGATATCATGCAGGCTTTCATGCATGTGGCCGTCTATGCGGGCGTGCCAAAGGCGAACCATGCGATCAAACTGGCCAAGGCAACCCTGGCTGAAAGGGAGAACCGGGATGGCTGACGACACGTCCAAGGCAGGCTTTGGTCCGCGCGACCCTGCCAACCACCCAAGGGCCTATTTTCCGGCCTACAAGTCCAGCATCAAACGGTCTCCGCAATCGCCGCTTTTGACGTTCCCCTCAACGCTAAGCGAGGATACTGGCCCGGTGTTCGGCCCCGATATTCTTGGCCCTCTGGACGATGACCTGATCCATAACTTTGCAGCCCCCCAACAATCGGCCGTTGGTCCGCGCCTGATTGTTCACGGTCGCTTGCGTGATGAATTTGACCGGCCCATTCGTGGCGCCCTGATTGAGGTTTGGCAGGCCAATGCCGGGGGCCGTTATCGGCACAAAAAGGAAGGGTACGTCGCGGCCCTTGACCCCAACTTTGGCGGCTGCGGACGGGTGATTACCGATGATCAGGGGCATTACAGTTTTCGCACCATTCAGCCTGGCCCCTACCCCTGGCCCAATGGCGTCAATGACTGGCGCCCCGCACATATCCATTTCAGCCTGTTTGGTCACAGCTTTGCTCAACGGTTGATTACCCAGATGTATTTTGAGGGCGACCCGCTGATTGATCTCTGCCCCATCGTGGCCTCGATCAAAGACCCCAAAGCAGTGGCGCGTCTGGTGGCCCCGCTGGATATGGATCGCACCGCGCCCATGGATGCGCGGGCCTACCGGTTCGATATTACGCTGCGCGGACCCCGCCAAACCCTGTTCGAAAACCGCCCGGAGGGTATGTGACCATGCAACACAAGGAAACAGCCAGCCAGACTGCCGGACCTTATGTCCATATCGGCTGCACACCCAATGTGACGGGTATAACCCGCGTCTATACCCAAGATCTTGGGGACGTCATGATCAAGGGACCGATCCGGGGGCGCGAAATCGTGGTTTCGGGTACGGTCTTTGATGGGGATGGGAACGCGCTTAGCGACGCGATGGTCGAGATTTGGCAGGCGGACGCTGCAGGGCTTTATCAAGGGGCCGAAGGTGCAGATCCGAATTTTACCGGATGGGGGCGCTGTGCGGGCGACATGGCAACCGGTGCCTTTACCTTTCAAACCGTAAAACCCGGCCCCGTTCCGATGCCCGATGGCCGCATCCAGGCGCCGCATATCACCATCTGGATCGTGGCACGGGGCATCAATCTGGGGCTGCACACGCGCATGTATTTCGCCGATGAGCCACAGGCGAATGCCGCCGATCCGCTGCTGCGCCATATCGCACCGCCTGAACGGGCGCAGACTTTGCTGGCGTCCTGCCTGGAACCGGGCAGATATCACTTTGACATTCACCTCCAAGGCACTGACGAAACTGTATTTTTGGACATTTAGGAACATGACATGACCACCCCTTGTATCATCTGTGTCGCGATCACCGGTTCCGTGCCAACCAAAGCGGATAACCCCGCAGTTCCGACCAGCGTGCCTGAACAGATTGAAAGCACTCACGCCGCATTTGAGGCAGGCGCCAGCATATGCCACGCCCATGTCCGAAACGACGATGAAACGCCCAGTTCGGACCCCGACAAGTTTGCAGCGCTGATGGAAGGCGTGCAAAAGCACTGCCCCGGCATGATCGTGCAGCTGTCGACCGGCGGACGGTCCGGTGCGGGGCAGACACGCGGCGGCATGTTGTCCCTGTGCCCGGACATGGCGTCCCTGTCGGTGGGGTCCAACAATTTTCCAACACGGGTCTATGAAAACGCGCCTGAACTAGTGGCCTGGCTTGCCGCCGAGATGATCAAATACGACGTGAAGCCCGAGATCGAAGCCTTTGATCTAAGTCACATCTTTCAAGCTGCAGCCCTGCACGCGCGAGGAGAGATCAAAGACACGCCATATGTTCAATTTGTCATGGGTGTCAAAAACGCGATGCCGGTCGATCGGCATGTCTTTGATTTCTATGTGCAGACCGTTGCGCGACTGTTTCCGGGCGCGCCGTGGTGTGCCGCAGGTGTTGCGCAAAACCAGATCGTGCTGAACGATTGGGCCATTGCCGCAGGCGGCCATGCGCGCACCGGGCTTGAGGATAATATCCGGCTGGACCGAACCACGCTTGCGCCCTCTAACGCCGCCCTGGTGGCACGCACCGCTGAGGTCTGTGCGAAATACGGCCGCCCTGTGGCGACACCGGCGCAGGCGCGCACAATTTTGGGGTTGCGCGCGGCCTGATACTGTACCTTAGATTTAGCCTGCAAGCCTAGGTAAAAACAGCACAATACTTGGGAATGCAACCAACAAAGCAATGGTAAATGCATCGGCAATAAAAAACGGTGTGACGCCGCGAAACACGTCCTGAACCGTCAGATCATCGCGCACTCCGGCGACGACAAAACAGTTCAGACCAATGGGCGGCGTGATCAGACAAAACTCGGCCATTTTGACAACCAAAATCCCAAACCAGATGGCACACATCGGGCCGGACATACCAAAGGCGCTGTCGGCGGCGCTGACCGCCTCGCCGCCATTCAGGGCCATGACAGCCGGATAGACCACCGGCAGCGTCAAAAGCAGCATACCGATGGCGTCCATGAACATGCCCAGCACCGCGTAGGCCAGCAA
>JBAUHN010000346.1:0-9246 GCA_049680295.1 Sulfitobacter sp.
GACGGTGGACGCGCCTTTGGACGGTGCCGCCCTTTCGCAACGTCTGATGCGGCGCGCGGCGCAATACGACAAGGGGGGCGATGCCCATTACAACCTGATCTCGGCCCTGCATAAATCCGTTCGCGGGTCTGATCCTGATGCGGCTCTTTACTGGTTCGCGCGGATGCTGGAGGGCGGCGAAGACCCCCGGTTTCTGGCGCGCCGCATCACCCGGATGGCGGTCGAGGACATTGGCCTTGCCGACCCTCAGGCGCAGGCGGTCTGTCTGCAAAGCTGGGAAACCTACGAACGGCTGGGATCGCCCGAGGGCGAACTGGCATTGGCGCAGGCGCTGACCTATCTGGCTTTGGCCCCGAAATCGAACGCGACGTATGTGGCCTACAAGGCCGCGCGCAATGCGGCCAAACAAACCGGGTCCGAGCCACCTCCCAAACATATCCTGAATGCCGCGACCTCGCTGATGAAGGATCAGGGTTATGGTGCGGGCTATGCCTATGATCATGATGCGGAAGATGGGTTTTCGGGGCAAAATTACTTTCCCGACACGATGGAACGCCCGGTGTTCTATGACCCGGTTGAGCGCGGCTTTGAGCGGGATCTGAAAAAGCGGCTTGAGTATTTCGTCAAGCTGCGGGCACAGCGTAAAACTTGACATTACCCGCCGGACCCGCGACAGACCGCGGATGATTTCTACTCTTTCTCTGGTCGCCCTTGGCGGCGCTTTGGGCGCTTCATTGCGCTATCTTGCAGGTGTTGCGATGTTCCGGGCCACCGGGCCCACGGAATTCCCGGTGGCCATCCTAAGCGTGAACATCCTCGGGTCGTTCCTGATGGGGGCCTTTGTTGTCGTTGCCGCAAACAAGGGCCTGACCCATCTTAGCCCGCTGGTGATGACGGGGATCTTGGGCGGCTTTACAACGTTTTCGGCCTTTTCACTGGAAACGGTTACCTTGATCGAGCGTGGCCAGGTCGGGTCGGCCGGTCTTTATGCCCTATTGTCGGTTGTATTGTCGGTCGCGGGTCTGATGCTGGGCCTTTGGATCGCCAGAGGAGTGTTCGCATGAGCCGGGTTCAGACATTGACAGTTGCCGAAGGCGACGCGGATCAACGGTTGGATCGGTGGTTTCGGCGCCAGTTTCCGCTGATCAACCAGGGCATGATCGAAAAGATGTGTCGCAAGGGCGAAGTGCGCGTGGATGGTGGCCGGGTCAAGGCCGCCACTCGGCTGGAGGCGGGCCAACAGGTGCGCATCCCGCCGTTGCCCGATGCCGCAGCTCCGGCGCCATCGCCGCGCACGCGGGTGTCGGACGCCGATACGAAATTTATCCGCTCATGCGTGATTTACCGCGACGATCATGTGATCGCCCTGAACAAGCCGCCTGGATTGCCGGTGCAGGGTGGGTCTGGTCACGCCCGCCATGTGGACGGTCTGGCCGAAGCGCTGATGTTTGATCTGGACGAAAAGCCGCGGCTGGTGCACCGGATCGACAAAGATACCTCGGGCGTGTTGCTGATGGCGCGGACGCGGGCGGTCGCGGCGACACTGACGGCGAATTTCCGACACCGCGAGACCCGCAAGATTTACTGGGCCGCAGTCGCAGGTGTGCCGCATCCCAAAAACGGGACGGTCAAGTTTGGTCTGGTCAAGGCGCCGGGTCATGGGGCCCGTGGCGAAGGTGAAAAGATGCATTGCGTCCATCCGCGTGACATTGATGAGACAGATGGCGCCAAGCGTGCGACCACTGATTATGCGGTGCTGGCACAGGCGGCCAAACGCTGTGCGTGGATGGCACTGATCCCCGTGACGGGGCGCACCCATCAGCTGCGCGCGCATATGGCTGAGATTGGCCATCCGATCATCGGCGACGGCAAATACGGTGGCTCTGGACAGGACAACATGGGCGATGGCTGGGGCGCACAACTGGGCGGCGATATCTCGAAAAAGCTGCACTTGCATGCGCGGTCGCTGACGGTCGAGCATCCGGTGACCAAAGCACGGCTGCACCTGACGGCACCACTGCCTGACCATATGGTGCGGACATGGGATACGTTCCAATGGCTGGCGTCAGATGTGCCTGCCGATCCCTTTGACGAGGATTGGGCGTGACCCAGGCTTTGCGGCTGGTGATTTTTGACGTCGATGGCACCTTGGTCGACAGCCAAAATGACATCGTGACCGCGATGGGACAGGCGTTCGACGCGGTGGGCGCCCCGCCGCCCTCACTAGCAGAGGTTCTTGGAATTGTGGGCTTATCGCTGGATGTGGCGATGGCGAAACTGGCGCCTGCATATGAAAGTGCTGACCGGGCCGTAATGGTGCAGGCCTATAAAGACGCCTATATAACGATGCGTGCGCAGGTGGGGGCGGCGCAGTCTTCACCGCTTTACCCCGGCGCTTTGGACCTGTTGCAAAGTTTGCGCAAACGCGATGACATCGTGCTGGGCGTGGCCACTGGCAAATCCAAACGCGGTCTGGACAAGTTGATCGAGGCACATGGGCTCGACAAGATGTTTGTGACCCAACAGGTCGCGGATTTTCACCCCTCCAAGCCGCATCCTTCGATGATTTTCCAGGCCATGACCGAGGCGGGAACCGATCCTGCAAACACGGTGATGATAGGCGATACCAGTTTTGACATGGATATGGCGGCGGCAGCCGGGGTTTGTGGAATTGGCGTCGGTTGGGGCTATCATCCGGTTTCGCGACTGACCTCGGCGCTGCATGTTGTCGACGGTTTCGACGCCTTGAGTGCAACGTTGACGACGCTTTGGGACGTGGCGGCATGAGTGACTGGAAAATGAAACGGTTCTGGACGCAAGCCTGTGTCGCCCAAACGGATGGCGGCTACCGCATTGAATTGGATGGCCGCCCGGTGCACACGCCCGCCAAACAGTTGCTGGTTGTGCCAACAAAAGCGTTGGCCACAGCAATTGCGGCCGAGTGGGATGCACAAGTTGGCACCATCGACCCCCGCCAAATGCCATTCACGCGCACCGCAAATGCGGCCATCGACAAAGTCACGCCGCAAAAGGCCGAAGTCGCCGACATGCTGGCCGCCTATGGTGACAGCGATTTGCTGTGTTACCGGGCCGACAATCCGTCCGAGCTGGTGGATCGGCAGGCTGCCCTGTGGGACCCGCTGCTGGATTGGGCGGCAACGACCCTTGAGGTGCGGTTATGCCTGCGAGTCGGTGTTGTGCACGAAAAACAAGATCCCCGGACGGTTGCGCAGCTGACGGCAAGGGTGCGTGAATTAACGGTTTTTGAACTGGCGGCATTTCATGACCTGGTCAGTCTATCGGGATCATTGATTCTTGGATTCGCGGCCGCGCTTGAGGCATATCCGGCGCAGGAATTGTGGGAAATCTCGCGGCTTGACGAGATCTGGCAATCCGAACAATGGGGAAAAGACGAGGATGCCGAGGCAATGGCAGCCTTAAAATGTGCGGCTTTTTTACACGCAAATCACTTTTTTCGACTGCTAAAGGCGGCCTGAGCCGCGATTGAAACGGTTGACCTGACGTAAACCTGATGGCGAAACTGGTTTTCGCAAGGGTAACCCTTGACCTGTCGGCAAGATATCGCACAGACTGCGTCCCACTGAGAAGGGCAATTCTTTCCAGTATAACTTCCGGCGTTGGGACGCTGGTCGAACCGCCCAATGTGGCGGATAATCAGGAAGAGGTAAAAATGAAAAAATCCGTAATTTTTGGCGCATTGACAGTGGCTGGCCTTGCGGCTGGTGCCGCGACAGCGGGAACAGTTGATGATGTAAAAGCACGCGGCAAACTGAATTGTGGCGTAACAACCGGCCTGGTTGGCTTTGCCGCTCCGGACGCGAATGGTGAATGGAGAGGCTTTGACGTTGCGGTATGCCGCGCTGTTGCCGCCGCTGTTCTTGGGGATGCGAACGCTGTTGAATTTGTGCCGACAACGGGCAAAACACGCTTTACTGCTTTGGCGTCGGGCGAAATCGACATGCTGGCCCGTAACACCACATGGACGCTTAGCCGTGACGTTGACCTAAAGTTCACCTTCGTTGGTGTGAACTACTATGACGGTCAAGGTTTCCTTGCCCCTAAGGCGTTGGGCGTATCGTCAGCCAAAGACCTTGATGGCGCGACAATCTGCGTTCAAACCGGCACCACAACCGAACTGAACCTCGCGGATTTCTTCCGTGCCAACAACATCAGCTACGAGCCAGTGCCGATTGAAACCAACGCCGAAGGCCAGCAGCAGTATCTTGCGGGTGCCTGTGACAGCTACACCACAGATGCCTCTGGTCTTGCCGCGACGCGCGCGACTTTTGAAAATCCCGGCGATCACGTTTTGCTGCCGGAAATTATCTCAAAAGAGCCATTGGGCCCACTTGTGCGCCACGGCGATGATGAATGGGGCGATGTTGTCCGTTGGACGCTGAACGCGCTGATCACAGCCGAAGAGCTGGGTATCACATCGGCCAATGTTGCGTCTTTGGCTGCTGCGGCAAACCCGGATACGCCGGAAACAAATCGCCTGCTGGGCACCGAAGGGACATTGGGCGAAATGCTTGGTCTTGACGCTGCCTGGGCTGCCACGGCGATCGGCGCTGTTGGTAACTACGGCGAAATCTTTGCCAAGAACATCGGCGAAGAAACACCTGTTGCTCTGGCCCGCGGCCTAAATGCACAGTGGACAGACGGCGGCCTGCTTTATTCGCCGCCCTTCCGCTAAGACCTGAAATTGTAAAGGGCGCAGTTCACTCCTGCGCCCTTCGCATTACACGACCCACCAAACGACAACCCGGCCACCGAGGCGCCTAAGCGTCCGTTCATATCAAGGCCGGAACCACGGGGAATAATTCAATGACGGCACTGACGGACCCGCAGGGGACGTCGTTCAGCCCATCCATGTTGCTGAACGATACGCGCTACCGATCTACGACGTTTCAAGTGATAGCATTCATCATTCTGGCGCTCACGGTTGGTTATCTTTACAGCAATCTGGCGGCCAACCTGCAAGCGGCCGGGCTAAAGATTGATTTTTCATTTCTTGGCACGACAGCGGGCTATGACATTGACCAGCGATTAATCGAATACACCAGCCAGTCGACCAATCTGAGTGCGGCGATTGTTGGTATTCTCAACACGCTGCTGGTTGCGTTTCTGGCCTGTGTCGTGGCCACGGTATTTGGTGTCCTGGCCGGTGTTCTGCGCCTGTCCAACAACTGGCTTGTCTCAAAAATCATGGCGTTCTACGTCGAGATTTTCCGCAACATTCCAGTGCTGATCTGGATCTTGATCATCTATGGGGTCATGACGGTGGTTCTGCCGGGGCCGCGCGAGTTCAGGGGCGACAATGCGACATCGTCCATGGTGCTTGATTTGTTTGCCTTTACCAACCGGGGCGTCTATGTGCCTGCACCGGTGTGGGGACCGGGGTCCATGGTGGTCGTGGCGACGTTCATCGCGTCGATAATCGGCGTTATCGCCTATCGCCGCTACGCAAAAAACCTGCTGTTCTCGACAGGGCGACTATTGCCGATGGGATGGCCCAGTCTGGCGATCTTCTTTGTGCCGACGATTTTGATGTTTTTGCTCATGGGCATGCCCATTGGTCTGGATGTACCAGCGTTAAAAGGCTTTAACTTTCAGGGCGGCATCAAGGTGGGTGCACCACTGATTGCGATCTGGTTTGCATTGTCGATCTACACAGGTGCCTTTATTGCAGAAAACGTGCGCGCCGGTATTCAGGCCGTATCACGGGGCCAGACCGAGGCCGCATCGGCGCTGGGCCTGCGTTCCGGCCGGGTGATGAGCCTGGTCGTATTGCCGCAAGCCATGCGGGTGATCATTCCGCCGCTGATTTCGCAATATCTCAACATAACCAAGAACTCATCACTGGCGATTTTGGTGGGCTATGCTGACGTCACGGCGACGTTGGGCGGGATCACCCTGAACCAGACGGGACGGGCGATCGAATGCGTCGTCTTGATGATGATCTTTTATCTGACGATCTCGCTGCTGATTTCGGCGGTCATGAACGTCTACAACAATTCTGTTAAGCTGAAGGAGCGCTGAGCAATGTCAGACACACATGCAAATTCAGTCGCCTTCGTGCGCACCCAGGACGTACCTTCCGCACCGCCACCGGGAAATGCTGCTGGGCCCGCCAAATGGATCAAAGACAACCTGTTCGCCACACCGCTGAACGGCTTGCTGACGCTGGTGGCGCTTTACGTGATCTATGCGGTTCTTTCCGGATCACTGCCCTGGATACTTGGCGGTGTTTGGCAAGCACCAAGTCTTACCGCCTGCCGAGAGGTTTTGAACGGCGAATCTGCAGCCTGCTTTGCGGTTTTGACGGAACGCTGGAACCAACTGTTGTTTGGGTTCCAGTACCCTGACGATCAGTATTGGCGCCCCGGTCTGGCATTTTTGTTGCTGTTTATTGCCGCCGCACCGGTGCTGTTTTTCGATCTGCCGCGCAAGCTGCTGGCCTTTACCGCGGTCTATCCGTTTATCGCCTTCTACCTGCTGTGGGGCGGCACGGTGTTTGTGCCGATCCTCGCGTTTGTTGGCTGTATCGGTGGCTATCTGGTGTACCAGCGGCTGGTGAACAACAGCTTTGCAGCCGGATTTTTCGGCGGGGTGGCTGCGGCCATCGTCATCTGGTATGTCGGCGGCTGGCTGATCCCGGATGATGCGTCCCGTAATTCGGCGTTGTCGGCAGTGCCCAGCCGCTACATGGGGGGCTTCATGCTCAACATGATGCTGGGCGTGACCTGCGTGTCACTGTCGGTGCCGATTGGCATTGCGCTGGCATTGGGACGGCAATCAAGCATGCCGTTGATCAAATGGATCTGCGTGGTTTTCATCGAATTTATTCGCGGTGTGCCACTGATCACTTTGTTGTTTGTTGCCAACGTCATGCTGGCCTATTTCTTCCCGCCCGGATCGGGTGTGGATTTGTTCCTGCGCGTGGTGATCATGATCACCATGTTCTCGGCAGCCTATATCGCCGAGGTGATCCGCGGGGGTCTGGCCGCCTTGCCAAAAGGCCAGAACGAGGCCGCAGACAGCCTTGGGCTGGATTATCCGCAGGCGATGCGTCTGATCATTTTGCCGCAAGCGTTGAAAATCTCGATCCCCGGCATTGTGAACGTCGCGGTGGGGCTTTTCAAAGACACCACGCTTGTCTCTGTCATTTCGATGTTCGATCTGATTGGCATGATCCGGGGACCGATTTTGGCGTCTCAGGAATGGAACGGGGTCTATTGGGAACTTTTCAGTTTTGCCGCGTTGCTGTTCTTTGTCGTCTGCTACGGCATCTCGCAATATTCACAATGGCTCGAACGTCGCCTCGCGACTGATCACCGATAAGGAGGCCTGAACAATGGCTGAACAAGCAAAAAAACCACAGGTCTCGGATGAGATCGCCATTACCATCAGTAAGATGAACAAATGGTACGGAACCTTTCACGTGCTGCGCGACATTGATCTGTCGGTGAACCAGGGCGAACGGATTGTCATTTGTGGCCCGTCAGGGTCAGGAAAGTCGACGCTGATCCGGTGTATCAATGCGCTGGAAGAACACCAGCAGGGCACCATTGAAGTTGACGGCACATTGTTGTCATCGGATCTGAAAAATATCGACAAAATCCGGTCAGAGGTTGGCATGTGCTTTCAGCACTTCAACCTTTTTCCGCATTTGACGATCCTTGAAAACTGTACCCTGGCACCGATCTGGGTGCGCAAAACGCCCAAGAAAGAAGCCGAAGAAATCGCGATGCATTTTCTGGAAAAGGTCAAAATTCCGGATCAGGCGGGTAAATTTCCGGGGCAGTTGTCGGGTGGTCAGCAGCAGCGCGTGGCGATTGCCCGGTCGCTGTGTATGAAACCCCGCATCATGTTGTTCGATGAACCGACATCGGCACTGGACCCTGAGATGATCAAGGAAGTGTTGGACACAATGGTCGAACTTGCCGAAGAAGGCATGACGATGCTGTGTGTCACCCACGAGATGGGCTTTGCGCGTCAGGTGGCCGACCGGGTGATCTTTATGGATGAAGGTCAGATTGTGGAACAGAACGAACCCGAAGAGTTCTTTAATAACCCGCAAAGCCCCAGAACACAGCTGTTCCTCAGCCAGATTTTGGGTCACTAAAGCGTCCCGCCTTTAACCTGAGCCATTAAGCATCACTTTTCGCGTTGAGCCGCAGGCGAAGGCAGCGAACAAGTGATTCATGTTTAAGGCGGGGCACTCTAGATTGCTTCGGGGCGGGTTTATTCCCGCCCGTCAGTCACTGAGCCAGCTCACGCGGTGTCACAAACTGCATGACGTCGCCGCTGTGCCATTGCAGATCCGACCAACTGTTGACATCAAAACGGATCACGGTTGTCGCCCCGGTTGGGTAGTCGTCAAACCGGGTATGATCCGGTGGTCTGGCCACCAGACGTGCCGCGAAATCAGCGATGCCGGGGTTGTGGCCCAGCATCAGCACGCGGTTACCGGATGCTGATTTCAGCACAGTCATCATGCGCTCGGCCCCGGCCAGATACAGATCGCGCGACCAGCTCACGCGGATCGTGTCCTGCAAATCCAATCCTTGATATGTGTCATGCGTGCGCTGCGCGGATGAGCTGAGAACCTCGTCAGGTGCCAAATCCTGTGACCCGAGCCATTCGCCTAAAGCCGCGGCAGACCGTGTCCCACGCGCATTCAGAGGGCGTTCATGGTCGGTCGGCCCGGTATGGGTCCAACTGGATTTTGCATGCCGCATCAATATCAATTCTCGCATCACGGCCCCTTGAATATGCTCATGTGGTAGGCGGATTGTTCCGCTGCCCGGCCAAAGCGTTGTGAGATCGGGCAAATACGGCGCGCGGCGCAGCCAAGGGTCATGCATGCCGCGCCATCTGCGGTTCCCAGAAAACCTTTGCAGGCCTCGACATCGTAGGCGCTGCCGGTCAAAGCATCAACCGGGCAGGCGGTGCGGCACGGCTGGCCTTCGCACGTGGTGCAGGGGTTGGGTGGCGCTGCGGGCAGGTCCACATGCTGTTTTAGTGCAATCGCACCCCGAAATGATACAAACAGCCCGGCAGTATCATGAACCAGCAAACGGATGGGTGACGCGTGAATGCGCCCCGTCTGCAAGGCCCAGCTAAAGAAAGGCAAGTACGGTGGCCCGCCAAAAGGATAAAGTGCTGCCGCGTCCAATGTCTTAGCCCAGATATCAATCACCCGGCGCGACCACCGATCAACGG
>JBAUHN010000347.1:0-19195 GCA_049680295.1 Sulfitobacter sp.
CTATAATCATGACGAATATGCCGCCAGCATCCTGCGCCCCTTTGTGCGCGAACAATGCAGCTGGTGCGTGATGACCCATGGCGATTTCCAGATGATTTATTATGGCCAGCATGTCGGCGGCAATCCCGGCAAACGCGATCAATATCGCGGCAATCCCTATTTTGACGATTGTGCGGAGTTTTGCGAACGCTGGGATCAGTCCAGTTTTGACCCGGATTATCCAACACTGGCGCTGGGGTTCTTTTCGCCCATGGTCCGACAGGTTTTTGACCGTGCGCCCTATGATGACAAAGTTCTGCAACCGGGCGTCAGAGTGCCGCTGACAGGCACGCCGCGCGACTGAACCTGGCAGTTTCGCCAAACCTGCGCTTTCCCTTACGCGCGTCCTCCGGTAGATCATCGCCACAAGATGACAAAGGGACGCGAAAGATCATGGCGCTGGACAAGACATTTGACGCAAACGAGGCCGAAGCCCGGCTTTACGCAGCATGGGAAAATGCAGGCGCCTTCAAGGCGGGCGCGAATGCATCCCGGGACGAAACATTTTCGGTCATGATCCCCCCCCCCAATGTCACCGGGTCGCTGCACATGGGGCACGCATTTAACAACACCTTGCAGTATATTCTGGTGCGCTGGCACCGGATGCGCGGGTTCGACACATTGTGGCAACCCGGACAGGACCACGCAGGTATTGCCACGCAGATGGTGGTGGAACGCGAACTGGCCGCCACCGGCCAGCCCACCCGCCGCGAATTGGGGCGCGAGGCCTTTACCCAAAAGGTCTGGGAGCAAAAGCAGAAATCCGGCGGCACGATTATTGATCAGCTGCGACGCCTTGGCGCCTCGCTGGATTGGTCGCGCAATGCGTTCACCATGTCCGGCGCGCCCGGTGCGCCTGCATCCGAGGACGGCAATTTCCACGATGCGGTGATCAAGGTCTTTGTGGATATGTACAACAAGGGCCTGATCTATCGCGGCAAGCGGCTGGTCAACTGGGATCCGAAGTTTGAGACCGCCATTTCCGATCTCGAAGTCGAGAATATCGAAGTTGACGGCCATATGTGGCATTTCAAGTACCCTTTGGCGGGTGGTGAAACCTATGAGTATTTGGAGAAGGGTGAAGACGGGGAAGTGACCCTGCGCGAGACCCGCGACTATATCTCGATCGCGACCACGAGGCCTGAAACCATGCTGGGTGACGGGGCCGTCGCCGTTCATCCATCAGATGAACGTTACGCGCCAATAATCGGAAAACTATGTGAAATTCCGGTTGGACCCAAGGAACACCGCCGGATGATCCCGATCATCACTGATGAATACCCGGATAAAGATTTCGGGTCAGGTGCGGTGAAAATCACCGGGGCGCATGATTTCAATGACTACGGCGTCGCCAAGCGCAATGGCATTCCTTTATACGCGCTGATGGACACGCGCGGGCACATGCGCAGCGATGGATTGCCCTACGATCAGGCTGCAGTCTACGCCCAGTCAATTGCTGAGGGTTCCAGCGCGGCACCGACAGACGCCACCGAGATCAATCTTGTGCCAGAAGAGTACCGCGGCCTCGATCGGTTCGAGGCGCGCGAAAAGGTCATTGCCGACATCACCGCCGAAGGTCTGGCTGTGATGGTTGCCGTCCCCGTCATTGACGCCGAAGACGGTCAGGAAAGCACCAGGTTGGTACCGTTTGTCGAGAATAAAAAGATCATGCAACCCTTTGGGGATCGGTCAAAAGTTGTGATAGAACCGATGCTGACCGACCAGTGGTTTGTTGAGACCTCAAAGATTGTTGGGCCTGCGATTGATGCAGTGCGCAAGGGCGAAGTCACGATCCTGCCGGAGCAGGACAAGAAGGTCTATTTCAACTGGCTGGAGAATATCGAGCCCTGGTGCATTTCGCGGCAGTTGTGGTGGGGGCATCAGATACCGGTTTGGTTTGACCTCGCGGACAAGCAATACTGCGCGCCTTGTTTTGCAGACGCCGCCGCACAAACTTCTGCCGAAAGTAAAAACGGACTGGTTGTCGAAGTTGAAAATCGTTCGGCAGCTATTGAACTTTTGGATAATTATGCCGGTCCCGCCACAGAGTTACCCAAACCTCTTTTCCGCGACCCCGACGTCCTCGACACATGGTTCTCCTCCGGCCTTTGGCCCATCGGCACCCTTGGCTGGCCCGAGGACACCGAAGAGTTGCAAAAATACTTCCCGACCTCCGTGCTGATCACCGGCTTTGACATCATCTTTTTCTGGGTCGCCCGGATGATGATGATGCAATATGCGGTTGTTGGCCAAAAACCTTTTGACACCGTCTATGTCCACGCGCTGGTGCGCGACGAGAAGGGCAAGAAGATGTCGAAATCGCTCGGCAATGTGATGGACCCACTGGACCTGATCGACGCATACGGCGCCGACGCTGTCCGCTTTACGCTGACGTCGATGGCCGCCATGGGCCGCGACCTGAAGTTATCGACGCAACGCATTGCTGGATATCGTAATTTCGGCACCAAATTGTGGAACGCCTGCCGCTTTGCCGAAATGAATGGCGTGTTTGAAACGGGCCAGCCCGCGACCCTGCCACAGCCCACAGCGGCAGTGAACAAATGGATCATAGGCGAGACCGCAAAGGTGCGCGAAGACGTGGATGCCGCCCTTGAAAATTACCGGTTCAATGACGCAGCCAACGCGCTTTATGCCTTTGTCTGGGGCAAGGTCTGTGACTGGTATGTGGAATTGTCCAAACCCCTGTTGCAGGACGATGCCAACGCAGCCCTTGCACCGGAGACCCGACAAACAATGGCCTGGGTGCTGGATCAATGCCTGATCCTTTTGCACCCGCTGATGCCCTACATCACTGAAGAGCTGTGGGGCACGCTTGCGCAACGCGACAAAATGCTGATCCATGGCGACTGGCCGACCTACACGGCGTCTGAGTTGGTCGATCAGGCCGCCGATCAAGAGCTAAACTGGGTAATATCAGTCATCGAAGCCGTCCGTTCGGCCCGCGCCCAAATGCATGTGCCCGCCGGCTTGCACGTGCCGATGCTATTTACAGCATTGGATAAGGCAGGCCAGGCCGCCTGGGACCGCAATGAGGTCATGATCCGGCGTCTGGCGCGGATTGAAAGCCTGACCCAGTCGGACAACTTTCCAAAAGGTACGGTTTCACTGGCAGTCCAGGGCGGCACCTTCGGCCTGCCACTGGCTGATATCATTGATATCGCAGAGGAAAAGGCCAGATTGCAAAAGACCCTCGACAAGCTATCAAAAGAACTTGGCGGATTGCGTGGGCGCCTAAACAACCCAAAATTCGCGGCATCCGCCCCAGCAGAGGTCGTCGCAGAAACCCGCGCAAATCTGACCTTGCGGGAAGAGGAAGAAGCGCAATTGAAAGAGGCGCTTGGCCGACTTGCAGAATTGGAGTGAGTGTTTTCGCCCGCTTCCAAATGGGCAGAAATATCGCCGCCGGAGGCATCAAACCTCTTCTGGAGCAACAGAAGTTTTTTGCCTCCGGCGGCGATATTTTTACCAATTGGAAACCTGTCTGAATTCATATGGGCAAGCGGAACAGGCTGCGAAGCCGATGGCCGTCCATTTGGAAGGCCTTGCGCAGTCACTGCGCAAGGCTAACCTGATTTCACAATCTACTTAAAAACAGGTGCTCGTTTACTGAACTGGGCAGCGACAACTTCCATTTGTTCTGGTCGGCCGATCAATGCCGCCTGCTCTTTTGCTTCTGCGATCAGAATTTCGTCAGGTGCGGCAGTTTGCGACACTGCAATCAACCGTTTGGCGGCGCCGATTGCGTTTGGGCTTTTGCCAGCGATCGTCCTCGCAAGCGCCAAAGCCGCGACCACCGGATCCCGCGCGATTGACGTGATCAGCCCCCAATGTTCGGCTTGTTCTGCGTTGATTTGTTCAGCAGTATAAATCAATTGGCTCATAACGTCCGCCCGTACCAGTTTTGGCAGCAGGACCATTCCGCCCATATCAGGTATGATACCCCATTTCATTTCCATCACGGACAGACGCGTATCGGGCGCCGCGATCCGGATGTCCGCGCCGAGCGCCAGTTGCAGCCCTGCCCCAAACACAACGCCATGCAGCGCCGCGATCACCGGGATGTCCAGCCGGTGCCAGATCATGACCAGTTCCTGCCATTGGTTGGTTGTGCCGTCCCCATGACTGCGCGGTTCCAGCAACTCAGCCGGGTCTTTGCCGATCATGCTGCCAAGCGACGTGATATCAATGCCGGCACAAAACGCGTCTCCATCACCAGACATCACGACAACCCGCGCGTCAGATGCCGCGATTTCCTGACCGGCGCTGATAATCGCGTCGATCATCTTTTGATCGACCGCATTCATTTTGTCGCCGCGCGTTAGCCTTACATGGGCAATATGATCAGCATAGGTTGTTGTGACACGCGGCATGATGGCGTTTCCTCTTTTGGGTCAGTTCAAGTTCACACCAGACGGACCCATTTGGCCAGTCAAACGTTACGGCAACAATCTGTTTGCCAAAGTAACCGGCCAGGCAAAATCCGCGAAAAGGACTGTGATCGTAATCTACGGGCTTGCTCAAAGGCAATGGCTGGCCTTATCCCTGACTTATGACACATCCACGCTTAACACCGCTCGCCCAATCTTTGCCTTCGACCGTCCCATTTGTCGGACCTGAATCCCAAGAACGGGCCCAAGGTTCGGTTTTCAAGGCACGTCTCGGTGCCAATGAGAACGTGTTTGGCCCATCGCCGCATGCGGTGGCGGCCATGGCTGAAACGCCGCAGTGGATGTATGGCGACCCCGAAAACTATGACTTAAAGATGGCGCTGGCGTCACATCATGCGGTGCGGCCGGAAAACATTATCGTTGGCGAAGGAATTGACGGGCTGCTGGGATATCTGGCGCGCCTGTTCATCGCGCCGGGCGACGCGGTCGTGACCTCGGATGGTGCGTATCCGACGTTCAATTATCATGTCGCGGGATATGGCGGTATCATCCACAAAATCCCCTATCGTGACGATTTTGAAGACCTCGAGGCGTTGTTTGCAAAAGCAGCAAGCGTCGATGCAAAGCTGATTTATCTGGCCAATCCCGACAACCCGATGGGCACCACACACAAGGGAAGCGACATAACTGCGGCCCTTGACCATCTACCGCAAGGCGCCCTGTTGGTTCTGGATGAAGCCTATATTGAGTGTGCGCCAGAAGGAACGGCACTGAAAATTGATCCCGATGATCCAAGGGTCATACGGATGCGGACGTTTTCCAAAATCTACGGGCTTGCTGGTGCGCGTGTCGGCTATGCAATTGCAACCCCTGAATTGATCACCGCCTTTGGCAAAGTGCGCAATCACTTTGGGATGAACCGCGCCGCACAGGCGGGTGCGCTCAGCGCGCTTAGGGATCAGTCATGGCTACAGGCAGTGCAGGCCAAAATCGCGCATGCCCGCACACGGATTGCCTCGATTGCAACGGCAAATGGGTTGGAGCCGATCGCGTCAGCAACCAACTTTGTCGCGATGGACTGCGGCGGCGACGGCGATTTTGCCAAAGATGTATTGGACGGTTTGATTGCCAGAGGGATATTCGTTCGGATGCCGTTTGCGGCCCCTCAGAACCGCTGTATCCGGGTAAGCTGTGGCACGGACCCTGATCTCGACCTTTTCGCACTTGCCCTGCCGGGCGCATTGGCAGATGCGTTAGCGAAACGGGATGCAAACCAGCGCTAGCGACCCGCAATCGCATTTGCGGCGGCATCCAAAGCGCCGGAGCCATGTGGGATTTCAAGGGCAGTCAGGCCCGTTTGTATCCCACCAAGCAGGCCCATGATCATCTGGCCATTGACGTGTCCCATATGACCCAAACGAAAATACCCGTGCCACGCCGGGTCGCCGGCGGCGGCCATTCCAAGGCCGACACCCAGGGTCAAACCGAGGTTTGTTTGCACCCAGTCACGCAGCGCGGTTGCTTGCGGTGCCTCCAATTGCAAGGCTGTCACCGCATGGCTGCGCAGCTTGGGGTTCTGGATATTCATCGCAAGACTGCCCGCTTGCCCCCAGGCGTTGCAGGCCGCCCATATTGCGCGGGCCAATACCGCATGACGGTGCCAAACTGCCTCAAGCCCCTCGGCATGGATCATGTCCAAAGCGGCGCGCAAGCCAAAGATGTGATGGGTGGGTGCGGTTCCGCACCAATATTGACTGAAATCTTCAGGGGCCGCACGCGGCGCCCAATCCCAATAGCGGCTGACGCGAGACAGGCGCGCCCTGACATCTGCTGCTCGATCGTTAAAGAAAACGAACCCGACACCGGGCGGCACCATCAACCCTTTCTGGCAGGCCGCAACCATTACATCCACGCCCCAATCGTCCATCTCAAACCTGTCGCAGGCCAAAGACGCGATGCAATCGACCATCAAAAGTGCCGGATGACCCAAGTCATCCAACGCAGCCCGCAAGCCGGCGATGTTATTGCGTACCGAGCTTGAGGTATCTACATGCACCGCAAGTACCGCTTTGATTTTATGTGATTTATCCAATTTCAGCGCGTCGGATATCCGCTCCAAATTCATCTGGTCGCTGGTGCCAAAATCCAGCACTTCGGTCTGTGCGCCCAGGCCTTGCGCCATATGCGCCCAACCGTGGCCGAAAAAACCTGTTGAAGGCACCAACACTTTTTCGCCCGGCGCAATAACGTTGGCAAGGGCTGCCTCCCAAACGGCGTGGCCATTGCCGATGTATATCGCGACATTGTGTTTCGTGCGAGCAACCTTGCGCAGATCATCCAAAAGTTTGGGCATCATATCAATCAACGCGCCTGCATAGATATTGGGCGCAGGTTGATGCATCGCATTCAACACTGTGTCGGGAATGACGGACGGACCGGGTATTGCGAGATAGGATCGCCCCTGCGACACGTTGGCTGATTGCGGCATAAATACGATCCTTTGACGTTTGCCCGGCACATTAGACGCAAGTGCTGTGGCGTCAATTGCTGTCCGAAAGCTTGCTGCCGGACCAAGAGACCATTAAACCGAACCTCTGTGCCATACGATCCGGGGCCACAGATCCGAACAAAGGCCACTGAAACATGACGTCTCCAACCTATTCTTCAGGACATTTGCTCAAGTGGCTTTGGCAGAACTATATGCATCAGCATGTCGGGATTCTGGCGATAGCGGTCATTTTCATGGTGCTGGAAGGGTCCATGCTGGGTGCACTTGCCTATTTGATGCAACCTATGTTTGATCAAGTTTTCGTTGCTGGCAGAAAATCCATGTTGCCAGTGGTCGGGTTTGTTCTGATCGGCATATTTGCGGTACGCGCGATTTCGGGTGTGATCCAAAAGGTTCTGCTGACCCGGATTGCGGAAAAGACATCGGCCCACCTGCGGATGGACCTGCTGGATCATATGATGAAGCAAGACGGCGCGTTTCACCAAACGCACCCGCCGGGGTTCTTGATCCAGCGGGTTCAGGGCGACGTGGGTGCAGTAGGCGCCGTTTGGCGGGCGATCATTACCGGTGCAGGGCGCGATGCGATTGGCTTATGTGTCTTGATCGGCGTGGCGATCAGCGTTGATCCGATCTGGGCCCTGATTGCCTGTATTGGCATTCCGCTTTTGGTGCTGCCTGCCACTTTGGCGCAGAAATTTGTGCGCCAGCGTTCTCGGGAAGCGCGTGATCTGGGGGCGACGCTGGCCACGCGTCTGGACGAAGTGTTTCACGGCATTGTTCAGGTCAAGCTAAACGCGCTTGAGGATTATCAAACCCGCCAATATCGCGAACTGACCCGTCAATATGTCCGCACAGAAGTGCGCGCGGCCTTTGGCGGATCGGCCATACCGGGCATGATCGACATTATGTCAGGCATCGGGTTTATGGCGGTCATACTTTATGGCGGCTCGGAAATAATTGCGGGTGACAAGACCATTGGTCAGTTCATGTCCTTTTTCACAGCAATGGGGTTTGCTTTTGATCCGATGCGGCGTCTGGGCGGCGTCAGTGCGTTGTGGCAGGCGGCTGCGGCGTCGATTGAGCGCATCAAGGAACTGATTGACGCGCCGGTTGTCTTACGGTCGCCGGCAAATCCTGTGGCGGCGCCAAAGGGCATTCCAAGTGTCGAGTTTGCAAATGTGTCGCTGTCTTATGGCGAGGCGAAGGTACTGAACAATCTGTCGCTGACAGCCAAGGCTGGCCAGACGACCGCGCTGGTTGGGGCGTCGGGTGCGGGAAAATCGACCATTTTCAACCTGCTGACCCGGTTGGTTGATCCAGACGCAGGGTCGATTTCAATCAATGGCGTTAAGACAGACGCCATGTCTATTCCCGATCTGCGCGGGTTGTTTTCCGTTGTCACCCAAGAGGCATTGCTGTTTGACGAAACGCTGCGTGAAAACATTCTGCTGGGGCGCACAGATGTCAGCGATGCCCAACTGCAAAAGGTGCTGGACGCCGCCCATGTCGCCGATTTCGTCAAAAAGCTGCCAAAAGGTTTGGACACGCCCGTCGGCCCGCGCGGCTCAAGCCTGTCTGGGGGCCAACGTCAGCGTGTGGTGATTGCCCGCGCTTTGCTGCGCAACACGCCAATATTGTTGCTGGACGAAGCCACCAGCGCTTTGGACGCGCAATCTGAACAGGTTGTGCAAGACGCGCTGGACAAGCTGGCATCGGGCCGCACAACGCTGGTGATTGCACACCGTCTGTCCACCATTCGCGGCGCTGACAACATCGTTGTTATGGACCGTGGCGAAGTGGTTGATCAGGGCACCCACCAAGAGTTGCTGGACCGTGGCGGCATCTACGCCGACCTTTACCGCCTGCAGTTTCAGGATGGCAAAACCGTCACCGACAAACGCCCAACCAGACCGGCGCATAGAAAAGCAGACCCGCGGATCGGCGCGCAACCGTCGCTTTTCAAACGTTTGGGGATCAGGTTCTTCGGCTAGGATCTGAGCCCTGCGCCCTGTAGCTTCGCGCCAGGGTTTCCGGCGACACACCGACAAGATACCGCAGCAGCGTCCAGAGATTGCGCAAACCGCGTGTCAGCCAGCCTTGGGTATGGTATTTGGCGGCGCTGGTCCGCGCCACGGCATCAACCGGGCGCAATTGCCCGCGTAGCGCCCGTGCCATCGCCACATCCTCCATCAACGGTTGATCCGTATAGCCGCCAACCGACGCGTAAAGTGGCACAGGGACCAATAATCCCTGATCGCCATAAGGCAGACCGAACCGGCTGCGCAGATTGGCCCATCCCGCCACCAGACACCCTGGCACTCCGCCCGATGTAAACGCCAGCCTGAACCACCCGGCCTGATCCGTGTTAAGATGTGTGACCACCGGCGCAATCCAGTCAGGCTGCAACACTGTGTCGGCATGCAGCACCAGCAGCCAGTCGCCCTTTGCCTGACTGCAGCCAAAGCGCAGCTGCCCCCCCCGTGACGGCGCGGATGTAACAACCTCGGCCCCCCAGGCTTTGGCCAATGCAACCGTTGCATCGGTTGATCCACCGTCACAGACAATCAATTCGCGGATCAGCCCAGCCGCCACGCCCGGCATCAAAGCCTCAAGGCAGTCGGGAAGCTGGCTTTCGGCATTCAGCGTCGGAATGACAACGGAAATAGGCGCGCGCATCACTTGGTCTCTTTCAGTTGGCTCGTCATTTACTATATGAGAGGAGACACCGAAAGAGGACCCTTGCATGCCCCAAGCGCCAACACGACGCATTCTACGCCTGAGCGGGCAGGACGTGGTGCCCTTTTTGCAAGGCCTGATCACCAACGATGTCGCCTGCGTGAAAACCGGGCTGGTCTACACTGCGATGCTGACACCACAGGGCAAATTTCTGGCCGATTTCTTTTTGCGGCAGGATGGCGACACGGTGCTTCTGGATGTCGACGAAGACAGCGCTGATATGCTGATCCAGCGTTTGAATATGTATAAATTGCGCGCCGATGTCACAATCACGCAGGCGGAATTATTCGTTCATCGCGGTTTGGGACAGGTCCCGGCGGATGGGCTGGCCGATCCACGGCATGACGCTTTGGGCTGGCGCGCTTACCGCGATACAGTCCAGACTGACGACACCACCGACTGGACGGAGTTACGGGTGGCGCATCTGGTCCCTGAAACGGGCATTGAGCTGACCGCTGACACCTTTATCCTTGAGGTCGGGTTTGAGCGTCTGAACGGCGTCGATTTTCGCAAAGGATGCTATGTCGGCCAAGAGGTCACCGCGCGGATGAAGCACAAAACAGAATTGCGCAAAGGCTTGGCGAAAGTGCGCGTCAAAGGCGATGCAGAGCCGGGTTGCGAGATCACGTCCATGGGCAAACCAGTAGGAACCCTGCTCAGCAGATCCGGCGACCGTGCCCTTGCCTATTTGCGGTTTGATCGGGCGGGCGGGCCAATGCAGGCAGGCGATACGATCATCACCCGGATCGCGGACGCGCAATAACAATGGCTGGTGCCAAGCCCTGCCCTGTTGACGTCAGGTAACCGGTCAGGCGCGTTCAGAATATTCCATCGTCTCAGTGTTGACCACAATGTCTTCGTCCTGCCCGACGAATGGCGGCACCATCACTTTGACACCATTGTCCAGTAGGGCCGGTTTAAAGGAATTCGCGGCCGTCTGACCTTTGACCACCGGTTCTGTCTCAACAATCTTGCATATCACTTTTTGCGGCAAGGCTGCGTTCAATGCTTCGTCTTCGTGGAATTCGACAACAATGGTCATGCCGTCCTGCAAAAAGGGGCGCCGTTCACCCAAGAGTTCGGCAGGCAGTTGGACCTGCTCATAGGTTTCTGTGTCCATGACCACCAACATTCCATCATCTTCATATAGAAATTGCTGGTCTTTTTGCTCTAACCGGACTTTCTCAACTTTGTCTGCACTGCGAAAACGTTCGTTCAATTTCGACCCGTTTCGCAGGTTGCGCAGTTCAACCTGGGCAAAGGCCCCGCCCTTGCCCGGTTTCACATGATCCACTTTGACTGCGGCCCAAAGGCCACCATTATGTTCCAGAACATTTCCGGGGCGGATCTCGTTTCCGTTGATTTTGGGCATTTGTTTAAACCATGTCAAAAGGTTGATGAAAAGTTGAAGAACCCTATATCTGGCGTAGCCCCCCCTGACAAGACAACGATATCTCGTTGTGCAAGTGCAGAAAGGTATGCGCCAAGTGCATAGGCGCCATGCAGAAATAGGCTATCCGAATCAACAGCTTTCGGCCATAAGGAACTTCAAGCCGAAAACACAAGAGCAAGAATAATAGAAAGGACGACGAGATGAAGGATTTCGTTGACGGAACGGCCTTTAACAACGAACAAGGGAACCGCGCCCGTAAACTGTTTGCAGCCGTCGTACTGGCCGCTTTGGATGACGCAATTGCCGATGACAAGAAATACGGCAATGGCCCCGAACAAATCGCCCGCTGGGCCCGGTCGCGCGATGGCCGCGAAGTACTTAGCTGTGCAGGTATTGACCCCAACGAACGTGTGGTCACCGGCCTGATGGATTTCGTGGGCAAAGGTGTGCGGACATCCGTTGCACTGTCGCGCGAAGAAAGCGAACGCAGAAACGCGGCACAGCAAGCCGAAGCTGCCTAAGGCAAAACGTCGGTTGCAGGTTGAAACGCGCTCAGTTCTGGGCGCGTTTTGCGTTTTCCGAAGGTAGATTGTCGCGCAAAGGCAATTGTGGGTTTCGCGGATATTGCAAGGGTGGTGTTGATGACCCGGATCGTTGAGAGGCCTTAATCGCGCACTCTAATCCGCACCGAAACAGCCATCCAGAAAGGGACGCTCACATGGCCAAGGCGATCATGATCCAGGGCACCGGCAGCAACGTCGGCAAATCTATGATCGTCGCCGGCTTGGCGCGCGCCTATACCCGGCGTGGCCTGACGGTGCGCCCGTTCAAACCCCAAAACATGTCGAACAATGCCGCCGTTACATCGGATGGCGGCGAGATTGGGCGCGCCCAAGCGCTTCAGGCGCGGGCCGCAGGTGTCGCGCCGCACACCGATATGAACCCGGTTTTGCTAAAGCCGCAAAGCGACACCGGGGCACAAGTGATTGTTCAGGGGCAAGTCGCGGGATTTCAAAGCGCCAGGGATTTTGTCACCCGAAAAAATACACTGCTGGCACCTGTAATGGAAAGTTTTGATCGGTTGGCCGCAAGCTGTGATCTGGTCATTGTTGAGGGTGCGGGCAGCCCCGCCGAGACCAATCTGCGCGCCAGAGACATCGCCAACATGGGGTTTGCCACCGCAATGGGTGTTCCGGTCATTTTGATGGGCGATATCGACCGGGGTGGCGTGATCGCGCAGATCGTCGGAACCCAGGCCGTCCTCGACGAGACCGATAAGGCGATGATTGCAGGCTTTGGCGTCAACAAGTTTCGCGGCGACCGGAGCCTGTTTGATGCGGGCCGCGACGATATTGCGAAGCGCACAGGGTGGCCGTCATTGGGTGTTATCCCCTGGTTTGAACCCGCCTACAAATTGCCTGCCGAGGATGTCATGGACCTGCCCGCACGGTCCAGATCGGACGGAGCGGGTTGCGTGATTGCAGTGCCCCGCCTGCCCCGTATATCGAATTTTGATGACCTTGATCCACTGGCTGCTGAGCCGTCGGTCGATTTACGGATTATTTCGCCGGGCACCCCGCTGTCCAGCGATGCAGACCTGATCTTGCTCTGTGGCAGTAAGTCGACCTTGTCGGACCTGGCTGCCCTGCGCCGCGAAGGGTGGGACGTTGATATCGCCGCGCATGTGCGTCAGGGCAAACATGTGTTGGGCCTGTGCGGCGGTTATCAAATGCTGGGCCGCGTGATCTCTGACCCCACAGGTGTTGAAGGCGCAGCGGCGGTGTCTGAGGGATTGGGTTATCTGGACGTCGAGACGATTTTGGCGCCGCAAAAGCAACTGGCCCTCAGGTCAGGGACATATTTTCCCGGCGGGGCGGAAGTATCTGGGTACGAAATTCATATGGGTCAGACGCAGGGTCCTGACTGCGCGCGTGGCTGGTTGGATTTCGGCAAAGGACCCGAAGGCGCGATTTCTGAAAGTGGTTTGGTTTCAGGCTGTTACCTGCACGGACTATTCACGTCGGACGCTTTTCGCTCGTGCTATCTGGCGCGGTTTGGTCAGGTGGCAAACCAAAACCACGCCCGCATCATTGAGGAAACGCTTGACCAATTGGCCGATCATTTAGAGCGTTATATGGATTTGGACCTGCTGCTTGAACTGGCAGCAAAACCAGTCCGGCCTGCCCGCGATACGTCGCCGGATTATTCGATTTCCTGAGCCGTCAAAGCACGCTGAATTTCGCGGCGCACCAGTTTTCGGACGTTGCGTGTGATCCGTTCGCCCAAAACACCCTGCAATTCAGATCGAACGATTTCGCCCACAAGATCGCGCAGCATTTCTTCGTCAACGTATTGTTCTTCCGTCACATATTGCTCGGACTCCGCGTCTTCCCTGGCACTTGGGCTGGCAGATGCGCCTAATGCTGCGATGCCAATGCCTGGCTGTCCCAGCGTTGGATCGTCATCTTCCACGTCCTCAATCTCGGCAGTTTCTTCCGGTTCGACGTCATCGGGTTCAAATTCTTCAACCTCGGCAACGTCTTCTAATTCAGGCTCGTCCAACTCAGGCTCTTCGGCCTCAGCTGTCTCTTCGGGCGCACCTTCCAGAGCATCGCCCGTCTCTTCGGGCGTATCTTCGGCGGTTTCAGCCTCGTCGGCCTCGGCGGTGTCTTCAGGTTCATTGCTACTGTCGCTATCGTCCGACATTGGTGCGACTTTGGCCTCAATGTCGACATCTGCCGCGTCATCAACAACCGGCGTGCCTTTGGCATCAAGCTCAACATCGTCCGCCCAATTCATCGACGGCGCCTTGGTTCCGGAATAGTCATCGGTGCCGGCGTCATCCGGCTCCCAATCAGTGGAAATTCGACCAACTGCGCTTTCCAAAGCTTCGATCTTGGATTCAAGCGCATCCGGGCTTTGACGTGAATGCACAGGCTGAGACGCCGCATCTTGCTGGCTGTTCGCCTCGCCTTTCGCGGCCCCACGGTCAGCCAACGTGAAAACAGTGTCTTCATCGCTGTCTGTGTCCGTTTGATCAGAATCCGCGCCAAGAACTGGAATTGAAAAATTCTCGGTTTCCTTGGAGGCGGACAAAACCGCTTCGGCTTCGGCTTTTGACAAAGTGAACGTGTCTATCGGGCTTGCGCCCGCTGGATCGTCAGTGTTGGATTCCCCAGCGGCCTCATCGGCGCTATCCGCTTGCGCGCTCTGTCCGTGAAATTCCGCCCGCTTGGCTGGCAGGAAATCTTCCCGACGTCTTTCTGTCCACAAATAATCGGCTGAGTCTTCGTTTGGGTCGCTGTCTTCGCCTGCACTAACCTCTGCGGCGTCTTGGTTACGCGTTTCAGCGGCCTCGTCGGTATCTACGATCTCAATGGCGCTTTCGTTGGGTGTTTCGTGATCGGCACCCCCATCTTCCAAGACGTCTGTTACGATGTCCGCATTAGCCTCTTGTCGAGCATCTTCCTGCGACTGCTCGTGCTTTTTGCCTTCAATTTCCCGATGAAGCCTTTCTTCGAAATCATCGTCAACCTCGACAATGTCGTCGTCATGTTCGGCTTTTTCGGTGACCTCTTGGGTCACAGCATCTTCAAGCGATGTGGGCTCTGCGGTATCTTCGTCATTTTCGCGCGCGGTGTCCGCAACTTTGACCGTATCCGCGTCGCCCCTGGCAGATGCGAAAGATGTCTCATTGGCGTGATCCAGCTCTGCTGGATCAGCCGCCGGACTTTCAACGTCTTCCGGCGCATCTTCGCCCGCAAGATCGGGTTGTGCGCCAGCGATGCGGTGAGCAGGTGTTAGCACCAGACGTTCACCACCCGGATCTTCAATTTTGCGGGCAATTGGGCGCTTGTCGGCAGAAACAAGGCGACGGATCGAAGACAAAACGTCTTCTACCTCTTCATTTGTGACGGGGTCGGACATAGAAACTACCACTCTTGCCTGTTTAGGAAAGTTTACCCGGTGCCAAAGATTCGAACAATGGGCTGTTGAAATTGTTAATCTTTCTGAAGCGCGCGTAACACACGGTCCAGTTGTTGGCCCTGTTTCGACGACTTCGTCGGCGCGTCTTTGACCAGATTATAGTAGGCAGACGGATCATATAGCTGAACATTCAGGCGCAAATCCTGCGCTGTCAGCCTGCCGATTGATGCCAAAATCGAATAGGATGCAATATAAAGATCGGCCTGAGCAGAAATACGTGCGGCCTCGGCGTCGAGCAATTGCTGCTCTGCATCCAGCACATCAAGCGTCGTGCGCGCGCCCAATGCGGCCTCTTCCCGCACGCCGCGAAATGCGATGCGCGCCGCCCTGATACGGCGCTCTGTCGCTTCGAGCGAGGCGCGCACAGATGCCAACTGGGCATAAGCATTGCCGACATTCTGTTCCACATTGTGTCGCACAATATGCAGATTAGAACGCTGCGCATCCCGCTGCGCCATCGCGCGCCGAACGCCGGACGACAGCGCACCGCCCTGATAGACAGGGCCCGACAGCTCCAAGCCAACGCTGCCACTGTTGGTATAAGCGTTGGAACCGAGATTTTCAGTAATCCCAAGGCGGCCATTGGCGGTCAGCCTTGGCGACATGCTGGCCTTGGCGCGAAGGATATTCAGTTCAGCTGCTGCCACCTGATGCTGTGCTGCGGCCATATCTGGATGGGTGCGCACAGCCAATGCTTTGGCGGCGGCAACATTGGTTTCGGCACGCGGCAACGACGGAGGCGGCACCAGTCTGCCCGGTTTGCGACCCACTGCATTGCGGTATTCTTCCTGTGCCTGAATGTAATTTCCCTGCGCCGTGGCTAATCCGCTGCGCGCCTCGGCAAGGCTGGCTTCAGCCAAAGCAACATCCGTCCGGGTTACTTCGCCGACCTCAAAACGGTCGCGTGTCGCGCGTAATTCCTGGGTCAGTAAGCGCAGATTGCTTTGCCGCAATGCGACGATTTCATTGGCAGACCGCACCGACATAAACGCCTGAACCGCGCGCAACAGAATTTGTTGCTCAATGCTGATCAGATTTTGCCGCGTGGCCAACACGGTTTCCTTGGCAGCCTCAACGCCGGTGGCCGTCGCCCCGGCGTCATATAGCAAAAGTTCGGCGATCAAACCTACAGATGCCGTGGTTCCGCCCAGGCTTTGAACAGTTCCGATGGCGGCGGATCGGGAATCGCCAAATGCACGTGTCAAATCCGCCGACCAGTTCAAAATTGGCTTTAACGCCGCGGCCGCAGAGGCCACATCTTCGTCAGCAGCACGCAACAATGCGCGATTTTGCTCTAGCAGGCCGCTGTGGTCGTATGCGCCAACAAGTGCATCCGCCAGACTGTCTGACTGTGCAGCCTTTGGTGCAAAGCTTAGACCCGCAGTCAAAACACAGGCTGTCAGCACAGAGGAAATATTCAATATTCGTTTCATCATTGCCAACTCTACTTGTATCAAACTGCCACAGTTCAACGTTGCGATCTAAGGTTGAAAGTTAAGGCCCGCAGCCTAGAATTGAAAGGCTGCTTCCGCCTCAAAACCTGGCAATATCGGCGCACCGGCGTTAAATGACCTACGCCAGGACACCTGACCGTCCAGTTTATACCCGATACGCACTTCGCCCAATGCGCCATCCATAAACAGACAGGCCACGCGCCCGCCCTCTTTCAGCTGATCGAGCAAAGCGTCGGGCAATCGCGACACGCCACCTTCGATGATCATCGCGTCAAAGGGACCATGTTGTGCCGCACCGGCCCCAAGAGGGCCTACATGCACAATCACATTGTCCACGCCCGCGTCGCTCAAAGCTTCTTGCGCCTCATTGGCCATTGTCTCATCTTCTTCAACGGCCACCACCGCTTCGGCCATATGCGCAATCACCGCAGCGGCGTAGCCTTGCGTTGCACCAACATCCAAAATCAATTCGTCGTTGGAAATATCCAGCGCATCCAGCATCTTGGCCAATGTGCGCGGCTCTAACACCACCCGATTGCCGCCAAGATCGAGGTTTTCGCCAAGATAAGCGGCCTCACGCTTGGCCATCGGAACGTAGTTTTCGCGGGCTACAGACAGCATCGCCTCAATGATCGGATATTTTGTCACATCGGATGGGCGCACCTGCGTATCAACCATCATCGAACGGCGTGCAGTGTAGTCGGTCATCAGCCAAACTCTTTCGTTCAGAATCCATCCCGACTGATGTGCCACATCCAGCCAAGCGCGGCAACGGTCAGCTCGCCTCAATTTGGAATTTGGACCTCTTGCAGGGTCAGACTTTATCCGCTACCTGTCTGCCGAACCACATTGGGCGAGTTGGCGGAGTGGTTACGCAGCGGATTGCAAATCCGTGTACACCGGTTCGATTCCGGTACTCGCCTCCAATAAAATCAATGGCTTGCGTCATATTCCTTCTCCCACTGCTCAATTTTTTGAAACAAGCGTTGAAACTTTCACGTTTCCTTCTTGTTCTGTTCAAACTGGTTTCGAGCGTCTTGCGCACGTGTCGCAAGCACCCGCTGCCTTATCCGACCGCCTTACTTTTTCAGCATTTCAATACCAGAATGACCGGTGACGGCTTTGACCATTTCGTCGTTGCATCCTGCTTGATAAAGCTCGATGATCGCATTCTTGCGCAATCCGTGTGTGACATAGCTGGCCGCTTCGGCATGATCCATCGTCGCCGTAACCTTGCGCATTTTCTGAACAGCAGTGCGGTAGCTAACTGGGCGGCCCGCCTTGTCGTAAAAACCGTCAGACTCGTTTTCTCGATGGAGCAAGATAAGCTTTGACCCGGTCCTTCGACGGTATCCACTGAGGCTTGCATGTCTTACCCTCGCCGCCATGCAGGCATGCGTTGCCGGGCGATGGATGCAAAAATGACAACAGCGCTGCTCGACCGCCTCACGCACCGCTGCCACACCTCGAGACCGGTAACGAAAGCCACTGGACCTGCCGTGGTTTGATGCCGCTCCCTTGGTAGCATTTTTGCGACTTAAGGGGCTGACAACGGTACCGAAAAGGACGGACGAGACCCGCAAGATGCGGTGCGGATCGCGTCAACCAGTGGGCCGACATGCAGGCAGGCGGCTGGCGATCTGGTTGTCGGCATGCCGACGCTGAACAAGTTACTACAGTGAACCGAGAGACGAACCTGGTCTCGAAAGCGAACCAGTAGCCAGTGCACTCAGCCAGATTTCGGATCGGTATTTTGCCCCGGCTTCACGTTACTTGTTTTTGAAAATGTAAGTCTGCACAGCGAAACTGGTGCGAATATTCTGAGGAAATAGATCGGCGTTTCGTCACCGGATCGCGCGCGTGCATCAATGCAATACCAATTCTCCTCGCTAAGGTCACTTCGCCCTACAAGCCCTGCCTCGGCCTTGCTGAGGACTGACACTGTATGATCGGCATGCGTGGTCTCGATCCCCATTTCATCGCGCAGGTAGGTCCGGATATTGACAAACCAAAGATCCTCGGCCGCCCTGTCAAACAGAGTGGGCGCGGTTTCGGCCTTTAAAAACATCTCCGAAATCAGGGTGACGTCTTCGGCCATTTTATGTTCGCGATTAATCTTCAAGTATTCTTTGCTTAATCCAAGGAAGGCTTTGCAATCCGCGTCAGGATCCGTTTTTTCGATAGCCAATTTTGTTGAGTGTATGCGCAACGGCAGGCCAGTCACCTTTGACTGAAAACGGAAATGCCAGACCTGATCGCCGAATGGTCCCGGCCGTTTGACACGCGTTCCAGACCCGCGACGTCGCTCGATAACATCCAGCTGGGTCAATTGTGACAACGCGGCCTGAACCGTGCCAAGGCTGACCTGGCAGATTTCGACCAGATCCCGTTCAGTGGGTAGAGCGTTACCAGGTTGGTAAACACCGGCTTGGATTGCCTCGACAAGTGCCAATCGAACAGCCGTGCGTTTTGTACGGTTCGTGTCCCCAAGGCCACGTTTAGTGGCCGCGGCAATGAAGTTTTTCGCTGATTGCGCCTGATCCAAGACCATCACCTTTTCCTAGCTGCACGAACGCGTACACGGGCGATCACGCGGCAAAGCAGAGAACATCTGCAGGCAAGTATTCGGTATTACTTTAGAGTTGCTATATACATTACTATATAGCAA
>JBAUHN010000348.1:0-23047 GCA_049680295.1 Sulfitobacter sp.
GTTTTCAGCGGTATCCCGGTAAGGGATATAGCTGTCGCGGTCACGCCAGAACGCACGATCGCCTGCGTTAAACCCCACACGCCACACGTCGGACCCCGCTTGGCGTAACATTTTTGCAAGCTGCCCAAAAAATGGCCCATGCGGACCCTGTAAGAACAGGTAAACCGAATGTTCAGAACCGGGCAGATCTTTTTCTGTCATGTAACCACCATGGCGGAAAAAAATACTCCGCATACCCTTTAAATCTTCGTAAAATATGACAGTAGACAGTCTTCTGTGCAAGTGGCAGGTCTTGTCAGGCCAGCCAACGGGCAGTAGGTCTAGGACGAGTGTCGTCAAGGAGGCCGCATGTTCACAGGCATCGTTACAGATATCGGCGAAATTACCGAGCTTGAGCAGGCAGGCGATCTGCGTGCGCGGATCAAAACTGCCTACAAAACAGACCAGATCGACATCGGTGCGTCGATTGCGTCTGATGGGGTTTGCCTGACGGTCGTGGCCTTGGGCAAAGACTGGTACGACGTGCAGGTCAGTGCCGAAACAGTCAGCAAGACCAATCTCGACAGTTGGAAGGTCGGAAAGCGGGTCAATCTGGAACGCGCGCTGCGTCTGGGCGACGAATTGGGCGGGCATATTGTGTCGGGCCACGTTGATGGCGTGGCGCAGGTGATTTCGGTGCGCGACGAAGGCGATAGCACGCGGGTCCGGTTGCGCGCCCCTGATGCTTTGGCCCGGTTTATCGCGCCAAAAGGGTCGGTTGCTTTGAATGGCACATCCCTAACGGTGAACGAGGTAGAGGGCGCTGAGTTTGGGATTAACTTTATCCCGCATACAAAGACTGTGACGACCTGGGGTGATGTTGCTGTTGGCGATACGGTCAACCTTGAGATCGACACATTGGCGCGTTACGTCGCGCGATTGGCAGAGACGGGGTAACAGATGATTGCCGGGATCGGACATAATCAGGGCCCAACATTGGAACGTGGGCAGAAATGGCGCACATTCCAATGGCGCCGCGCGCGCGAAAAGGCGATGCCAAAGACCGTGCCATTGATGATCGTGCGCATGCGCGTGGCACGGGCGGCGGAACTGGGTATCGACTACAAAAGCTATGCGGCCATCCGGCAGGCGACAGGGCGCGATATTCTGGCGTTGTTGTTTTCTTCCAATGCGTTACGTGTTGTTCGGGCGGACACTCCTCATATTCCCGAACCGGAAACCACTGCACTTCACGCTGTGTCTTCAGCGCGTAAACTTGCATTGGTGCATGCCCCGTTGAGGCCCGACCGTTTTCGGCAGGCAAACCCGGTGTTAAACGACGTAAATAGCGCGCCAAAGTTCACTGACAGCTGGGCCGAGATGAGCCGCCATTTGACCGGGTTTGTGCAACATCAGAAAATCGCCTGCGACCAGGTTTTGATTATCGGTGACACCCATCTGGAACAAAACTGGACAACGGCGGCCCGTGCCGCAGGGTATTTGCCCGCCGACAGTTATTTTTCGGGACGCGCTTAACCAGGGCCAGGCGGCAACGAAGCTCTGGATATTCGGGCGCGTCTTGTCTATTTGCTGGCCCATAAGCTGGCGAAAGGTATCAAGATGAGCTTTGAAACACCGGGCCCGGTCGAAAGTGACTGGAAAAGCGCCATCGCGCCGATTGAAGACATCATCGAAGACGCCCGTCAGGGGCGGATGTTTATTCTGGTCGACCACGAAGATCGCGAAAACGAAGGCGATCTGGTCATTCCTGCCCAATTTGCTGATGCAACAGCAATCAATTTTATGGCGCTGCATGGGCGCGGGTTGATCTGCCTGCCGCTGACCTCTGACCGCATCGACACGCTTGGCCTGCCAATGATGGCAGTGCATAATTCATCGCGGCATGAGACCGCTTTTACCGTGTCGATTGAGGCCCGCGAAGGTGTCTCGACCGGAATTTCTGCCGGGGACCGGGCGCTGACCGTCGCCACTGCGATTGACGATCAAAAAGGTGCCGCTGACATCGCGACACCGGGGCATGTGTTTCCGTTGCGCGCGCGCAATGGCGGGGTGCTGGCGCGCGCAGGCCATACAGAAGCGGCAGTTGATATCAGTCGATTGGCGGGGCTGCATCCTTCTGGCGTGATTTGCGAAATTATGAAGGCGGACGGCACCATGGCACGGTTGCCGGATCTGGTGGCAATTGGCAAAGCCCATGATCTGAAAATCGGCACCATCAGCGATCTGATTTCCTACCGCCACAAGCATGACAACCTGCTGCGCGAACGCGACAGCCGCATGGTCACATCTGCTTATGGCGGCGAATGGCACATGCGCGTTTTTGCCGATGAAATCACCGGCACTGATCACGTGATGCTGTCCAAAGGCGACATTTCAACGCCAGAGCCTTTGTTGGTGCGGACCCATGCGTTGAACGCCTTAGAAGACGTGCTGGGGCTGGGCCCAAGTAAGACTGCGGAGTTGCCGCGCGCCATGCGAATTATCGCCGAAGAAGGCCGCGGTGCAGTGCTTTTGTTTCGCGAACCACACCCAAAACTGCGTCTGGACGGCGACGAGGACGAAGGCCCACGCACCATCAAACGCACCGGCATTGGCGCGCAAATCATGTCGACATTGGGCTTGCGTGATCTGATCTTGCTAACCGACAGCCCGCAAACCAAATACGTCGGCCTTGATGCCTATAATCTTAGCATTGTGGGCACCCGTCCCATCACCACGGAGTAGACCATGGCGCAATCGGAAACCCATAATGTTCTCGACCGGCCCACTTTCGACCGGCCCGTGAAACTGCTGATCGTTGTGTCGCCCTACTACAAGGACATCGCCGACAATCTGGTCGCAGGCGCCAAGGCCGAGATTGAGGCCGCAGGCGGCACATGGGATCTGGTGGAAATGCCTGGCGCGTTGGAAATCCCCACCGCAATTGGCATCTCGGATCGCAGCAGCAATTTTGACGGATACGTCGCCCTCGGCTGCATTATTCGCGGCGAGACGACGCATTATGACACTGTGTGCAATGACAGCAGTCGCGCCCTGCAGTTGATGGGGTTGCAGGGGTTGTGCATCGGCAATGGCATTCTGACCGTGGAAACCCGTGCGCAGGCCGAAGTACGCGCCGACGCGGCAGGCCAAAACAAAGGCGGTGGTGCCGCCGCCGCCGCCTTGCATCTGATTGCATTGGCTCGTAAGTGGGGCAGCCAAAGCAAGGGCATCGGGTTCAAACCACGTGGCGAAGATATCCTGATGGCTGGCAAAACAGACGGACCCACCACAGCATGACATCCAAAGGCAGCAATCTTTCGGGCAACCAAAGACGCAAAATGAAATCAGCCGCGCGGCTTTATGCGGTGCAGGCCCTGTTCCAGATGGAACATTCGGCCCAGACAATTGAAGTGGTCCGTGCCGAGTTTCTGGAGCACCGTTTTGGTGCAGTCTACGAGGGTGATGAGATGCAGGACGGCGACATTGCGCATTTCGGCCATGTGCTGGAACAAGCGGTGAACTATCAGGCGCCGATTGATCAGTTGACCGACCGTGCGCTGGTTGCCAAATGGCAGATCAACCGGATTGACCCCACATTGCGGGCCTTGTTTCGTGCAGCGGGTGCTGAACTGCGCGACACCGCGACGCCGCCGAAGGTTGTGATCTCGGAATACGTCGATGTAGCACGGGCGTTTTTTCCAGATAGCAAAGAGCCGAAATTCGTGAATGCCGTTCTTGATCACATGGCGCATGAGGCCAGGCCAGAAGCGTTCTGACGGCTTTGCCTAAGTTCCCAAAATAGCGTAGTAAATGGTGTGACGGAACCGCCGGAACCGTTTTAGTTCTGTATTCCCGAGGACCTGTATGTACAGGTGGGCGCCAGGTAACGAGGCCAGGGCCAGGACAGAGCCAGCTCCCTCGGATTTGCTTAAGGCCACTGGAATGTAACCAGTCACGAATAGGGCAGAACCGTCACAAGGTCACATGTAGGCGTGTTAGAGCAACGCAGCAAGGGCCAACCTGAATTCTCGATAGGGGCAGGGCTGCTGCATTGACTAGGCGTTGTGTCTCCACCATCCTCGCCAAAGGTAATTCGATTTGCGACACGCAGCTATATGCCGAGACCTTTCATGCAGATGACCCGGTTAGATCACGTCAATATCCGCACCTGCAATCTGGCTGAAATGATCAATTGGTACACAAACGTCCTGGGGCTGAAAAACGGCGACCGTCCGGATTATGGGTTTCCTGGGGCGTGGCTGTATATCGGCGATCAAGCGGTTATCCATCTGGTGTCGGTGGACAAGGAATGCATTTCAATTGCGCCGAAGATCGAACATTTTGCCCTGTCTGCCACAGGCTTTGCAGATTGCATCCGCGCATTGGATCAAAATGGCGTTGCGTATTCCGTAGACCCGGTTCCTGGCATTCCGGTGGTGCAGGTTAATGTTGCGGATTTTGATGGCAATCACATTCACATAGATTTTGGCGCTGCCGACGTAGAAGCGCTTTAGTAATTTTTTTGAGATTTGTGGTGCCGATTTTCGAAAATTCTTGCCAGACGTTCATGTTATGTTCATAACCTTACCCATGGCACTTGGTGAAAATCAAAGCGTTCAGCCTGGCCAGCTTTTGGCCCGTGGGGTATCGCGACATCTTGCGGACCTCGGTTTTGCCAGCGTTGAAGAGCTGGTGCCAAAACGGGGACTACGCGTCGATGTGATCGGGCTTGGCCCCAAGGGTGAAATTTGGGTGGTTGAATGCAAATCCAGCCGCGCCGATTTTCAGTCAGATCAAAAATGGCAGGGCTATCTGGAATGGTGTGATCGGTTTTTTTGGGCCGTAGATTGCAATTTCCCGACCGAACTTTTGCCACCTGACACCGGGTTAATGATTGCAGATGCTTATGGCGCCGAGGTGATCGGCATGGGGCCAGAAACCAAATTGGCGCCCGCCCGACGCAAAGCAATCATTCAGAAATTCGCTACCACAGCTGCGCGACGGCTGATCCAGTTGCGCGACCCTGATATGCGCAACAGTTGGACCTAAAGCGGTTCGATTTATACCTGAATCACCCAACGCTGCCTGAAATCAAAGATTTCAACGTGTTAGGTGTTACATGATGTTTCAGGTTAAAGACGAAACGCTATAAATCAGCGCTTTCCACCGCGTGCGCGGTTTGCAGCAGCGATAATTTCATCAGCGATTTCAATGGCATCATCAGGGGTGAAATCCATCGGAATTTCGGTGCCAGCTGCTTCAACGAAAATCCGCACCATGCCCTTGTCGGTGGGCCCGATTTGCAGGTTTGCTTCGATGTCGCGTTCTGTGTCGATGCCCATGCCGGACCTCCGTGCCAATGTGCAGGCATCGCTAGCGTGCGCGCCTGAAAAAGGCAAGGCGGGATCAGATTGCAGCCTGCGCCAAAACCCTGTCTTTGATCCAATAGACAATCCGCGCAAGACACTTGCATTCTCAATCAACCGACGCTAAATCCAAAACAGTGCCGCCTTAGCTCAGTTGGTTAGAGCGCCTGATTGTGGATCAGGAGGTCCTTGGTTCGAGACCAAGAGGTGGTACCAACCAAATTTTTTGGCATAAAGCCAAGCGCTTATCCGATCAACGCGGACTCTGAAATATATGCGGCCCGCCAAGAGCAGGCTATCTTGACAGTTTGGATAGCTCAGAGAAAATCTATTTGCACATTTTGGTAATGTGGTTAACCGGCTGCGGGAGCAACGGTTTCCAAATCAATCTTACATCATGATAACTTACAGATTGGCAAGAACCTCGATTGCATCCGGAATCGGATAATGGTGATTGCCAATGAACAAACCGCAACGATCTATATGGTCGGCATTTAATAAGGGGCCATGAATCTCCGCATCGAAATATTTCATCACCTCATTTTTGGTGAAATTTCCCGCAACGATTGGACGGCATTCGAATCCGCTTTTGCGCAGTTGCTTGACAAAATCGCTGCGTTCCAATTTTGAACCAGGGCGCAAAACCAGAGAGAAGCCAAACCAACTGCTATTGGCGATTTCTCGCTGTATCATGAATTTGGGATGATCAGTCAGTTTTTCCTGAAGCAGCGCGCCATTCTTGCGACGACCCTCGACAAGCATCGGAAGTTTCTTCAGTTGCTCAAGACCGAGGGCGCCAGACATCTCAATCGGACGCAGATTGTAGCCGGGCAGGACAAATCGAAAGCTCTCTTCGAACGGATCGTCGTCCTTCTCACCGGTTACATGGTTGAATTTAGGTAAATTTCTGGTCCAGCCATGTGCACGCAAGGATAACATCACATGATAAAGCTCTTCATCGTCAGTGACGACCACGCCGCCTTCCATGGTGGAAATGTGGTGCGAGAAGAAGCAAGAATAGCTTCCCATGACGCCGAAAGTACCAGCTTGTTTGCCTTTGTATGTGGCGCCCATAGACTCGCAATTGTCTTCGATAATCACGATCTCGCGGCCATTGATGATGTTGTTGATTTCATCAAACTCATTTGGATTGCCAAGTAGATTGACCACCATAATCGCGCGGGTTTTATCGCTGACAGCGTCCGCCAATGCACCAAGGTCATAATTCAGGGTTTCAAGGTCGATATCGACGAATTTCATTTTCAACCCGTATTGCGCAAGCGGGTAGTAGGTTGTCGACCAACTAACGGCGGGCACAATGATTTCATCGCCCCTGTTTCGTTTCAAGGCGCCATTCTTGGTAAAAAACAATGCGGCCGTCATCAGCAAATTTGCTGATGATCCAGAATTCACCATGACCGCGTGTTTTGCGCCGAATTGTTTGGCGAACCGGGCTTCAAAAGCATCCACCTCGGCACCCATAGTGAACCTGTCGGACGCAATAACTCGATTAAGCGCGTCATACTCGCATTGATCCCAGGAAGACGTGGCGAGGGGAAATTTTACAGTCATTGAAGGACATGTTCCTTATAGTGGCGATATGTTTTGAGCAGCCCATCTTTCAGCGATGTTGGGGCCGTCCATCCCCATTCGATTTGCCGCGCCGTCGAGCAAAGTTTTTGTTTCATGCCGACGGGTTTTGACAGATCGTGCGTAAATGAGCCATCCCAGCCAATTACATCCGCCACGGCAGAATAGTATTCGTTGATCGAATAGTCATGGCCCATGCCGATGTTCATCAGATCGGGCAGCCCGTCGATGTTATCAATCGCCTTCAGGGCAACATCCGCCAGATCACCCGCAAACATGAATTCGCGTCTCGCTGTTCCGTCACCCCAAATCTCGACCGACGGTCGTTTCAGCACTTTGGCGTCATGCATTTTTGCAATAATCGCGGGGACCAGATGGGATTGCTTTGGGTCAAACTTGTCATAAGGACCGTAAAGATTGCAGGGGATCAATGTCTTGTACTGAGCAGTATCATCTTCTTTTCGGATGTATTGGCACAAACGCAGGGCCAGAATTTTCGCGAGCGCATAGCCTTCGTTGGTGGGTTCCAATTCCCCGGTCAGGATCAAGTCTTCGGTCAACGGGTTCCGAGCATTGCGCGGATAAACGCAAGTCGAGGCAAGGTTCAACAAACGCGAAACGCCAGCTTTGTACGCTTGCAATATCACGTTACGACCGATCATTGTGTTCTGATCCAGAAACGCAATTGGATTTGCCATGTTGGCCTGAATGCCACCCACGCGTCCGGCAGCATGGATTATTGCATCTGGCTTGTGCACCGCCATAAATTCCGCAACTGCGTTGGTATCGGTCAGATCAAGCTCTTTGCTGCTGGGTGACAAAACATCCCATCCAGATGCCGCCGGGTGATGAAGAATGTTTTGCCCGACCATGCCACGTGCACCGGTCACAAGCAGTTTCCCTTTCGAGGTCATGGCTTATTCACCACGCGCCATGCGCCCGTCATACCCATTGTCCACAAGCAGGCGCGCTTGCCGAGCGGATTTCAGGTCTTCGCGAACCATTTCCGCGCACATTTCCTGGGCTGAAATTTGGGCCTTCCAGCCAAGCATTTTTTGAGCTTTTGAAGCATCTCCGAGCAATGTCTCGACTTCTGCAGGCCGGAAATACCGAGGGTCGATCCGCATCACGATATCGCCTTCGCTTAGGGCTGGTGCATTGTCGCCTTTGACAGCCTGCACAATCGCGACTTCATCGACACCCGTCCCTGTGAACTCAAGTGTGACGCCCAGCTCTTGTGCAGACCATTGCAGGAATTCACGGACAGAATGCTGGACGCCTGTAGCGATCACGAAATCTTCCGGGGTGTCTTGTTGAAGCATCATCCATTGCATGTGGACATAGTCTTTTGCGTGGCCCCAATCTCTTAAGGAATCGATGTTGCCCATGTAAAGACAGGGTTCCAGGCCTTGGGCTATGTTGGCCATACCGCGTGTAATTTTTCTGGTTACGAAGGTTTCGCCTCGGCGTGGGCTTTCATGGTTAAACAAGATGCCATTGCAGGCATACATCCCATAAGATTCGCGATAATTCACCGTGATCCAATACGCATAAAGCTTGGCAACGGCATATGGCGATCGAGGGTGAAACGGCGTCGTCTCGCTTTGCGGTGTTTCCTGCACCAGGCCGTAAAGCTCCGAAGTCGACGCCTGATAGTAACGTGTCTTCTTTTCAAAGCCTAAGAACCGGATTGCTTCCAAAAGACGCAACGCACCAATGGCATCAACGTCAGCGGTGTATTCCGGGGCCTCAAAACTAACTGCAACATGAGATTGCGCACCAAGGTTATAAACTTCGTCGGGTTCGATCTCGCGCAAGATACGCGTTAAATTCGACGTATCGCTCAGATCACCGTAGTGGAGCTTGAGTTGCGGGTTATTGTTGTGGGGGTCTTGAAAAATGTGGTCGATCCGCTGGGTGTTGAACGAAGAGGCTCGGCGCTTGATGCCGTGAACCTCATAGCCTTTTTCGAGCAGAAGTTCTGCAAGATATGACCCGTCTTGACCAGTGATCCCGGTTATCAGCGCGCGTTTCAAGGTATTCCTTTCATGCTTTATCGTCCAAACAATTGTTGCTGAGCGACAGCCATTCTCCGTTGATCATATTAGGCAACAATGCTGCAAGGGCCAAGGGCGAACATTCGGTTTTGCGTACGCCCGACAGAGCAATTTACTCAGATGAAATCTGCAGCCGTTCCGCAATACTCTCGGCAGCACGCCTGTGGAGATTAACATATTTCGCAGCGCGTGCTTGATTGTCCAAAAGGGGTTTCAGGCGTGCGGCGTAATCGCTGTCCGAACACTTTGCCAAGGCCTCTTTGATATCGCCAAAGCCCTCACAAATGATCATTCCATTGATGTCAAAAAAACGACCAATGTCTGGTGAACCCCAGTAAATCGGTACTGTCTTGCACAACAGAGCATCGATAAGTTTTTCAGTGAAATAGGACGGCTCGCGCACATTTTCTATCACGATTGAATACCTGAAGGGCGCCAACCCGTCTGCCTTTTTCTCAAACGGTTCAAAAGCACGGCCAAGCAGTTTTACATGCGGTGCGTGAGTTTGGGCCCAATGTGCGACCTTGTGGCGAAGTTTGTGGCCAGCCAAATCCTGTTTGTTGGACGCGATAAGCGAGGTGTTTTCGGTCTTGGATAAAGCAAGGTCTTCCCATTCGGGGACCCAACTGGTGCCGTATGCCAGAAAAACACCATTCGGAATGGCACCAAGCAGGTTTGGATTGCACGTGATCACAAAGGCGAACTTTCGGTGAAGCAACCTTGCCATTCTCATATGGCGTCGATGGATTGCCGTAGGTTCAACGATCATAAGCGAGATCTGCGCTTTGATCGCTTTGAGCCTGATCAGCCAAAGACTGCTGGACGGATAGAATACCAGATGATCATTCACTGCAAGATCGCCTACACTTCCTCCGACCAGTCGATCAGGTAAACCCAACGGCCAGTCCAAAGTCGAAAGCGCGCGTGCAGCAAAATCGCGATCCGGGCGCATGCCGTAAGGAACAATTGCGATTGCTGGCTTGGCGTCATCCATATCCATACGTAGTTGGCCCTGAAACTTGTTATGGATATTCGCTTCCATACAGCCCATATGTCCCCCAAGGTATGCGCACGGACAAGAGGAAAGCGACATTGTTTTCAAAGTTACGGAAATTCTTTTACAAACGCTGGCGCATTTTGACTGATGCGTCTTATCGTGAATTTCGCGCCGAGATTAAGCGATTTTTCAATGAGCGTGGTCGTGGAACACCAAGTGAATATGACGGTCTGACCCCGGAATCCGTTGTCTTCGATCTGGGCGGTTACCGCGGTGACTGGGCGGCAAACATGCGGACCAAATACGATTGTTTTGTCCATGTTTTCGAACCTCATCCCGAATTTGCAGATCATATCTCGAAACGCTTTGCGAACGACGCGAAGGTCTTCGTTCATGCCTGCGCTCTGGGTGCCACCGAGGGTACTCTTATGTTGTCGGATGCTGCTGACGGGTCGTCCGTGTTTTCCAAGGGCGCGCCGAATATCAAAGGGCGCGTGTGCAATGCGACACGGAAAATAGCGACCCTGAAATGCGACGACATTGCCGCGACAAAAATCAATATCGAAGGAGGCGAATACGACATTCTACCGCATCTGATCGAAACCGGGGCTATTAGTAAGTTCAAAACGATTACGGTGCAGTTTCACGATTTTGCACCGAATGCGGCAGAGGCGCGTGCAAAAATTCGGGCTGACCTGTCGAAAACACATCGCTGCAGCTGGAACTACGAATTTGTTTGGGAGGAATGGGTACATATCGAAAGCCGTTAGACGGAGCGAAAATTCGCGCTTAGTCTAGCTTGTATTGATGCGGAGCCATGTTTCGGGCAGTATGTCTGGATTGTACATCTTGTTGTTCCCAAACCATTTTGCAGGGCCTGCGACGACTTTGTCCGGATTGGCATTCAGCCATCCACCCCACCATGAAAACGACGAATTCGCGATGACGTTGTGTTGGCATAAGCTCATCAGGCGCAAGTCTTCGTAGTCGGTTTCGGGACCGTTGAAATCGACGATGGTTTTTTCATAGTCAAGTGGAAGATTATCCCGCGCCCACTTTGGTTCATCTGAAAATACAAAAACATGCGGCGTAGTTTCTGTAACGTCAACGACCTGTTTCAGCGCCGCTTGATAGTAGGATTCGGTGCAAACATTGTGTGCAGCCAAGGCAAGATAATCGCCCCGTCGGACATGGAGAGAAACGGAATTTGTCTCTGTGATACGCGCAGCCATTTCCGCGTTTTGTGTGCTGGATGGCGTTACAATTTTCAGATCATTGCGAATGTCGGCTTTGACGGCGGAAAAATATCTTTCGGTTTGCCAGTAACCGTGCAGATATGTGTCTTCGCCCCAGTTCTCAAAACTGGCATCGTACCCCAAGCCTTTTTCGCGACGCAGGGATGGCGTTTTGCCAAGCAATCTCCAAGCACCATACCGGATCAAGCCGTCGGATTTGACAGGCGGTAGTTTCGACGGCGTTTTGACCTTCCAATCAAAGTGTTGTTGGCACAAACGGAACCCAATTTCGGGTAAAATACGATCATCAATGGCCAGCCCTGTCCGGTGCCGAAGGGCAAGCGCACGGCCGGCAGCATATTGAAACAACTGATTGCCCAGGCCGCCGTGAAGTCTTGTGTAAATCATTTAATCTGGTCTTTTGATGACAAGCGCGCGACAGCCCTGCGATATCTCATGCGATGCCATTCGCGCGACAGCTTTTCGGTAATAGATTTACTTTTGGTGATCGTGCTGCCTCCGGCGCTATCAGCAATATCCTTTATCCCTGAAGGCGTAATTACAGCGGCGTGAATGCCTGTGTGCCAGTGCATCTGCAAGAATGTATCAACGGGCCGATCAAAGCGTTGCGTTAGGTGCAATAGGTGTTCGGCGGCCTGTCGGCTGACCAGTTGTCCAGATGTCCGCAGCGGGGTTACAGCAGGACGGTAAAGCTTTGCCAATCCTTCTGTGTCCAGAATGACGCCGGTTCCAACGCGCGTTTGAAACTGCACATATCCCATAGTCACAACAATGCGTTGGGCAAGCGCCATGGCATCCTGAAAACCATCTGTGATCTGCATGTCGTCTTCAAGAATTAGGACTGCGTCGGCTTCCGTTTTCAGCAGCTTTTGCCAGGCGTTGCGGTGGCTCAAAAAACAACCGACCTCACCCGCACCGAGTTGAAAAGGATAATGTGGCTTTATCAAAGCCGGCTGGTAGACCGATGCAATCCCGGCGGCATCCATCTGGCCACCATCCACTGCATCCAGGATTCCACAAGGGACGCCGCATTGATCCTGCAAATCGGTTGCCGGTTTCAGACGAGACGTTGCACGACGAAGATGAATGACACAGCCTACGATGTTCATTTGGCAAAGATACCTAATTGGTTTGGGAAGGTACATTGGAATGTATGAGAGCAAGGGAGCACATGTCGTTTGAGCCAGCAGCATTCTCTACTTTTCAGCTTCGGTTTGCGCGTTTTGCGGGTTCATCGTGCTGTATCAGCCACGCCGAAAACCAGCCTTGATCTTGCGGATGAAAATCTCGGATTTCAGTGCAGTTCAATCAACATACAGGCACAACGCATTGAAGAATGAATGCCATGGTATCGACCCTGATCAGAAGGCTTTTCTATAAAAAAGCCCCTTCACCGAACTCACCCTGATATTTTGAAGGCTATTGGTCAGTTGCCAGCGGCGTCTGTCGACGAAGTTGGATGCGGCGGCGGTGATCATGCCGCAAGTGCCAAAGCTCCTTTTCCTCAGGTTGAGGTCACCGGTAGTGATCGTGGCGCGACGGAACTTGCCATGGCGTTAGCGCGGCATCCGGGATTTTTTGGCCAACAAGAGCAGCGCGACAAACCTATGCCGTTTTCAAGTAAATAGCAAAAAGCGGACATGATTTATACTCAGGCCGTTCTGGAGCATATTCATACAGCGGTCAGTCATTTTGTTGCCCTTTCGAATATGGTGGCTAGGCGCCGCCGTTCAAACCCATGGGCAGCAATTGACTGTCATACGACACCCACAGGAGGGGGCCGACCGCCTGTACGTAGCAACGCGGCGCGAGCTGAGATCAAGCGAACGAGAGAAGGGGATAAACGACCAATCGCGGAAATCGCGAGAACCTTCAAGGTAAGTTGGTCAGCTGGTTTCACCCCAGCCACGCCTGAAACAGCAAGCCACTGGTCATTGATCCCGTCAGGGCAAGTACGATGTACAAGGCAAAGACAGGCCGTTTGACCAGCGCAAAGACGGCAATTGCCGCAGGCAAAGACGTCACCCCGCCAGCGACAAGAAACGCAAGCCCGGCCCCGGGCGCCATGCCCTGTTCGACCAGTCCCGAAATCAATGGCAGGGCGGCATAGCCGTTCAGATAGGCCGGAACGCCGACGATGGTTGCCGTCACGATCGGTGCGATGCCTTCGCCGCCAACAACAGATGCAATCCATTCGGCCGGGACATAGGCCAGCATCAGGCTTTCCAGCAAAAACGCGAGGCTAAGCCATTTCAACAGAAACACAGTTGTCGACAACGCCTCTTTGGCGAATTTTTCGCGTCGGGCGGGATCATGCCAGAAGCGCCAGACAACCGGTCCGGGCGCGCGCACGGCCCGCGCGCCGCAACCACCGTTTCCCACACCTTCGCGCAATGGGTCCGACAATCGACCGCTGCGCGCCAGAAAATAGGTGACATAGCCGCCAAACAAACCCAGGCTAATGGCTGTTATCGTTTTTGCCACGGCAAATTCAAATCCCAGCAACCCGGACGTCAGCACGAACATTGACGGGTCAATCACCGGTGAAGCCAGCCAGAATGCCATAACGCCTGACAGCGGCACGCCCATTGCCAAAAGCGCCGCGATCAAGGGGATCACCCCGCATGAGCAAAACGGGGACAGCCCGCCAAGGGCCGCGGCAAAGACGATCATCGTCAGGGGCGATCCAGTGAACACCCGTGCAATCAGATTATCGGCACCGCTGGCGGTGGCATAGGCCGCAACCGCGATGGACAGCAGCAAAAACGGCGAGGTGCCGATCAGCGCGCTAAGAGTGAATGACACGCTTTCCATGGCTTGCTGTGCGTTGGTGATAAACAGCACCGCAATGATGGCGCCTGTCACGCACCACACGCGATGGCTAAGCCACAACCGTCTTAAGGCGACAAGACCTTTTTCACCGGTTGTAATGATCATCTCAGTCATTTCTTTATCTCCGGTTATATGGGTATTTCAGGCCCATATCATGCCACGTTGACCCTGGGCGCGACGCCAGAACAACATTCTTTCGTCAAGAAAGCCGTTAAATACTCCATCGCGTCAAAATCTGGTCGATTGAATATTTCGCGTCCGCGTTTTTCCTGAATGACCAGACCTGCTTGCACCAATGCGCGCAGATGATGCGACAAGGTAGAAGCGGGCAGGTCGAGTTGATCGCCAATCTCGCCGACGTTCAAGCCGTCATGCCCGGCACGAACCAAAAGCCGATACACGGATAATCGCGCTGCGTGGCCCAAGGACGCCATGGCGGTTGCAACTTTTTTGATTTGTTCGTTTTCGTTCATATCAGAGTTAATAACTATAAAACTAGTTTTGTCAATATGACGGATCGAGAAAAAATGCCCCTGACTTTCGGGCGAATTTTTCACCGCAAATCGCAATTCTTTTTAAATTTCGGCCAGAAACGCGTTGTTTTTGCCGGTTCCAACGCATTTCCGGTTCGTATTGTGCAGATTTAGCAAAAAAATCCTTCAGCCGCGCATCTTCTTCATGACCATGCCGACGACCATCTGAACGACCAATCCGGCAACGCCGCCACCGACAAGGTTTCCAGCCATCGCGCCCAGATCCATGCCGCCGGCGGCATCACCACCCGCAGCTCCCAAAAGGCCGCCCAAAATCTGGCCGCCGCCGACACCGCCAACGGCCCCTGCGACCAAGTTCCCGATACCGCCCATTGAATTCGCCGAAGACACTTTGCCGCCAGCCTTTCCACCCAATGCGCCGCCAATGACCTGCGCGATGATATTTTCCATATTCGTTCCCTATCCCAGTTTAGTGTGTCGCAACGCCATATGTTGGGCTTTCGAGGCCAGACCTGTCAATACTTAGTAGCGCCGGAGCCTGCGCCAGGACGTTCACGCAGGCCTATGTGTTCGGTTTTGATCACAGTCCGGCGACATGCGCAGGTCACTTGGCCGATTGCAGCTGCACGGTTTGACGCAATGCACCTGACATCCGGTCATAGATGAGTATCTCATCTGCATCCGTAACGACGGCAACCCAATCGGTGCCTTGGGTGACGGCTGTTGCCTTGGCATTGCCCGGTAAAACCAGTGTTTCGGGCAAAACCGGCGTGTCGTTAGAGAAACGGATGACAATCAGCGTGATGACGATTAGAACACCGCCAATCATCACCACTGTCAATACCGTCACCAACCGTCGTAAAAATTTCAGGTTGGCCGGTTCTTCAGGATTTTCCATGTCGCACCGCCGTATCACATTTGCCATCGACGCCGATCCGCCGCTGCGCCTTGATAAGGCGCTTGCGCGTGATGTGCCAGTCGAAGCGGCCCTGTCGCGCACAAGGATTGGCCGTTTGATCGCGGACGGTGGCGTGCAGGTCGATGGATCGCTTTGCCAAGACGCCAAAGCCCGCGTGACCGAGGGCGCGCGCATCGACATCACGGTAGAAGAGGCGCAAGACAGTCATATTCTGCCCGAAACCATCCCGCTGGATGTGGTCTATGAAGATGCCGATCTGATTGTGATCAACAAACCCGCGGGCATGGTTGTGCACCCGGCACCCGGCACACCTTCGGGCACGTTGGTCAATGCTTTGCTGGCCCATTGTGGCGATGACCTGTCGGGTGTTGGCGGCATGAAACGCCCTGGCATAGTGCACAGGATTGACAAGGAAACCTCTGGCCTGCTTGTGGTCGCGAAATCCGACGCTGCACACCACGGGCTGGCGGCCCAGTTTGAGGCACATACGGTTGAGCGTTATTATCAAGCTTTGGTCTACGGGGTGCCAGACGCAAATGATCCGCGTCTCCGCGGGATCAAAGGCACCAGTTTCGAGCCGGGCAATATTTTGCGATTAACCACACAATTGGCACGCCACAAAACCGATCGTCAACGCCAGGCGGTTTTGTTTCAGGGCGGACGGCATGCGGTGACGCGCGCCCGCACAATCGGGCGTTATGGCACTCCGCCGGTGATCGCCTTGATGGAATGCTGGCTAGAAACCGGCCGCACCCATCAAATCCGGGTGCATATGGCCCATGCAGGGCATGGATTGATCGGTGATCCAACCTATGGCGGCAAACGCAAACTGCCCGCAAAGGCCCTGTCCGAAGAGGCCGCCCAGGCGGTTGCTGCGTTCCCTCGCCAAGCGCTGCATGCAGCTGTTTTAGGGTTCGAACACCCGATTTCCGGCGAAAAAACCCGATTTGAGGCCGATTTGCCGGAAGATATGGCCAAATTGCTTGAAACGCTGAACCTGTCACAGACCGCACATGACCGTGAGGCGCGCGACTTTTAGCTGCGCATGCGTGCCTGATGTGTCAATAATGCGTTAACATTCCTTGCATATCAGGTCTTGAAACATGTCTCATGGCAGCCCATATCGTATGTTAAGGCAATAAACATTGGGAGGGGAAACCCACATGGCTAATTTCGCAAACCTACCTGCACCGACCCCGGAAGGCGGGTTAAACCGCTATATGCAGGAAATTCGCAAATTCCCGCTGCTGGAACCGGAAGAAGAATATATGCTGGCAAAGCGCTGGGTCGAAGAACAGGACACTGAAGCGGCCCATAAAATGGTCACATCGCACCTGCGTCTGGCTGCCAAAATCGCTATGGGCTATCGCGGCTACGGGCTGCCTCAGGCCGAGGTAATATCCGAGGCCAATGTCGGTTTGATGCAGGCGGTCAAACGCTTTGATCCCGAAAAAGGCTTTCGTTTGTCGACCTATGCAATGTGGTGGATCCGCGCCAGCATTCAGGAATTCATCTTGCGCAGCTGGTCTTTGGTTAAGCTTGGAACCACGTCTGGGCAGAAAAAACTGTTTTTTAACCTGCGCAAAGCCAAAAATAAGATCGGTGCACTGGAAGAGGGCGATTTGCGCCCTGAAAACGTCAGCCGTATCGCGACCGATCTGGGCGTGACCGAGGCCGAAGTGATCTCAATGAACCGGCGGATGTCGGGCGGGGATGCGTCACTGAATGCCACCGTCGGCTCTGAGGGCGAAGGCACGATGCAATGGCAGGATTGGCTGGAAGACGAAGACGCTGATCAGGCCGGCGACTATGAGGCCAAAAACGAACTTGAGGCCCGCCGCGAATTGCTGGCCGAAGCGTTGGAAGTGCTCAATGACCGTGAAAAGGACATCCTGACACAGCGCAGACTGTCGGATAAAACCATCACGCTGGAGGATCTGAGCACGCAATATGACGTCAGCCGCGAACGCATCCGCCAGATCGAAGTGCGTGCATTTGAAAAACTGCAAAAGAAGATGCGCGATTTGGCCAAAAGCAAAGGCATGCTGGCAACCGCATAGAGCGGCAACGCTTGACGTAAACCAAACCCTGCCCACATAATTCGGGCAGGGTTCTTTTACGTGGAGTGTGTAGATGGCAGGCGGTTGGGCAAAAGACGGCGCGGTTTCGGAACAGATCGAGGCGTCGATCAACGACGAGTTGGCCCGCCTGAAAGCCCGCAAAGCCCCGGTAGGCGACAGCCTGACCCACTGCGCCGAATGCGAAGAGCCGATCCCAGATGCACGCCGCGCAGCCCTGCCGGGCGTAAAGCTATGCATCGACTGTGTGCGCGAACGCGATCAGGCATTCCAGTCACGCGGCGGGATCAACAGGCGCGGATCAAAAGACAGCCAGTTGAAATAATGCAAACTGCCCATCGTTCGCTGAAGAAGAATATGACCTGTTGGTCTGATTTCGAAAAATGCGGGGAGGCGCGGACACGACGCCCTGAAATCAGAGACCCGCGCGGCTACGCCGAGAAAAGCGTTTGATCACGATCACTCCGACGCCGCAAAAGCGGCGTCGGAGCATTTCATTTAGTGAGTGAACTTCTTGATCTCACCACTTTCCAGCCGAGACGCATAGGAGAAGAGCTCTTTCTTCACCAGCTTCATCAGGAAGTAGAGGCAGAAGATATTCACCACAGCCATGGCAAAGATCGCGGCATCAGAGAAGTCGATGACCGGACCAAGGCTTGCTGCTGCACCGATGACAATGAAGACGCAAAAGATGATCTTGAATGTCAGCTCAGATGTTTTGCCTTCGCCAAACAGGTAGGTCCATGCTTTCAGACCGTAGTAGGACCATGAGATCATGGTCGAGAAAGCAAACAGTACCACCGCAATCGCCAGCACATAAGGGAACCAGCTGATGCCGGATGCAAAGGCGGCGGATGTCAGGGCAACGCCCGAGTTTCCGTCGACTGTCGCGATAGCATTACCAGCCTCATTCAGCATGTAGTTGCCTGTTGCTTCATCAATGATCAGCTGCTGCGAGATCACGATGACCAAAGCTGTCATCGTACAGATCACAACCGTATCAATCAGGGGTTCAAGCAGCGACACGAAGCCTTCGGTAATTGGCTCTTTGGTTTTCACCGCCGAGTGTGCAATCGCCGCAGACCCAACGCCCGCTTCGTTTGAGAACGCCGCCCGCTTGAAGCCTTGGATCAACGCGCCAACAAACCCGCCAGCAACACCGAGACCGGTAAAGGCTCCTGCGAAAATCTGACCAAAGGCCCAACCGATCTGATCATAATTTACCAGCAAGATGATCAGTGCGGCACCGACATAAAGGATGCCCATGAACGGGACCACCTTTTCGGTCACGTTGGCGATGGATTTGATCCCGCCGACAATCACAGCAAAGACGACGCCCGCAAAGATGATGCCCGTGATCCAGCCCGGATAGTCACCGACAATACCCGAGATTTGGGCATGTGCCTGGTTGGCCTGAAACATATTGCCGCCGCCAAGTGCGCCGAGAATACAAAACACCGAGAACACGACCGCAAGGATCTTGCCGCCGGGAAGGCCCAGTTCATTGAACCCTTTGGAGATGTAATACATCGGACCACCGGAAACGGTGCCGTCTGGATACTCATTTCGGTATTTCACACCAAGCGTACACTCAGTGAATTTGGACGCCATCCCTAGAAGACCGGCAAGGATCATCCAGAATGTGGCGCCCGGACCGCCGATGCCAACGGCAACGGCCACACCGGCGATGTTACCCAAACCCACTGTGCCCGAAAGAGCCGTGGCAAGCGCCTGGAAATGGCTGACTTCGCCCGCGTCGTTAGGGTCAGAATAGTCACCTTTGACCAGTTGGATCGCATGTTTGAAAAAACGAAACTGAACAAAACCGAAATACACGGTGAAAATGGTCGCCGCAACGACCAGCCACATGACGATCCACGGAAAACTGGTTCCGGGGAACGGCGCAAAGATAAGGCTGACAAAGGGGCCAGTCAGGTTTGCGAAGGCTTCGTTGACTTTTGCGTCAATACCCATCGCTTCTTGTGCCGCGAGGGGGGTTGAAAGCAGCGTTGCGGCCGTGGTTGCCAGCCAGAGTTTTGGATTATTTTTCATGGTTTTCCCTTATCCGACAACTGTGACGGGCACGTCTGCGTGCATCACAAGGTTCTGCGTTGAACTGCCGAAAATACGCTTGGCAAATCCATCTGATGACGCGCGTCCAACGACAATTTGCGTTCCGCCATTTTCAACGGTGAGCTTATTGAGCGTCTCGGCAACATCGCCGTGGCGGACCAGACCGCTGGCTTTGAACCCGGCCTTTTTTAGCGCGGTGACGGCAGGTTCGACGATCCGACTGGTCGCAAGTTCGATCTCTTCCTCGCGCCTATTGTGACGTTGTTCGTTTTCTTCCGCCGTCTGGAAAGTAAACGGCGACCATTCGATGACGTAAATGGCCAGCAATTCACTGGCATCAATTTTGGATGCCAATTTTTTTGCATAGGCCAAAGCGCGTTCGCCTGTGTCTGTCCCATCAAGTCCAATGACTATTTTCTCGGTCATTTTGTCCTCCGTGTTTGGTTTCTTTTTTTCGTTTCAGGAGCAGATGCTCCCACGACTGGGAAGTTGAAGTCTAGTCACAGAAATTCAAACCTCCTCACTACAGTATCAGTGATAATCACTAGACATTGTATATTTATTTAGGTCTTTTGCAGGATAAAATGATGAATAATAGCCATTATCTAGGGAATATTACTGATGAACAGGGATTTAGACAGAATAGATCAGAGAATTCTGGAAGAATTGGAATCAGACGGCCGTTTGTCCATCGTAGATCTTGCGGCGCGGGTGAATCTTACCAATACGCCCTGTTCAGAACGCGTCAAACGACTGGAAAGATCGAACTACATCAGCGGATACCGGGCCACATTGAATATGGACAAATTGGGTCTGGGGCACGTGACCGTCGTACAAGTTTCCCTGTCGGCGACGGCCATAGATAACTCGCTTGACGCGTTCAACGAGGCGGTGCGCAAAGTTCCCGAAGTCGAGAGCTGCTTTTTGATTGCGGGCTCATTTGATTATCTTCTCACGGTCCGCACGCGTGACATTTCGCATTTTCGACAAGTGCTGGGCGACAAGATCAACAAGTTGCCAGCCATCCACCAGACGAACTCTTTCGCGGTTATGGAAGTTGTGAAATCGCTTTGATGAGTCGACGTGCCGAAAAGCTTGTAGCATAAGCGTGGATAGAGGCACGAGCGTCATCCGATGCCCTATTTTGCGGGATCATCGCGTCTTTGCCATTGTGCGACTTGCGAACGGAATAGCGGAAAGCCGTGGGAATCCGCCCAAACCGAATTTCGTGCACTGCCGATGCCGATGCGCGGTGCATCTGGCGGAAATGACAAGAAACTTGCCTGGTGGTGGTAAAAAAATCGGCGGCGGCGTTCCTTTTCTTTCCTTGCAAAACAAAGAAAATTGCGGAAGATATTTACATATGGAAATATTTTCTCACGTATTTTTCGCAACGAGGGTGAAATGGAAAAGAAAAACGCCGATACTGACGCAGGTACGGAAAAGCCGCGCATAGACACTATGTTGCAGCTTTCGGCAGCGATTGGTGTGTCTCGCCCCACGCTTTCGCGGTATTTTCAAGATGCCGAGCTTGTCAGCAAGACTTCCCGAGACCGGATCGAGCGCGGGTTGGCACGCGTAGAATACGTACCAAACTTTTTTGCGACGCGGATGAATCGCAAATCCACCGGGATGATCGGTGTGATCATTCCATACTTGAATGACCTCTTTTTTACTCGGTTGCTTGAGGCGATTGAACGGGCGGCGATGGAGGCGGGATATACCGTCATGACGCAATGTTCCCATTCAGATCCTGTCATCGAGGCGCGCGCAGCTGAAACCTTTATGTCAATGAATGTGGATGGGGCATTGGTGGCGCCGTTGGGCAACCATAGTGACCTTGAGGTGCATGAACGTTTGCGTGCGAGGTTGCCATTTGTCTTGTTTGACTCGCGCCCGGAAATCATGCCGGACGTTGATTATGTTGGTACAAATCACATGCAAAGCACTGGTTTGGCGACGGAATATCTGGCGCGAGTGGGTGGGCCTCCGGTTTTTCTGGCCATGCCAAGGGTCAACTTCAATGCCGTTGAGAGAGAGCAGGCTTACCTGGCAAAGATGAAGGAATTACAGCTTGAGCCGCGCATCATCGGAACGGAATTTATCCGCGAGGATTGGCACTTTGAGGCCCATGGCCGTGCGGTGCTTGAGCGCGAATTTGCCAGCGGTCGCCTGACCGATGCATCTATCTTATGTGTGAATGACCGGGTGGCGATTGGGGCTTTGTCTGCTGCCAGTGAGTTTGGGTTGGAGCCGGGCGCATTGCGCAAGGGAGGGCTGCGAATCGCAGGCCACGATGATTACCCTTTGTGCGACTTCATGGTGCCTAGCTTGACGACGGTCGCACAGAATGTGGATGCGATAGGGCGGGCATCTGTGGGTCGTCTTATTGAAATGATACACAAGGAAAAATCCGTCAAGCAACAGACGGTTAAGTTGATTGATGGCGAAATGAAAATACGAAAATCTGCCTGATTTGCGCAATAATGCTGCGTCGCAGCAACGAAAAATCAAGAATTTCGTTGACGCACAGGCACGTTTCAACATAAAAATGTACACGTGTAAAAGGGAGGACATCAATGTCTATCAAGAGAACACTGTTGACCACTGCGGTCAGCGTCGGCCTGACGGCCGGTATCGCGTCTGCCGAAACGATCACGATCGCGACCGTGAACAACGGCGACATGATCCGCATGCAGGGTTACACCGACAATTTCACCGAAAAAACGGGTCACACTGTTGAGTGGGTGACACTGGAAGAAAACGTTCTTCGTCAGCGCGTGACCACGGACATCTCCACCAAGGGTGGATCGTTCGACATCATGACAATCGGTATGTATGAAACACCGATCTGGGGTGCCAACGGCTGGCTGGTCCCGCTTGATGGCTTGTCTGACGAATATGACGTTGGTGATATATTGCCTGCAATGTCAGGCGGTCTAAGCCATGATGGTACGCTTTATGCGGCACCATTCTACGGTGAAAGCTCGATGATCATGTATCGCTCGGACCTGATGGAAGCTGCCGGCATGGAAATGCCCGACGCGCCAACATGGGATTTCATCCGCGAAGCTGCGGCTGCGATGACCGACCGTGACAACGAAATCAACGGTATCTGCCTGCGTGGCAAAGCCGGTTGGGGCGAGGGCGGTGCTTTCATCACAGCGATGTCCAACTCTTTCGGTGCACGCTGGTTTGACATGGAATGGAATGCGCAGTTCGACACCGAGCAGTGGGCCAACACTTTGAACTTCTACAAAGGTATGATGGACGAATCTGGCCCTCCAGGCTATGCGACTAACGGTTTCAACGAAAACCTGTCGCTGTTCCAGCAAGGCAAATGCGGCATGTGGATAGACGCCACTGTTGCTGCGTCCTTTGTGACCAACCCCAATGACTCGAC
>JBAUHN010000349.1:0-2377 GCA_049680295.1 Sulfitobacter sp.
GATGGCAGCTGGACCTATTTCGCGCCCGATATTGCCTATCATTATGACAAGGTGCAGCGCGGCTTTGATATGTTGATCGACATATTCGGCGCGGACCATGGGGGGTATGTGAAAAGGATGAAAGCGGCAGTGTCGGCATTATCTGACACTCGTGTTCCGCTGGATATCAAGCTCACGCAATTGGTAAAGCTTTACAAAAACGGCGAACCTTTCAAAATGTCCAAACGGGCAGGGACCTTTGTTACCTTGCGCGATGTTGTCGACCGGGTCGGCGCTGACGTGACCCGCTTTGTCATGCTGACGCGCAAAAACGATGCGATGCTGGATTTTGATTTCGACAAAGTAATGGATCAGTCCAAGGATAACCCGGTTTTCTATGTGCAATATGCCCATGCCCGCGTGGCGTCCGTGCTGCGCAAGGCGACCGAGGCGGGAATTGCCGTTGATGACGCAACCCTTGGCAAGGCTGATCTGTCGAAACTTGATCACCCGGCAGAATTGGGTCTGGCCCGTAAGATTGCGGAATGGCCGCGTCTGGTTGATACCGCTGCGCGCTCGAACGAGCCGCATAGGGTCGCGTTTTACCTTTACGAATTGGCCGCTGATTTCCACAGTCTTTATCATCTGGGGCGGTCTGACGATGGGTTGCGGGCGGTTCAGGAAGGGGACGCTGCAACCTCGCAGGCAAAAATTGCACTTGCGCGGGCCGTGGCCGTTGTAATTGCGGCGGGCCTTGGTATTCTCGGCGTTACACCAGCAGAGGAAATGCGGTAAAAACCGTACCTTTGCACCACAGGCATTATTAACAGCAGATCCGTGCGGCAATGTACCAAACGGGCAGCGAGGCAGTCATGGCAAACGTATCTTATTCCGAACTCCCGGATTCCAACTTTTTTTCCCATCACAATGATGTTCCGGAAGGAAGTTCTGGCAACACATTGACAACAATGACGAATATCGTCGGCGCTTTGGTGTCGGTGACCCTTGTGATTGGCATTGGTGTCTGGGGATACAAGCTGTTGATACGTGATGTCAGCGGTGTGCCGATTGTGCGCGCCACCGAAGGTGAAATGCGCATTATCCCGGATGATCCCGGCGGCCAGTTGGCCCAACACCAAGGTTTGGCCGTTAACCGCGTTGCCGCCGAAGGCGCTGCAGAAAAGCCCGCTGATCGGTTGGTTCTGGCCCCCGCTGACGTCGGATTGGCCGACGAAGATCAGCCAATACCCGCCGCAATGGTGGCCCCCGTGCAACAGCCCAAAGCGTTGGAACCTGCGGATCAGTCAACGCCGGCAAGTACCGCTGCTGTTGCCACGGATGATGCCGCATCAATTGACGCGCTGGTGGCTGAACTGACAAACGGCGTCGCCCCGATCGAAGACGCAGCCCAAGCTGAGACCGCAACCCCGTTGCCGGATGATACGCAAATGGCCGCGGTGGCCACGACAGAACCCGGCAGTCCGAGCGTTGCAAGCGATGCAACCGCGGTCGCAGCCTTGTCGGAGGCACCCGGCGTTCGTAATTCGAAACGTCCGCAATTGCGCCCCGCATCTGCGCCCGCGGTGGTGACACCTGCCTCTGCCGCTCCTGCGGAACTGGTGGCCGAAGTTTCTGCCGATGAAATCCCTGCTGGAACCCGGTTGGTGCAATTGGGGGCCTTTGACAGCCCTGAGGTCGCGCGCGATCAGTGGACCAAGCTTAACAGCCGCTTTGACGTCTATCTTGCCGGGAAATCGCGGGTTGTCCAAAAAGCGAAATCCGGCGGGCGTATTTTTTATCGGCTACGCGCACTGGGATTTGCGGATTTGAGTGACGCGCGTCAGTTCTGTTCGGCGCTGGTGGCGGAAAATGCCGATTGTATCCCCGTCATCACCAAATGACCGATGCATCCGGGCAGGATCAATCCTACGGGGCGACGATCCTTGATGCAGAAGGGCTGCGCCTGACGGCGTCTGAGCGTGATTTTTTTCGCGACGCCGATCCCTTTGGCTTTATCCTGTTTGCGCGCAATATCGACACCCCCGATCAGGTAAGGCGCCTGACGTCTGAATTACGCGCCGCCGTCGGCCGCGACGCGATCATCACCATAGATCAGGAGGGCGGGCGCGTGCAGCGGCTGAGGGGACCGATCTGGCGCGAATGGTCGCCGCCGCTGGATTTCGTCAAAGCCGCAGGGGCCAATGCAGCACGGGCAATGTATTTACGCTACCGTTTGATTGCGGATGAATTGCACAGGCTGGGCATCGACAGCAACTGCGCGCCGATGGTGGATGTAACCGGCCCTGCGACCCATGAATTCCTGCACAATCGCTGCTACGGGTCTGAACCGGCAGTTGTGGCCGAATTGGGCCGGGCCGCGGCGAATGGATTGCTGGCC
>JBAUHN010000350.1:0-1778 GCA_049680295.1 Sulfitobacter sp.
TTGCTTGGCTGTTTGGCGTTTCATGGTTTGGATTCGATGGCCGCCAGTGAGAAACAAGAAATGCGGGAACTAGCCATCCGTGGCGGCCCGTTCACGAGCGACGAAATGGAATCGCTGTTGGACTACTGCCAAACGGACGTGGACGCGTTAAACAAGTTGTTGCCGTTGATGTTGGCCAAGATCGACTTTCCACGGGCCGTTCATCGTGGCCGCTACATGGTGGCCGTGTCGGCAATGGAACATGCTGGCGTTCCCATCGACGTGGACACGTTGGCGATGTTCCGGCGGCAATGGGAACCGATCAAAACCAAGTTGATCGAATCGGTGGACGAAGCGTTTGGAGTGTTTGACGGTTTGACGTTCAAACAAAACCGATTCGGTGACTATCTGATTCGCCAGGGGATCCCGTGGCCGGAAACTGATTCCGGCCGGTTGGCGTTGGACGATGACACGTTTCGCCAGCAAGCAAAAAGCTATCCGCAAATATCGCCACTGCGGGAACTTCGTCACGCGTTGTCGGAAATGAAGTTGGAAGCGTTGGAAGTGGGCGACGATGGCCGGAACCGGACGATGTTGCGACCACTAGCAAGCCGATCCGGCCGGAACCAACCGTCCAACAACAAGTTCATTTTCGGGCCGTCCGTTTGGCTACGTGGTTTGATCAAGCCGACGCGTGGACGGTCCCTTGCCTACGTGGACTGGTCACAACAAGAACTTGGCATTGCGGCCGCGTTGTCCGGTGATCCGGCTTTGACGCAAGCGTACGCGTCCGGTGATCCGTATTTAGAATTCGCCAGGATGGCCGGGGCGGTGCCAACGTCCGCGACCAAACAAAGCCACCCGGCCGAACGTGGAGCGTTCAAGGTGTGCATGTTGGCCGTCCAGTACGGAATGAGCGAACACGGGTTGGCGGCCAAGTTGAACAAGCCAGTAGCGTTTGCCCGAAACCTACTTCGCCAGCACAAGGAAACGTTCCCGGTGTTCTGGCGTTGGTCACAACAACAAGTCGATACGGCCATGTTGGTGGGCAAACTGCAAACCGTGTTCGGTTGGAACATCCACACGGTCGGTGCCGACAATCCACGGTCACTAGCTAACTTCCCAATGCAAGCCAACGGGGCCGAAATGTTGCGGCTGGCGTGTTCGATGGCCACCGAGGCGGGAATCACGGTTTGCTGTCCGGTTCACGATGCAATTTTGATCGAAGCGGACTCGGACAAGATCAACGCGGCCGTGGCCGAAACGCAAACCATTATGCGGGACGCGTCCAAGATCGTGTTGGACGGGTTTGCGTTGGAGTCCGATGCCAAGATTGTGTCTTGGCCGGATCGGTACTTTGACGAAGGACGCGGACGGGAAATGTGGGACAAGGTGTTCCAACTGGCTACGGAGGCGGACGGATGAAACGGAACGGGTTGTCCAAAGAGTGGAACGGGTTGTCCAAGAAACGGAACGGAATGTCCCACCCGTACCCTCTTATTAATAGATTCTTATTTACTGATTCTCTTTATATAGATAGGTAGGGAACATGGACTTGGAAACATTCCGAGGCACCGGAACGGACGTGGCCGCGTTTCATGCCGTCCAAACGGAGCGGACCCCCAAGACGCCAACCAAGAGGCCGTCCGTGGTGGAACTGCCCAAGCACGGGAAAGGTGAACGGTTCATCCGTGGCCCCATTCCGTTGGCGTGGATGAAATTGGCGTCCAAGTGTGGGAACCGATCCGAGGCCGTGGCGTTGCTGTTGTGGTATGCCGCCGGGTTCCAACGTTCTAACC
>JBAUHN010000351.1:0-8095 GCA_049680295.1 Sulfitobacter sp.
TCGATCACCATTGGGGCGGTGTATTGAGGGCGGCGGTTCTTTCTACGTTGCTCAACATCGGTGCCGAACTGGGAACTGATGATGATGACCCCATTGCCAGTGCCATCCGCGACGGCGCGCAAGACACGATCGGCGACGCGGGCCGCGAGATCGTGCGCCGTCAGATCGATATTCCGCCAACCCTGACAATCCGGCCGGGGTTTCCGGTGCGCGTGATCGTGACCCGCGATCTGATCCTCGAACCGCAAGGAGGTCACTGATGACCAAATTGAAACTGGGCGCTTTGTCGGACGACAAACCGGTCAAACTGACCGTGGAACTGCCAGCGTCTGTCCATCGCGATCTCGTCGCCTATGCAAAGGTACTGGAACGACAAACCAGCCAAACCGTCAAGGATCCGGCGAAGCTGATTGCTCCGATGGTTGAACGCTTTATGGCTACGGATCGCGGCTTTGCAAAGTTGCGACGCTCACAAGCAAGTGCGAACTCGCCGCTAAGATAGGGCGATTAACGCAAACAAACCTTGCTGAATCGCATCTTCGACAAGTCAAACGCATTCTGAAAATCCAGCAGCTTTGCATCTCAAATCGTGACCTCGGCTCCTGAAGGAGACGATTAATCTAGCTTAATAACAGTCGAATTGTAGTTCACGTATTGATTTCCAATGCCTAACTTATCATTTGGCCGATTGGAAACTTGGCAGCTGCAGATCAAAATGTAGTCCAGCGTTGCGTCCGGATGAATCGTGTTGCTTACCGATAGTTCCCGAACGTAGGGTACACAAGAAATCGACGAAAAACCCAATGATTTCAAAAGCTGCACCGTTTGACGGGCTCTTTGACGGTAAATGCGAATGGAAAAAAATATTTGTCTATTAATATCAAATTCTTAGAAGATCAGTTGATAATCGAATGGGAATGACCCACAACGCAACGGCAGTGGCATGAACACCACCCTGCGGGCCGCCATTTGGATGATCGGCGCGATCTCATCTTTTACTGCGATGGCCGTTTCGGGGCGTCTGCTGGGCGGGCAATTCGATACCTTTGAGATCATGATGTATCGCAGCATCTTTGGCCTGTTCATCGTGCTGATTGTGGCGCGGTGGGCAGGCACCCTTGGGCAGATCAACCGCGACGCACTTGGATTGCAGGTCATCCGAAATCTGGTGCATTTCTCCGGGCAAAATCTGTGGTTTTACGCTCTGACCATCATCCCGCTGGCGCAATTGTTTGCCTTTGAATTTACCACTCCGCTGTGGGTGATCGTGCTGGCCCCCCTGCTGCTGGGCGAGCGGCTGACACCCATGGGCGCGCTTGCGGCCCTGATGGGGTTTGTGGGCATTCTGATCGTGGCGCGGCCCAGCGTTGAAAGCATCAATTCCGGCATGATCGCTGCTGCGGCCTGTGCGATCTTCTTTGCCTTGACTTTCATTACGACCAAAAAGCTGACCACCCGCCAAAGCATCACCGGTATCATGTTCTATCTGACCCTGTTGCAACTGATCTTTGGCCTGATCACCGCGGGCCATGACGGCGAAATCGCGCGGCCCACGTCGGCTGCCTTGCCGTTGCTGTTGCTGATCGGGGCCTGCGGGCTTGTGGCGCATTTTTGCATCACAAAGGCGCTGAGCCTGGCCCCCGCCACCGTGGTCAGCCCGATTGATTTTGCCCGCCTGCCGGTGATTGCCGTGATTGGCATGTTGGCGTTTGACGAAGCGCTGGACATCTGGGTCATTGTTGGCGCAGTGATCATCTTTGCCGGGAATTATCTGAACATCTGGAATGAAACCCGTCGCAGCCGGCTTTGATCCGGGGCAAAGCGCATCATTCGGGTCGCGCACTGCGCTGGGTCCTTGTTAGGGTTTGCACATGACATCGCAAAAAGACATATCATCGCGCGCCTGGATTGAGATGCTGTTGCTGGGGTTGATCTGGGGTGGATCATTCGTGTCCATTCGCATTGCCTTGAATGAGGTTGGCCCGCTGACATCAGTCACGCATCGCACCGGGTGGGCAATGCTGCTGCTGTGGGGCGTTGTGCTGGCCATGCGCCTGCCGATCCCGCGATCCTGGCGGATTTGGTTTGCCTTTCTTGTGATGGGGCTGATGAACAATGCGATCCCCTTTGCGTTGATGGCCTGGGGGCAGTTGCATATTGAAAGCGGCCTGACGTCGATCCTGAATGCGTCGACGGCGATCTTTGGTGTTCTGGCGGCTGCGATCTTTTTCAGCGACGAACGACTGACGCTACGAAAAACCATAGGGGTTGGTCTGGGATTTCTGGGCGTCGCCACGGCCATTGGTCTTGAAAACCTGCGCGATTTCGACATCCGCAGTCTGGCACAAATGGCAGTTTTGGGCGGCACAATCTCCTATGCACTGGCTGGTGTCTGGGCGCGTAAGACGCTGGGGGCTTTGCGCCCGCAGGTCGCTGCCGCTGGCATGTTGACCGGATCGACGATTATTATTTTGCCCATCGCATGGGCGCTTGAGGGGCCCGTGACACTGGATCTGCAATGGGCCACAATTACTGCCATCGCCTATTACGCGCTGGTCGCGACCGCGGGTGCGTATCTGCTGTATTACCGGGTTTTGGCCATGGCCGGCAGTGGCAACCTGATGCTGGTTACTTTGCTGATTGCACCAGTGGCGATCCTGCTGGGTGCGGTTTTTCTGGGCGAGACCCTGAACCCCAATGCCTATGCGGGCTTCGCGTTGCTGGCATTGGGGTTGATCGTTCTGGATGGCAGGCTGTGGACGGCCCTGCGCGGGCGCATGAAAAATCCGGCACAACAGTGTGGCGATTGACCTACCCTATGCCCCGACGTTAGGTGTGGGCAAAGGCACAGACAGGACCACATAATGCTTTACAATTCAGCGCAGGAATGGCGCAGCGCAGCGCATAAAAAAGTGCTGGTCTTTGGGATGTCGGGTTTGGGCAAGACCCACGCTGCAATGCTGTTGCGCAGCTCTGGCGATTGGTTTCACTACTCAATAGATTACCGGATCGGCACCCGCTACATGGGCGAATATATCACCGACAACGCCAAGGCCGAGGCGATGAAAGTGCCGTTCCTGCGCGATCTTTTAATGTCCGACAGCATCTACATCGGATCAAACATCACCTTTGAAAACCTGAACCCGGTCGCCACCTATCTGGGCAAACCCGGTGACACCGCAAAAGGCGGATTGCCGATGCAGGAATACCGGGTCCGGCAAGACCAGTTTCGCACCTCCGAGGCCGCCGCCCTGCGCGACACCGGATATTTCGCCAAACGGGCGCAATCACTTTATGGCTACCCGCATTTTATCTGCGACACCGGTGGGTCGATCTGTGACTGGGTGGATGCCAGTGATCCTGATGATCCGCTGCTCACCGCCCTGTCGCGCGAATGTCTGCTGGTCTGGATCAAAGGCGACGACGCACATACCAACGAATTGATCAGACGGTTCGACAAGGCGCCAAAGCCGATGGCCTATCAGCCTGAATTCCTGGCCGCTGTGTGGCAGGATTATTTGCGCGAACACAACTGCAGTGAGACGGATATCGATCCCGATGACTTTATTCGCTTCACCTATGCGCGTGCGCTAAAGCACCGCCAGCCCCGTTATGCCGAGATGGCAAAATGGGGTATTACCGTTACCGCCGATCAGGTCGCAGCCCTGAAATCGGCGGCTGATTTTAATGCTATGATCGAGGATTGCCTGCCAAAATAGCCGCGATCCAGTGTGATTATTTCATAATCTAGTTCTAATTTTACGATTAAAAAACAACGGATTGCGGCACATATCGCACACAACCACGCCTATGCGGCACACCGCTTATAGCAATCAGTTGATCGCCACACCCTTGGCAGCATCGCACCTTGGGTCTATCTAACCCGCCTAACCTATTGGAAACCCGACCAGATGCCGATCAAAATCCCATCCGACCTGCCTGCCTTTGACGTGCTCAAGCACGAAGGCGTCATGGTTGTCGATCAGGACCTGGCCACACGTCAGGACATCCGGCCGCTCAGGATCGGGTTGCTGAACCTGATGCCGATGAAAATCCGGACCGAGAACCAATTTGCCCGGCTGATCGGTGCGACGCCGCTGCAAATTGAACTGACCCTGATCCGGATGTCCGAACATCAAACCCGCAACACTGCCGCCGAACATATGCAAAGCTTTTATCGCACCTTTGACGAGGTCCGGGCTGAAAAATTCGACGGGTTGATCATCACCGGTGCACCAATTGAACATCTGGAGTTTGATCAGGTGACCTATTGGGATGAATTGCGCGCGCTGATGGACTGGACCCAAACCAATGTGCATTCGACCTTTGGCGTGTGCTGGGGCGGCATGGCGATGATCAATCATTTCCACGGCGTCAAAAAACATGTGCTTTCGGCCAAGGCCTTTGGCTGCTTCAGGCATCTCAACCTGGATGCGTCATCCCCCTATTTGCGTGGTTTTTCAGACGATTGCGTGATCCCTGTGTCACGCTGGACAGAAATGCGCGAAGAAGAAATTGCGCGCGGCGACGGCTTGCGCACATTGCTCAGCAGCGCGGATGTCGGCCCCGGACTGGTCGAAGACCCCAAACATCGCGCGCTTTATATTTTCAACCATTTTGAGTATGACAGCGAAACCCTAAAGCTCGAATATGACCGCGATGTCAGCGAGGGCACGCCGATCAACGTGCCTGCCAATTACTATCCCGATGATGATCCAAGCCAGCCTCCGATGAACCGGTGGCGCAGCCATGGGCATTTGCTTTATGGCAACTGGATCAATGAGATTTATCAATCCACACCATTTGATATGTCAAAAATTGGGACTTAAGGCCGTTATTATTTTCGCCCTTGTCCTCGTCGGGTTGGTTGGCGTCGTACAATGGCGCGCCCTGAGCCGAGAGGCCCGCGCGCAGGCCCAATTTCCACCAGAAGGCCAGTTAATCGACGTAGATGGCACGCTGGTGCATGCGGTTGTGCGCGGCTCCGGCCCGGATTTGGTATTGATCCATGGTGCCAGCGGCAGCACGCGCGACTATACTTTCGCCTTCGCCGACCAACTGACGGGCAGCTACCGGGTGATCATATTTGATCGTCCCGGCCTTGGCTGGACCGACCGCCCTGGGGATACCTATTCAGGCGCATGGAACAGCCGCGCCGAGCCGCCGATGGTGCAGGCGCAATTGCTGCAAAAAGCTGCCCAAAAGATTGGCGTGCACACGCCATTGGTGATGGGCCATTCCTTTGGTGGGGCCGTCGCATTGGCATGGGGGCTGTCACAGCCGGAAGAAACAGCCGGTCTGGTGCTGGTCGCGTCGGTTTCAAACCCGTGGCCCGGATCGCTGGGCGCGCTTTACCGGATAAATGCCACCGCGCCGGGCAGCGCCTTGGTTGTGCCTCTGATCACTGCGTTTACGCCCGAAAAAATGGTGCGCGACACTGTGGCATCCATATTTGAACCGCAATCCGCGCCGGATGGGTATCTTGATTACATCGGGTCCGACATGACGCTGCGCCGAAAGGCATTTCGCGCCAATGCCCAGCAGGTGAATTCCCTGCGGCCCCATATTGTTGAAATGTCACAGCGGTATCACGAGCTGCAGATGCCGGTTGAGATTGTGCATGGCACCGCCGACACGATTGTGCCGCTCCACATCCACTCAGATCCGCTGTCGCGACAAATACCCGGCGCTGTTTTGACCCGATTGGATGGCATCGGCCATATGCCCCACCATGTGGCGCCTTTGGACGTTTTGGCCGCAATTGACCGCGCCGCAACACGTGCCGGTTTGCGTTAATCGGATTAACATCCCATATATACAATGAACGACCACAAAACCGGAGGCGTCATATGGGTTTGCCATTTGATGGAGCGATCAGCACCTACTTTAAATCCGAAGCGCCCAATGCGATTTCGGACGCGATACGACGCAGCGATAAGAACGACATCCTTGCCGTCAGCTATCCGCACCCCGAAAGGCTGGCGCGTAAACCCTATGAAAAGCATATGCTTGCCTTGCAAATCGAAGTTGTGAAAATGCAATCCTGGGCGCGTGAAAACGGCATTCGGGTTGCCTGCATCTTTGAGGGACGCGATGCGGCGGGCAAAGGCGGCACAATCGGCAATTTTCGTGCCAATCTGAACCCACGGGCCGCACGGGTTGTGGCGCTGTCCAAGCCTACGGAAACCGAAAGCACGCAATGGTATTTTCAACGTTACGTGCAGCACATGCCCGCAGGGGGCGAGATCGTGTTTTTTGATCGAAGCTGGTACAATCGCGGTGTGGTCGAGGATGTCTTTGGCTTTTGTACCAAAGAACAGCGGTCGCATTTTTTCACGCAAGTGAACCCGTTTGAGGAAATGCTGGTCGACGACAATATCCACCTGTTCAAGTTCTGGCTGAATGTCGGCCGGGCCGAACAGTTGCGCCGCATGCTGGCGCGGGAAAGCGACCCGCTCAAACAATGGAAGCTCAGTTGGATCGACGTTGAAGGCCTGAAAAGGTGGGATGCGTACTCTACGGCGATCGCCGAGACATTGACCCGCACCCACACCGACATCGCCCCCTGGACGGTTGTGCGCTCCGACGACAAACGCCGCGCCCGTCTGAACGCCATCCGCACGGTGCTGCATGGGTTGGATTATGATCGCAAAGACCCCCAGGCCATTGGCGAGATCGACACCGGCATCTGTGGCGGACCGGATATCTGGGATGCCTAAACGCGGCTATCATCACGGCAATCTGCGACAGGCGCTGATCGACGCCGCCTTGCAGTTGATCGAGGTCAAAGGCCCTACCGGCTTTACCCTGTCCGAGGCGGCCAAACAGGCGGGTGTGACCCCGGCAGCGGTCTACCGACATTTCGAGGGCCGCGAAGACCTGATCGCCGAGGCCGCCCGTCAGGGCTATGAAATATTCGCCGATCTGATGGAATATGCCTATCAGTCGGGCCAACCTTCGGCATTGGCGGCGTTTGAGGCCACGGGCCGCGCCTATCTGGCCTTCGCGCGCAAACACCCCGGTCACTATATCGCGATGTTCGAAAGCGGCATTTCGATCAACCGCACGCCGGAACTGGCGGCGGTGGCCAACCGCGCCAGTGGCGTGCTGGAAAAGGCCGCCACTGACCTCAGCCAGCATATCCCGGCTGACAAACGCCCGCCTGCCTCAATGTTCAGCGCCCATATCTGGGCCTTGAGCCACGGCGTCGTGGAACTGTTCGCGCGCAACTCTCCCGGCCGTGCATCGCCATTCCCGGCGGATGAGTTGCTGGAGACGGGCATCGGAATTTATCTGCGCGGCTTGGGGTTGGTGAAGGGGGATGAATGAGCGACTGATAGATTCAAACAGTGCGTATGAGTGTTACCGCCTAGCCAACAATACTATCAAGATTTTCGATAATACTGACAAGCAACAGCATGCCGCAGATCAAGATCGCCAACCAGAACACATACTGCATTACAAAGGCCGATACGCCGATACCGACGGCCATATAAGACAGCTTGCGCGGTTCGTTTCGAAATAGCCCGATGCCACCAAGTGCAACCGCGATACCTGCCACGCAGAGTGCCGCAATCGTAATGTACCGGGTGTAATCGCGCGGTGGCGCAACAGGCACGGGCGCTGGTTTTCCTGCCAATGCACGCGCGGCAGATTGCTTTATTTCCGCTGCAATCTCGCCAATGACAGTACCGCTACTCTTCTGTTGTGGTTCGAAAAATGCAGAAAGCTGAATAAGAATAACGACAAGGCTGGTAATACCCAGCATGAAACCAACCAGCCCAAATTTTGCTGATCTTTCGTTGATTGCCTGTACCATGGCAGTACTCCTTCGTCAGCTCACTCCGTTCAGGTAAAGGACAGGAGCGGCCAAATTAAGGCGAACGCAGCTCAGCTATGCTGACTGTAACTTCTGCAAACAGGGAGACGGCATCGTGACCAATAACCGAAAGCTTATATCAAACGGCAACCCGATGGAGGCCATTGTCGGCTTCAGCAGGGCTGTGCGGGTTGGTCAATTTATTGCTGTGGGTGGCACGGCCCCGGTGGATACCAATGGCAAAACGGTGGGTGTTGGGGATGTGTTTGCCCAAAC
>JBAUHN010000352.1:0-3697 GCA_049680295.1 Sulfitobacter sp.
ATCCACATCAAGGGCGACCGGAATCTTGCCGCAAGTTGTTGCTGGATATAGCCACGGAAAACGATTTCCTCTGCGCTGACCTGCACCAATACGGCGATCAATGAGATGGGCAACAGCAGCACCCAAACCGTCAAATCCAAATTTGGCTCAAGCGGGGCGCCATAATCCCATGGCGGCAGGATCAAAACGGCAACCGACAGCGTCACCATGGCCAAGGTCACAACGGTAAATTGACGAAATGCCAATGGAATAGGCCCAATCAGCCCAAAGGGTGACCGATGGTGGATCAATTTCGCGGCAACCCCTGTGCCCACGATCATAAAGCCGAATGTAAACAGCAAAAGATACATGGTTGCCGGCGTTTTGGCGGCTTGTATGTCCCGGATCATCTGCTGTGTGCCCTGATCGAAAAAGCCGCTGGCGACGTTAAAGAGCGTTTGATTGAGAAACAGATACACCGCTGATGCGACGATAATACCAAACGCAAACCGCCAAAGCTGATTTCGTTTGCGCGCAGGTTGCACAAATCCTTCGTGCGCGCGGTAGTTGGCCTCAAATTTCATAACGGTTGGTCCTGACTATTCCAGCGGCGGGTTGGCGGGGCCTTCGCCTTGGGGAATATCCACATTTGCCTCGCGCAGCAAATCCGCAGCGCCCGACAAGTGACCAGCGACAGTTTTCAGCAAGCTCATCAAGACTGCAGGCTCATCAGCGATTACCGATTTGAATTCTTCCGCCCCGATCCGAAGGAATTTGGTGCCCGTCACCGCAAATAGGTCCAGCTGCCGTGGTTCATTCAGTATGATGGCCAAATCGCCAATCAATCGACCCGGACTGATCGTCGTTACAGGGTGCACGGTCTGATTTGAGTCTTCCCAACTCATCTGGGCCTGACCGGATAGGCAAAGATAGACCGCATCTGCCCGTTCCCCTTGTGAAAACACCTTTTGGCCAGGTTCAGCCGAAAACCACTGCGCCGAAAACGCCAGCAACCGCCGGCGGCGCGGATCAAGTGCCGCAAAAAGTTCGACTTTGGATATGATGCGCAATTTTCGGCGCAGGTCGTTGGATTCGTCCGTATCCAGATCGGTTTCGGCCACATCGCCGACATGACCATCCTGGATTTCGATGAACATATCATAGGCGTCTGGGTTTTCGAATTTGTCTTCCATGTAGATCAGCGTCGCGTCGGGCAGCAATTGACGCATTTTTTCGCGGGTTTCCCGGCGGCTTTCGGCATCGTGACTGGCCAGCGCATGATCAAGGATAAGAACATCCGGGCGCTTGATACTTGCCCGGCTAAAGGCCGCGCGTTCCAAAAACACCGAGGGAAGACTGGTGCCGCCCAAACCCGTTGGAATATCAAGAACCGTCTCGGTCACAAGGCGGCGCAAGTCGTGCTTTTGAAAGACCTCTGACACGATATCCTGCACCACTTCGCCCTGGACCCCGGCAAATGACGTCATTCGACCATACAGCGCATTTTCAAGTACAGTGAGGCGCGGGATGTAGTTCGTCGGCGTCAACTGAACAAACAGACCGTCGGTCTCTTGGCGCAGCGCCTCGCCTTTGGTTTTGCGGATGTGCAGGATTTCGCGTTTGAAACTGTCGGGAAAGGCGGGGCCAATCTGTTCCGCAGTAAAGGCAAATGGGATCGTCAAAAGCAGCGCAAATTCGTCTTCGCTCAGGGCTTGATCGCCTTTGTCACGTCGCCGCGATGCGATGTCGACCAGCCGTTCGTACAGATCCTCGTCAATGCCAAGGGCGGTGAACAAAGGGTGGCTGGTGCCGTCCATTCCAAATGTCTGGTGCAAGGTTTCGATCAGAGTTTGCGAAATGGCGATCCCCTGTTCGGCCAGCCCTTGTTCAAAAATCAGCGACAAGAACCCTTTTTCTGCGGCCAACCCCTGTTGCGAGATGTCGCGCGCGGGCGCTGCAAACATCAGGTTGCCGCCCAACGGGATTGTCGGATTGAATTTGTCCGGATCGAACCGATGCACGACCGCGTCCGCGCCGCGCGCTTTCAGTGTCTCGTGGATCTCTTGGCGCAGGCCAACGATTTTGGCGGCCAGTTGCGGGTATTTCGACGCATCCATCCGGGAATTCAGCATCCGCCGGAACATCATCTCATCGACGCCCATTGCTTCGACCAGCTTAAACCACCAACTGCGAATTTCCTCTGGCGATGACAGACCGGCCAAAGAGGGGTCCAGCCAATCGGAATGAATGGAGTCCGGACTGTTGCCCGATTTTTTTGCCTCAATTCTGGCTTTGTCCTTGTTCTTCGGGTCCCAAAAAACAGTCTGCGGCGAATGTTTCAGCGACATCAACAGATTTTCACCCAAAGTGCCGTTGAACAGATAGGGCCGTGAATGGGCGTAGCCAATTCTTGTGGCGATCACCGATTGGTGCAGGGTGCTTAGGTTGTGGCCTGCAATCGTCACGTTGCCGCGTGCCGGTTGCACTTCGCGGGTCAGCAATTCGGCGATAGCTGTGCGTTCCGACTGACTGCTGGTCTGGATGGCAACCCGAGCACCGGCAGGTATTTCCAGACTAAGGTTTTCCAAGACCGGGTTTCCGTCATCGTTTCTGACAGTGACATTTTGCAGTGAAATGATGCCGTCTAGACGGGGCAGTTCCTCAGGCTCGCCCTCAAACAACGCGTCATCCAACGCGCCTGATGGGGCAAATCGTTCCACAACGATATCCCAGCGCAACGACATATCCTGCACCTGATTGTAATAGGTCAGCAGCTCTTTCCACGGCGATGAAAGGTCTTTGTAGGCTGCAAGCGCGGCGACCAATGCGCCAACGGTAATGTCACCCCGGATCGCCAGATAACCGCCAACCAGGTAAAAGAAAAATGGCGTCAGTTGGGTAATGAAGTTGTTAAGAAATTTCATGAAGAATTTCTTTTGGTAAATCCGAAAACGGATGTCGAAAAGCCGACCCAACCTGTCGGTAAACCCGGCCAGGCGGTAGCGCCAGCCGCCGTTGGTGCGCAGGTCGGTTATGCCGGCTGCTGTCTCGCCGATCTCGGCGGCCAGGCCGCGCACTTCGACGATACGGTCCTTATTCAACAGGTTTATCTGACGCTGCAACAGTGGGATAATCCATGCCTGCAACGGAATAAGGGCAATACCGGCAAGGCCAAACCACAGGCTTTGCGCAAACAAAAACACCACAATGATCAACATCTGACCCGCCTGAAACACAGGCTGCGCCACCGCGTCGCCCATCAGACCGCCCATTGGTTCGGCCTCGGATGTGACCATAGCGACCAGTTCGCCCTGACTTGTGGTGCGGAAATAGCTGCTGGGAAACCGCATCATCCGTTCGATCAATGTGTAGCGAAAGCGGCGTAAAAGACGTTCGGCCAAGACACCCTTCATGGTGTTCAGGCGCATTTTCAGCACACCGTGCACCAGCACGGCCGCCAGATAAGCCAGACAAAGGACCATCAAGAACTGCGTCTGTGTCAGTTGCAGGCCCCAAACGTCAATCTGGTCACTGGTCGCGCCAATTGCGTCGTTGATAATCCGCTTGGGCAATTCCAGCGTCACATAAAGAAACGGAAATGTGAACAATGTAAAAAGCAGCAGATACAGCTGGCTCTTACGAGAGTATTTCCAAATGAACGAAAATAAACTTGGTTCCACTATGGCGCTTTCACTTGGTACGGTACACTGCACTGCGA
>JBAUHN010000353.1:0-5799 GCA_049680295.1 Sulfitobacter sp.
ACCTACACCCGTTCTGGGCGCAGTTGGGCAACGATCTTGGGGGTTGCGGCCGTCTATCTGGCTGCTGCGGTTGGGTTTTTCGTCCTCGACGCGTCGCCATGGCTGATTGGCGTGTTGATTGTTGTGACCATGCCGGCGCTATGGGATCTCTACAGGAACCCGTCGTCCGGCTTGACGCTGGATGACACGGAATTGCGCTGGCATTCCGGTCGTATGCATGCCGAACTGCCGCTTGCGGAACTGGCGTTTATCCGGCTGGACACCCGTCTGGATTTTTCCGTCAGAATTACAGCCGTTTTGGCATCCGGTCGCAAAATCCGCCTGCCCTATGAGGCCACTCCGCCGCACAAAATCTTTGAGGCGGAGCTACAAGCGCGCAGCATCAAATCTGAACGCCACCATTTTTCACTGATCGGGTAAACCAGCTTTGGTGCCTGTAGGCCGAAGGTGGCGCGTTTTTGGACGGGTATGATCCAACGGGCGGCAATAAGGCTGTCGTTTCAACCAATTAGAAATGTCGTTGCGTTTTGCGGCGCTACGCATAGGGCCCCAATCTGCGGACACCCCGCGTCCACCACGCCCGTGGATGACGCCATCGCGTGGCACAGTAACCGCCATGATCCGCACTGCACAACTGAGGTTGGCCGCGCCTTTTTTCAGCGCAGCACCGGTTCTTGCATTGCACTTATAGCCGCGCGCAGTTGCGGGCAGAATTTGCAACAACCCGTACCATTTGCCGCCACCGCCCACTGCATACGGTTTGTACGTGCTTTCGTGTTTTGACAAGGCCGACAAAAACCCCAGCCAGAACGCCCGGCGTCCATCGGCATTTGACTGCGCATAAGGCGGGCACCATTGGTCGATATCGCCGGGCACCATATCCGTCAGCGGCTTGCCATGGGTTTTCAACGCCGATAGCGCGGCCCGGTTCCAAAGCTGGTGGTTTTCCATATGGGTCCAACGGGTCCACGGAACGTTTCCATCACGTGCCGGGGGGCGCAGATCAGCCGGGATTTCCGCAAAAACAAAAGTCGGAAACACCAACAAAAGGAATAGATACCGCACCATGACGAAGACTATGCATCGTAAAATTACCAAGTTGCAAGAAAGCCATCGCAGCCCGTCGCCGACCCGCGCACCAAGGCTACTGATCAACAGGCTGATAACTTTATGTTAAATTCTGTCGGCACAATCACGCTGAAAGCTGCGAAAATGACGGAATAACTCCCTCTCAGCGCCACGATATGGCCCCAAATTTCCGTCACTTGATACGCGAAAGTTGTGTGTTAACTGGATGTAGCGAATGTTGTTTTTGTCAAAACTGGTGAAAAAAAATAGGCTGCTGCAAAAGCTTGGCTGGACCTCTGGTGGCAATCAGATGGCCCATCTGGCCAAAAACACGGACAGCCCCACGGCTTTGCCGCACCGCTTTCCCGCCATCACTCTGTCGCCCGAAAATGTTCTGTCCATCCCCTGCCCCGATCCCACAGTCGAAGACCGTGCCCGCGATACCCATCAGCTGCGCGGCCAGTATCTGGCGCGACAGGATCGCTGGTCCGATTTGCAAACCGAAATCCGCGCTGCAGATCAGGACCGCCTTGCTACACCGGGCGGAATGCCAGTTGCCGAACTGCTTAGTTTTGGCGCGCGCGCAGATGTTGTTATGGCAGTTGATCACGCCCTTTTGGATGGCACCCCGCCCAAAGGCGCGCCTTTGATGCGCGGGATCGACGCATTGGAACGGGTTTTGCAGGATCACGCTGACGATTATCCAATCGCTGTGATCGTGGCACAGGCCCATATGGATATTGGCTGGGCCTGGCGCGGCAATGGATGGGATGTTGAGGTACCGTTGCGCAACCGGGTCGCATTTGAGGCTCATTTCGACCGGGCCCGCGAAATCCTAAGCAGTTTCAGCGGCAAACGCGAGAATGCTCCCGCGCTTGCTGCGGCGCATTGCGCCTTGCTTGGCTCGACCGACGATGCGGGCATTCATGTGGCCGATGACTATGCAACTTTGATTGATCTGAACCCCCATAACGCAGGCCCGATGCGGGCCATGGGAAATTACCTGCTGCCGCGTTGGTTTGGCAGCTACGACCAGTTGGAACTTGAGGCGCGGCGCACGGCTGCCCGCACACAGGAAATCTGGGGCGCCGGGGCCTATACGTGGGTGCAGTTTGATGCGGTCTCGGCTGATGATACGGCCTGCGCACGTCTGGATTTGCCGTTCTTCATCGAAGGCCTGCGCGATATTCTGCAGCGCAATCCGCACCAGCATACGGTCAATCTTTTGGCGTCCTATTGCGCCAACACGATCGGAAATGCATTTAACGGCAATGATGAGGCCGATCATATCCGCATGCAAATCGCCGATTGCGCCGATTGGATTGTGCGTGAATATCTGACTGAATTGCATCCGATGACATGGGCCCACGCAGCGCAGGGGTTTGACAATAATTTGCGGGTGCGCTCCGCCAACCGATTTGCTGCCGCAGGGCAGGCGGACGCGTTGCGCATCATCGCAAACCTGTTTCACACCGAAATTGCCAAAGGTCACCGGATCGTGTTTACGGATGAGGGTCCGCACGTCCTGTCAGTCTAGGTTCAAAATCCTTGAGATATCGGCCAAGCAGCCGCGGATAGCGTGGTTTCGCATGCCGCCTCTTGCAGCGCCTTAGCCCCTGTTTTATGACGCAGACCTGTAGCTGCAACCCCCGAAGGGATCCTCATGCTCGACCTGACCTATGACACACCAAAACCCAAAATCATTTCCGGTGCCAAACACGATTGGGAACTGGTCATCGGGATGGAAGTTCACGCGCAGGTATCGTCAAACGCCAAGCTGTTTTCCGGCGCCTCGACGACGTTCGGTGCGGAACCCAACGCAAACGTATCTTTTGTGGACGCAGCGATGCCCGGAATGCTGCCGACGATCAACGCGTATTGCGTCGAACAGGCAGTGCGCACCGGCCTGGGGTTGAAGGCTGAAATAAACCTGACCTCTGCGTTTGATCGCAAGAATTATTTCTACCCCGATCTGCCGCAAGGGTATCAGATCAGTCAGCTTTACCACCCGATTGTCGGCGAAGGCGAAGTGCTGGTGGAACTGGGTGACGGCACTGCGCGGCTGGTGCGGATTGAGCGTATTCATCTGGAACAGGACGCGGGCAAATCCATCCATGACATGGATCCGAACATGTCGTTTGTCGACCTGAACCGCACCGGCGTTGCGCTTATGGAAATCGTGTCGCGCCCCGACATTCGCGGCCCTGCCGAGGCCGCAGCCTATGTCACCAAACTGCGCCAGATCTTGCGCTATCTGGGCACCTGCGATGGCAACATGCAGTCCGGATCAATGCGCGCCGATGTCAACGTGTCCATCTGCCGCGTCGGTCAATACGAAAAATATCAAGAAACCCAGGATTTCGCGCATCTGGGCACCCGGTGCGAGATCAAGAACATGAACTCGATGCGGTTCATCCAGCAGGCGATTGAGGTCGAGGCCAAACGCCAGATCGCCATCGTGGAAGCAGGCGGATCGGTCGATCAGGAAACCCGGCTTTATGATCCGGATAAGGGCGAAACCCGGTCGATGCGCTCCAAGGAAGAGGCGCATGATTATCGCTATTTCCCGGACCCTGATCTGTTGCCACTTGTGCTGGAACAGGCCTGGGTGGACGACATCGGGGCCAACTTGCCCGAATTGCCCGACGCCAAGAAAGCCCGTTTTATCACTGACTTTGGGCTTAGCGACTATGACGCATCCGTGCTGACGGCTGATCTCGATTCGGCGGGGTATTTTGAAGACGTAGCGCAGGGTCGCGATGGCAAGATGGCCGCGAACTGGGTGATCAATGAGTTGTTTGGCCGGCTGAAAAAGGACGAACGCGAGATTGAGGACAGCCCGGTGACACCTGCGCAACTGGGCGGGGTGATTGATCTGATCGGCAGCGGTGACATCTCGGGCAAGATCGCCAAGGAACTGTTTGAGATCGTCTATACCGAAGGCGGCGATCCGGCGCAGATCGTCGAGGCGCGTGGCATGAAACAAGTAACCGATACCGGCGCCATCGAGGCGGCCGTGGACGAGATTATTGCCGCCAATCCTGATCAGGTTGCCAAGGCCAAGCTGAACCCGAAGCTCGCGGGCTGGTTTGTCGGTCAGGTGATGAAATCAACCGGCGGCAAGGCGAACCCCAAGGCTGTGAATGAACTGGTCGCGAAAAAGCTGAACGGCTGATCCGGGAACCGGCAGACAATGGAACCCTCTTTGATGACACAGACGCCTTTTCGATCCTCTGTGATGCGTGTTTTGCCTGAATGGATTGATTTCAACGGCCACCTGAATATGGCCTATTATAATGTGCTGTTTGACCAATGTGCCGACGAGGTTTACAGGCACTGGGGGTTCGGACCGGACTATCAGAAAACCGGATTTACTACCTATTCCGCCGAATTCCATGTGTGTTATGTGCGCGAATTACACGCAGGTGACGCCGTCACCGTGACGCTGCAATTGATGGATTATGACACCAAACGGTTTCATGCCTATCAGGAAATCTGGCATCAGGACGGTTGGCTTGCCGCGACGGCAGAGGCAATGACCTTGCATATTGATCAATCCGGACCGCGGGTCGCGCAAATGCCAGACGCCATCCAGAACCGGCTGGCGACCATGTGGCAGGCCCATCAAACCTTGCCCAAACCTGAACGGTTGGGACGGCGTATTGGCATTGTCCGCAAGTAAGCTTGCCCAATCTGCCCGTTATCACGACGCTCTGATCAAGCGGTGCCAAACTGCCGCAATGATCTGCATCTGACATTGACCCCTCTTTTAACAATCAAAGCAGCTTGGTATGTTCGGTGCTCAAACCGTCATTAAGGTCGTGCCATGCCCCTCTTTGAATATCGCGTCGTTCCCGCCCCGTCCAAAGGCAAAAGGGCGAAAGGCATCAAAGGTCCCGCGGCACGGTTTTCGTTTTCCCTGCAGGATTTGATGAACAAAATGGGTGCCGCAGGTTGGGAATATCAGCGCGCAGAAACTTTGCCATCTATCGAACGGTCCGGCCTGACCTCGACGACGACGGAATGGCGCAATGTTCTGGTATTTCGCCGCGAAAAGATTGCCGACACTGTGGACGAGGAATTGGCGCTGTTACCAGCGCCAGAGGCTAGAGCTGCACCTCGCAACGGCACCGCCGACACTGAAACGGCAGATGCACCTGCGAAAGTGGCGTCCAAGATTGATGCAGAAGACGACGGACCCGGTGCGCTGTTCAAACACCCATCCGACGAAAAATCTGAAACAGGCCCAGGTGCGATCCGAATGCTGCGTGACAATGGCGTCGAAGACGTCAGCGACGTGTCAGGTATTACCAATTCCCTAAAGCAATTGGTCGCAAGCCGAAGCTCAAACAAACCCAGCAGCTGACAAAAACAAGCGGCGCCAACTGCCCTAAGAATTCCGCAAAACGCTTTCAGGTATCAATATCCAACGCCAATGCGTGAATGCGCGACATCAGGTCGGCCCCAAGGGCGTGATGAACAGCGCGGTGCCGTGCGATCCGTGACAAGCCCTCAAAGGCGGCGGATCTGATTGACACATTGAAGTGACTTTCGCCGCCCTCTTGATAGCCCGCGTGGCCACGGTGGCTTTCGCTGTCATCTACAACGTTCAGTGTTGTCGGCGAAAAGGCATCCCGAAGAGCTGCTTCAATTTCTTGGGTTCTGGTCATCTTGTCAGTTTTAATCATTTTTTCGCCTCGGGCCTTTCATCTTTGCCTGCACAGTTTAAGG
>JBAUHN010000354.1:0-17544 GCA_049680295.1 Sulfitobacter sp.
GTTGAAATACTCGCTCTCATCCAGGGTCAGGAACTGGATCAGCGGCTCGCCATAGACGCGCATCCCTTTCTGGCGCGCACGCCGGATCGCCTCATGCGCCTGCTCGCAGGACACATGCACGATGTACAAAGGCACGCCCGCCGCATCGGCGATGGTGATGGCGCGGTTCGCGGCCTCGCCCTCGAACTCCGGCGGGCGGGAATAGGCGTGGCCTTCCGGCCCGGTGATCCCCTGGTCAAAGTATTTCTGCTGCATCTCGGCCACCAGGTCGCCATTCTCGGCATGCACCATCGGCAGCGCGCCCAGTTCGGCGCAGCGCTTGAACGAGGCGAACATCTCGTCATCCTCGATCATCAAGGCGCCTTTGTAAGCCATGAAGTGTTTGAAGGAATTGACGCCCATTTTTACTGCGTCTTCCATTTCGGCAAAGACGTTTTCATTCCATCCGGTGATCGCCATGTGATAGCCAACGTCCGAACAGATCTGCGGCGCGGATTTGCGGTGCCATTCGTTGATCGCATTTTTGATGCTGCCATCAGCACCCGGCAGGCAGAAATCCACCACCATCGTGGTGCCCCCGACGGCTGCCGCCCATGTGCCGGACTCGAATGTTTCGGCGGCTGTGGTGCCCATGAATGGCATTTCCAGATGGGTATGTGGGTCGATGCCACCGGGGATCACATAGGCGCCTTCTGCGTCGATGTATTCGTCGCCTTTCAGGTCCGTGCCAATTTGTTTGATTACCTCGCCCTCAATCAGGACGTCCGCTTGCCATGAACGATCCGCCGTGCAGACGGTGCCGCCTTTGATTACTTTTGTCATCTGTCATTCTCCTCTGTCTGCCGATCGGATTCCTATGCGTCACGGCTTTTTTGAGTGGGGTATGTTACTGTGTTTGGGTGCGCGGTTGTTTCGTTGGAAATAGAGCATGAAAGGGCGCTCGATTGTCAGGTGAACGGCAATGCCCGCAATCGTTCCGAACACCACCGCGCCGATCAGGACCGGCAGAGGTGGCAAGGATGTAATGCCCATCTCGACAAAGATCAGCGATGCAAGGCTCATGGCAGGGACATGCACGAGGTATATCGAATAGGAGGCATCGCCCAGGAAAACAAACGACTTGGGTGTTTTGCGGTTGGTTTGCTCGGCGGTGCGCGCCAGTCCGGCCACGACAGCGCCAGCGCTTAACCCGTAGATCACCGTGCGCAAGCCCGTGTGCCAGATCATTGTTCCAACAGCTTCGCTAAGACCCGTTGCGAAAAACACCAAAAGGCCTATCAGGATCAGCGGCACGGCTGCGTGTTCAGGCAATCTGTGATATCCAAGTGCCGCAAGAATGCCGGTCAGAAATACGATGTTGTAGGGCGAAAACAAGAACCGCCAGGGCATGTTTTCAAAGTCAATAAAAAGCCCTGCAAAACACATCGCCATCCAGATCACAAAAAGCCAAACACCGGGACGAAACGCCAAAATCATACCGGCGAATATGAGATAGAAGAACATTTCGAATTGCAGGGTCCAGGCGACCTCCAGGATCGGCGCGCGGCCTTCGGGGACCAAGGCAAAAGCGGCCAGAACCGCGCTTGCTTCGCGCGCGGTTTCGGGACCGCGTGATGGCACCAGATTGTAAAGCATGACAAGTGCCGCAAGAATGACCCAATAGACCGGGTAGATCCGTGTCACCCGTTTGCGCATAAACCGCCACGCACGGTCCGGTTTGTCAAAATCCCGCTGGTGAATATAGACCATGATAAAGCCAGACAGAACAAAGAAAAATTCCACACCTGCATAACCCATATTGAAACCGGACCAGGCCTGTGTCCCATCCTTGAAAATACGCTCGGGCAAGATGACGACATTGGCGTGGAACACCACAACCATGAGCGCGGCGATTGCGCGCCCGCCCTGTAGGGCATTCAGTTTCACGCTTTGCGCTTTCTCAAGTCAGTGGTCCTTTTTTCCATCCTGGTATTGAGTGTTACTGTCAGCTGACAATCTGTGCCGTCTCGACGACAGCATGCATCAGCACATCTGTTCCGGCCATGGCCCAATCTTTTGAGATTTCTTCCGCTTCATTGTGGCTTAGCCCGTCAACGCAAGGGCACATGACCATCGCAGTTGGCGCCACCCGGTTGATCCAGCAGGCATCGTGCCCTGCCCCAGAGATCAGGTTCATATGGCTATAGCCCAACCGTTCGGCGGCGTTGCGTACAGCGCCGACACATGCCTCATCAAAGGTCACGGGATCAAAGCCGCCTACTTTCTCAAATTCGATCTGCATGCCCATGTCATCTGCGATCTTTTGCGCGTCAACGCGCAAACGGGCCTCCATGTCCTGAATGACCTCCAGGTTGGGTGACCGGAAATCGACAGTAAAGACGACCTGACCGGGGATCACATTGCGCGAGTTCGGATAGACATCAATGTGACCGGCCGCCCCCACAGCATGGGGCGCATGGCTCAGCGCGATTTCCTCGACTTTTTCGAGGATACGCGCCATGCCCAGCCCTGCATTTTTGCGCATTGGCATCGGTGTGGACCCGGTGTGGCTGTCTTTGCCCGTCACGGTCACCTGGGTCCAACTTAGCCCCTGCCCGTGAGTAACAACGCCAATGTCCTTGCTTTCGGCCTCCAGAATGGGCCCCTGTTCGATGTGCAGTTCAAAAAACGCGTGCATCTTTCGGGCACCTACCTCTTCGTCACCACGCCAGCCGATGCGCTTTAGCTCGTCGCCAAAGGACTTGCCTTCGGCGTCGACACGGTCATACGCCCAGTCTTGCGTGTGAATGCCTGCAAAGACGCCCGACGACAACATCGCAGGGGCATAACGCGTGCCTTCTTCGTTGGTAAAATTTGTAGCAACTATCGGGTGTTTAGTTTTGATGTTCAGATCGTTCAGCGTGCGGATGATTTCCAGCCCGGCTAGGACACCCAGGACGCCATCATATTTGCCACCCGTTGGCTGCGTATCCAGATGCGATCCGACATAGACCGGCAAGGCATCAGGGTCGGTGCCTTCGCGGCGGGCAAACATATTACCCATCTGATCGAGACCCATGGAACAGCCCGCCGCCTCGCACCAGCGCTGAAACAACGCCCGACCTTCGCCATCCTCATCCGTCAGGGTTTGACGGTTGTTGCCGCCCGCCACGCCGGGGCCGATCTTGGCCATCTCCATTAGACTGTCCCACAACCTGTCAGGGTTAATCTTTAGGTTCTGTCCGGGTGACGACATCTGGCTTTCCTTTGTTGATTTCGGTTTAGAGAGGCTTTTGATATTTTACCATTTGGTAAAGACACGATTGCGGTTAGGCTGGTCTCTGTCAAGAACTGGTTTTGTCGCAGGAAACTGCGTTTGGGGCCGGCCGCTTTGATTGCGAAACTTCGAACCCTACCTGATATGAGGTCGCCGATTGTCTGACGTCACACCAAAAAGACCAAGCCGCATTCAGCAGCGCAACAGAACGCGCATTCTGGATGCCGCGTTGAATGTTTTTTCCCAACATGGATATCGCGGCGCAACTCTGGATCAAATCGCAACCGAGGCCGGGATCAGCAAACCTAACATTCTTTATTACTTTGATGGCAAAGAAGAAATTCATGTAACTTTGCTAAATCGGTTGATGGAAACATGGCTGGATCCTTTGGTCGAACTTGATGAACAGGGTGATCCACTGACCGAAATTTTAGCCTATGTTCATCGCAAGCTGGACATGGCGATGGATCTGCCAAAGGAAAGCCGCCTGTTTGCAGGTGAGATTTTGCAGGGTGCACCGCGTATGTTGCCGCATCTGCACGCCGACCTGCGCCCGCTTTTCGTTGATAAATGCGCCGTCATTCAGGGATGGATGGATCATGGGCATATTGCACGGGTTGATCCCAGGCATTTGATTTTCTCAATCTGGTCCACGACCCAGCATTACGCGGATTTTGCAGCACAGGTGGATGTGTTGATCGCGGACAAAGATCGCGACATCGACGGCGCGCATACGTTTCTTACGACGTTGTTTACCCGGCTCTTGTCGCCTTGACAGGGTCACGTCCTGCGGGCGCAGTAATAGGGTTTAACCGAATGTTAAGAAATGGCGACGTATTTTGGATATGGGTGGCAAATCTAAATTGATTTACTTCGATGGGAAACAGCATGAACCCTTTGATATCCCCAAATTCATATCTGGCCCAACCGGCTTTGGCGATTGACGCGGATATTCGGAACTTTCGCGAATCCGCACCGGTCTTGCCTGTGGGTTCTGGTTCGGACAGCCGCGGCGCTGGTTCGGCGGCGTCGGACGAACGTCAAAACGGCAGCGCCGCGTCGGTTTTGCTGGCCAAAGCCCGCAATATTCCGGATGCAACATCAAAGTCCGTGGTGGAAGCGCAGGCAAGCAATGGCGCGAAATCCGCGATCGCTTTTTTGAACGAAACGGCGGCAGCGTCAGACCAGGATGCCGCATTGGAAACCCCGGTGGGATTTCGCGACCTTGATTTGCCGAACCCGACGCCCACGGCAGACGTGTTGCTGCTGCGCAGCTAGCGTCGGGGCCGACCCGACCACTGCGCGCTATTCGGCGGCAGCGGCGGATGGGTTATTCGGATGCGTTGTCCAGTTGGCATAGTCCGGTTCCACCACTTTTCCGGTGCGTGGGTCGACCATGCCGGGGGCCATCGCCTCCATGGTAATACAGTCTTCGACCGGGCATACATTGACGCACAGATTGCAGGCGACACATTCCTCATCAATCACCTCAAACACGCGGGCATTGGACATTGAGATCGCCTGATGTGACGTGTCTTCGCAGGCGGCAAAGCACCGTCCGCAGGAAATGCACAGGTCTTGATTGATCTTGGCCTTGGCGATGTAGTTCAGGTTTAGCTGGTTCCAATCGGTGACGTTCGGAACCGCGCGGCGCACGATCTGGTCGACAGATGTCAGCCCCTTGTCATCCATATAATCAGACAGGCCACTGATCATTTCCTGCACTATTTTGAAACCATAGGTCATTGCAGCGGTGCAAACCTGCACGTTGCCAGCCCCCAGCGCCAGAAATTCGGCCGCGTCACGCCAGGTTGTCACCCCGCCGATGCCACTGATCGGCAACTGTGCCAATTCAGGCGACCGTGCAATTTCGGCGACCATATTCAAGGCAATGGGTTTGACTGCTGGGCCGCAATATCCGCCGTGCGCACCTTTGCCATCAATCGTGGGTTCTGGCGCAAAAAGATCCAGGTCTACGGATGTAATCGAATTGATCGTATTGATAAGGCTGACCGCATCCGCGCCCCCTGACATCGCCGCCGCAGCCGGTTTGCGCACATCGGTAATATTGGGCGTCAATTTCACAATAACCGGCATTCGTGTGTGGATTTTAACCCAACGTGTCACCATTTCAATATATTCCGGCACCTGACCGACCGCAGCACCCATACCGCGCTCAGACATGCCGTGCGGGCAGCCAAAGTTCAGCTCAACCCCATCGGCGCCCGTGTCTTCGACCAAGGGCAGGATGAATTTCCAAGGGTCTTCTTCGCAAGGCACCATCAGGCTGACAATCATCGCCCGGTCGGGGTAATCCCGTTTGACGGATTTGATCTCGTCCAGATTAATCTGCAAGGGGCGGTCGGTGATCAGCTCAATATTGTTCAGACCCAAAAGCCGTCGATCCGCACCGTAGATTGCGCCGTAACGGGGGCCGTTGACGTTGACCACATGTGGATCAAGCCCAAGGGTTTTCCAGACGACGCCACCCCATCCGGCCTCGAATGCGCGGCGGACATTGTACTCTTTGTCGGTGGGCGGTGCGGACGCCAACCAAAACGGATTGGGTGATTTGATACCGATGAATTCGGATGTCAGGTCTGCCATCTCTAGGCTCCTTCATTCTGGTGTCGCTAAACAGGTTACTGTTGCAGTTTTTTATGTATGTCCATCGCCGCGTCGCGCCCTTCGGCCACGGCCGTTACGGTCAGGTCGTCGCCGCCGATTGCGCAATCGCCGCCGGCCCAAACAAATGGAACGGTGGTTTTTCCGTTCACATCGACAACAATCTTTCCGCCCTTAACTTTGGGAAGCTTTTCCCCCACCAAAGTTTGTCCGATCGCTTTGAAAACCTGATCTGCCGCTAGTCGAATATGCTGACCAGTGCCTTTCATGTCATCGTCGACGTATTCAAATTCGACCTCCTGCACCGCGCCGTTACCGCGAATGGCGACCGGTACCGCATGGGTCACGATCCGAACACCCTTGGAGGTTGCCAGATCCTGTTCAAACTTGCTGGCATTCATACGGTCCTGGCCCCGTCGGTAGACCAAGGTTACATTCAACGCGCCAAGCAATTTGGATTGCACAGCCGCATCCACTGCGGTCATTCCGCCGCCGATGATCACCACGTCACGGCCCACCGGCACGTTTGCAACATCATCGGCTTGCCTCAGATCAGAGATAAAATCGACCGCGTCCGTGACACCTTTTTTACTTTCGCCTTTCACGTTCAGGGCGTTCACGCCGCCCAGACCCATGCCCAGAAATACCGCGTCATGCCGGGATTGCAGACTGTCCAGCGTTAGCTGATGGCCCAAAGCTTTCCCGGTTTTTATCACAATACCACCGATCTGCATTAGCCAGTCCACTTCGGCCTGCGCAAACCCGTGAGGCGTTTTGTATGTTGCGATGCCAAATTCGTTCAAACCACCGGCCTTCGGGCGCGCGTCATAGACAACCACATCGTGACCCAGCATCGCCAAACGGTGCGCACAAGACAGGCCCGCTGGCCCAGCGCCCACAACGGCCACAGATTTTCCGGTGGATTTTGCGCGCTCAAACGGGTGCACACCTTTGCCTTGCAGCGTGTCCGTGGCATAGCGTTGCAATTGCCCAATCAGAACCGGTTTACCTTCTGCCGCTTCGCGCACGCATGCCTGTTCGCACAGTTGTTCGGTCGGGCAAACGCGGGCGCACATGCCGCCCAGAATATTCTGGCTCAGAATCGTTTTTGCAGCCGCATCCGGGGTGCCGGTCGCAATCTGGCGGATGAAAAGCGGTATGTCGATGTCCGTCGGACAGGCGGTAATACACGGCGCATCATGGCAGAAATAGCACCGATCCGCCGCAACAAGCGCTTCATGCGGGTCAAGGGGGGGGTGTAAATCCGCGAATTGCGCGTCATAGGCCTCGGGCTCGAGCCGGGCAGCCACGACCCCCGGTGTAAATGCGTTGTTCGACATGCCAAGCTTCCCTCATTGGTCGTATCTACTTGTGCAACGCTCTCACGGATTGATTTTTTTATCAACTGGTAAAATTTTCTTCTGTCCAGTTGTGCAAATCTTTCATCCAAAGGCCATATCGGGCGCATTCAGCGGCCCAATCAATTGGTGGTCTGATCAATCAAAGCCAAAACAGCAGGACCGATGGATGCGACAATTTTCGCAACCCCGTCGGCATTTGGATGGATGCCATCGTTTTGCATAAACGGGCGTGCATCAGCAAGGGTGTCACCGTCGGCAAGTAGAGCGTCGAAAAAACTGTTTAAGTGCAGTGCATTATACTTCTTCGCCAACTCAGGATAAATTGCATCAAACACGTTTTTGTATTCAGGGCCGTAGTTTCCCGGTGCCTCCATTCCGATCAACAGCACCTCGACATCGGCGCTGTTGGCCGCCTGCATGATCCCGTCAAGATTGGAGCGGCTGGCGTCCGGATCGATCCCGCGCAACAGGTCATTGCCGCCCAAAGTCACGATCAATGCATCAACGTCAGGGGTCAGCGTCCAGGCCGCGCGCGACAACCCGCCCGCGGTCGTATCGCCGGAAACACCTGCGTTGATCAGCTGCACATCCGCACCTTTTGCGTCCAGCCACGCCTGCAATTGCGGTACAAACCCGTCTTCTTGCGGCAGGCCATAGCCTTGGGTCAGACTGTCGCCAAGGGCTGCGATTACCACTTGATCAGCCTGCGCATGGCCCGCAAAAACGAAAGCAATTCCAAACACCACCTTGCGCATCATGATCCAACCTCCATATGCAACCGTAACCCTATAAAGGTATTGATGCATGTCTAAACCAGTGTTCTCCCTCGAAAATGCGGCGTTATCGCTGGATGGCAATGCGGGGCGCGTCGATATTTTGCACGGCATCTCGCTGGAAATAAGTGCGCAAGAGACCGTGGGGCTGGTCGGCCCATCCGGGTCGGGCAAATCGTCCTTGCTGATGTTGATGGGCGGTCTGGAACGCGCAACCGGAGGCAAGGTTACAGCGCTCGGCCGGGACCTGACCGCCATGTCAGAGGATGGATTGGCACGGTTTCGGCGCGATCACATGGGCGTGGTGTTCCAGTCATTTCATCTGATCCCGACGATGACGGCGCTTGAAAACGTTGCGACCCCGCTGGAACTGGCAGGTCGTTCGGATGCGTTTGATCGGGCACGGGCCGAATTGGACGCGGTCGGTTTAGGCCACCGTGCCGATCACTATCCCAGCCAAATGTCGGGCGGTGAACAGCAACGCGTCGCACTTGCGCGCGCTTCGGCACCGCGCCCCGACATTTTGCTGGCGGATGAGCCGACGGGCAATCTGGATGCGGCCAATGGTGCCGCGATCATGGATATGCTCTTTGGATTGCGCGACAGGCATGGGGCAACGCTGGTGCTGGTGACCCATTCCAACACATTGGCGGCACGCTGTGATCGGGTGATCCGCCTGGCCGATGGTCGGATTGCCCCGCAAAAGCAAGCCGCAGAATGAGCCTGCGTCTGGCTGCCAAATTTGCCCGCCGGGAATTGCGCGGCGGCTTGCAGGGGTTTCGCATTTTTCTGGCCTGTCTGGCGCTTGGCGTCGCAGCGATTGCCGCCGTAGGATCGGTACGCGCCAGTATCGAGGCCGGTTTGGCGCGCGAAGGGGCTGCATTGCTGGGCGGCGATGCTGAACTTGATTTCACCTACCGCTTTGCCACCGATGCCGAAAAAAGCTGGATGGCAGACGCGTCCACACAGATGTCCGAGATCGTTGATTTCCGGTCGATGGCCGTTGTTGGAACCGGCGACACTTCGGAACGTGGGTTGACGCAGATCAAGGCAGTAGACGGGGTTTACCCACTGATCGGCAGTGTCGGTCTGGATCCCGACATCGCGCTGAGCGAAGCATTGCAAACACGCGACGGCCTGCCCGGCGCGGTGATGGAACGTGTGCTGATCGACCGTCTGGGCCTGAATGTCGGCGACAGTTTCCGCCTGGGCACGCAAGCGTTTCGATTAGCTGCGGTCTTGACACGGGAACCTGACGGGGCCGCGGGTGGTTTTGCGCTTGGGCCGCGCACAATTGTGACAACGGACAGTCTGGCCAATTCGTCCTTGCTGGCTGAGGGGACGGTGTTTTCGACTAAATATCGTCTCGCCCTGCCGCCCGGCGCTGATCTGGAAGCCTTGTCGCAAGAGGCGCGCGGCAAGTTCGAAGACACCGGCCTGCGGTGGAAAGACGCGCGCAATGGTGCCCCCGGCGTGACCCGGTTTGTCGAGCGGTTAGGGGCCTTTTTGGTGCTGGTTGGCCTGTCCGGGCTGGCCGTCGGTGGTGTCGGCGTGTCGGCAGCTGTGCGGGCTTATCTGGCGGGCAAGACCAGTGTTATTGCGACGTTGCGCACCTTAGGTGCCGATCGTGCGACGATTTTTCAGACCTATTTTTTGCAGATCGGGGCTTTGTCCGTGCTTGGCATCGCCATCGGGTTGGTGTTGGGCGGTCTGGCGCCTGTGGTGCTGGCACCGCTGATCGAGGCGCGCCTGCCAATCCCGGCGGCCTTTGCGATCTACCCCGGACCGCTGGCCGAGGCTGCGATCTACGGGGTGTTGACCGCGTTTATTTTTACCCTTTGGCCACTGGCCAGAACCGAAGAGGTCCGTGCCGCAACCCTGTTTCGTGATGCACTATCCAGCAGCCGCGCCCTGCCCGGCTGGCGGTATTTGATTGTGATCGTCTTTGCCTTGGGATTGCTTGTGGGCCTTGCGGGTCTGTTCTCGGGGACTTGGCGATTGGCGCTGTCGACCGCTGGCGGCATGGCGGGGGCGTTGGTTTTGCTGGCGGCCTCCGCGCAATTGATCCGCTATTTGTCCCGGCGCAGCGGTCGCATTGCCAAAGGTCGCCCCCGTTTGCGGTGGGCGCTTGCCGCGATCAGCGGCCCGCGCGAAGGGGCGGGTGCGGTGGTTTTATCGCTGGGTCTGGGGTTGTCGGTATTGGCCGCTGTGGGGCAAATCGATGGCAACCTGCGCAATGCAATATCCGGCAATCTGCCGGATGTGGCGCCATCGTATTTCTTTGTTGATATTCAGCGCGATCAGATGCCGGGGTATACGGCACGGTTAGAAAGTGACCCGGCTGTGACCCGGATCGACAGCGCGCCAATGTTGCGCGGTGTGATAACCCGGATCAATGACCTGCCAGCGCGCGAAGTGGCGGGTGATCATTGGGTCGTGCGCGGCGATCGGGGGGTGACCTATGCTGAAACCCTGCCCGAAAAATCCCGGATCACTGCCGGGGAATGGTGGCCCGAGAATTACGCCGGTCCGCCGCTGATCAGTTTTGCCGCCGAAGAGGCCGCAGAGATGGGTCTGAGCATTGGTGACACGATCACCCTCAATGTGCTTGGCCGCGACATTCTTGGCACCATTGCCAGCTTTCGTGAGGTTGATTTCTCGACTGCTGGCATTGGTTTCGTCATGACGATGAACCCTGCCGCGCTGGAAGGTGCACCGCACAGCTATATCTCGACCGTCTATGCAGAAGAGGCCGCAGAGGCTAAAATCCTGCGTGATCTGGCTGGGGAGTTTCCCAACATCACTGCAATCCGAGTGCGCGACGCCATCGACCGGGTGGCCGATGTGTTGGCCGGTCTGGCGGCGGCCACATCTTACGGCGCTGCGGCCACGTTGCTGACGGGGTTTTTGGTGTTGATCGGGGCTGCCGCCGCAGGCACAGAGGCGCGGACATATGAGGCGGCAGTTCTCAAGACACTGGGGGCAACCCGCCGTTCGATTTTGATCAGCTTTACCATTCGCTCGGCGCTGTTGGGCCTGTCCGCCGGGTTGGTGGCCTTGGCCGCAGGCATTGCTGGCGGATGGGCGGTCAGCCACTTTGTGATGGAAACGGATTTCTCGGTGATCTGGCCATCGGCAATTGCGATCATATCAGGCGGCGTGATTGCAACCTTGCTTGCCGGTCTGGCATTCGCCTGGGGGCCACTGAACGCGCGGCCCGCGCAGGTTCTCAGAGCACGCGAATAGTCTCAACTGATCCAAATGCGCCCCCAAAAGGGGGCACATTCATTGTTTTATTCCGCCGCCTCGGCATAGTCAGACAGCGGCGGGCAGGTACAGATCAAATGCCGATCCCCATGAACATTGTCGACGCGGTTCACCGGTGGCCAGTACTTATCAACCCGGAATGCGCCGGGCGGGAAACAGCCCTGTTCGCGGGTGTAGGGACGATCCCAGTCATTCACCAGGTCCTCGACCGTGTGTGGCGCGTTTTTCAGCGCGTTGTTGTCGCGGTCCATGCGGCCCTCTTCGATCTCGGTGATCTCGTCGCGAATGGCCAGCATCGCATCGCAGAACCGGTCCAGTTCGGCCTTGGTTTCACTTTCTGTCGGCTCGACCATCAATGTGCCCGCCACCGGCCAGCTCATCGTGGGGGCGTGGAACCCCGCGTCGATCAGCCGTTTGGCGATGTCTTCAACCGTTACGCCCGCGCTGTCTTCAAAAGGACGCACGTCCAGAATACATTCATGGGCGACACGGCCCGTCGGCCCTTTGTAGAGCACGTCAAACGCGCCCTCCAGACGTTTGGCGATGTAGTTGGCGTTCAAAATCGCAACCCGCGTGGCCTGTGTCAGACCTTCGCCCCCCATCATCAGGCAATACGACCAGCTGATCGGCAGCAAAGAGGGCGACCCAAAGGCGGCACCAGACACCGGCCCCTGCGCGCCACCGGTTGTGAAATGTCCCGGCAAATGTTCGATCAGATGCGACTTCACACCAATCGGACCCATGCCGGGGCCACCGCCGCCATGCGGGATGCAAAACGTCTTGTGCAGGTTCAGGTGGCTGACGTCGCCGCCCAGATCGCCGGGACGGCTAAGGCCCACCATCGCGTTCATATTGGCCCCGTCGATATAGACCTGACCGCCGTGATCATGGGTGATTTTGGTCACATGCGTAACGGTTTCCTCGAATACACCATGGGTCGAGGGATATGTGATCATACACCCCGCCAACTGGTCGCTGTGTTGTTCAGCCTTGGCGCGGAAATCATCCAGATCAATGTCACCATTGGCCGCCGATTTGACCACCACGACCTTCCAGCCGACCATATTGGCCGAGGCCGGATTGGTGCCATGCGCGCTCATCGGGATCAGGCAGACATTGCGCTGACCCTGTCCTTGCGCACGGTGATAGGCAGCAATGGTCAACAGGCCTGCGTATTCACCCTGCGCCCCGCTGTTTGGCTGCATTGAAATTGCGTCATAGCCGGTGATGTCACACAGCTTGGCGCTCAGGTCGTCGATCATTTCCTTATAGCCCAACGCCTGATCGGCGGGGACAAAGGGATGGATCAACGAAAACTCGCGCCAACTGACCGGCATCATTTCTGCGGCCGAGTTCAGCTTCATCGTACAGGATCCCAGCGGGATCATCGCCCGATCCAACGCCAGATCGCGATCCGCCAGACGCCGCATATAGCGCATCATTTCCGTCTCGGCCCGGTTCATATGGAAAATCGGGTGGGTCAGATAGGTCGATGTGCGCAACATCTCTTCGGGAAAGCGGTAGTCCGGTTTGAAATCCTCGTCTTTCCTTTCAATCCCAAAGGCACGCCAAACGGCCTCGACCGTGGCGGGGCGTGACCGTTCGTCCATGGTGATCCCGACGCGTGTTTCGCCGACGCGCCGCAGGTTGATTCCTTCGTCGACCGCCGATTTCATCACCGCCGATTGCAACGGGCCCACATCCACGGTGATGGTGTCAAAAAACGCCTGAGGATCCACCTTGAAGCCTGCGTTTTCCAGACCCTTTGCCAGCCGCGCGGTTTTGCGGTGAATGCGCTGTGCGATGGCTTTCAGACCCTCAGGCCCGTGAAATACCGCATACATCGACGCCATAACTGCCAGCAAAGCCTGCGCGGTACACACGTTCGACGTGGCCTTTTCACGGCGGATATGCTGTTCGCGGGTTTGCAGGCTCAGCCGGTATGCACGGTTGCCATGCGCATCCACGGACACGCCAACAATGCGCCCGGGCATTGCGCGCTTCAAGGCATCGCGGCAGGCCAGATAGGCCGCGTGCGGGCCGCCGTAACCTTCGGGAACACCAAAGCGTTGCGTGCTGCCGACGGCAATATCCGCCCCCATTTCACCGGGTTCTTTCAGCAAGGTCAAAGACAATGGATCGGCGGACACAATCCCGATCGCGCCAGCAGCATGCAGCGCGCCCATCTGGCCGGTAAAGTCATGCACATGGCCGTAGGTGCCGGGATATTGGAAAATCGCGCCAAAAACGGCGCTGGCATCCATCTTGGCTGGGTTGCCAACAATGACCTCGATACCCAAGGGTGCGGCGCGGGTTTGCATCACCGCGATGTTCTGGGGGTGACAATCACGGTCCACAAAAAAGGCCTTGGACTTTGATTTGGCCACTCGCATTGCCATGGTCATCGCTTCGGCACAGGCCGTGGATTCGTCCAGCAACGACGCGTTTGCCACGTCAAGCCCCGTCAGATCGGTCACCATGGTCTGAAAATTCAAAAGCGCCTCAAGACGCCCCTGACTGATTTCGGGCTGGTAGGGCGTGTAGGCAGTATACCACGCCGGATTTTCCAGAATATTGCGCTGAATAGCTGGCGGTGTGACGGTGCCATGATACCCCTGTCCGATCAGCGAGGTCAGAACCTTGTTTTTGGCCCCCGTCAGACGCAAATGCTCCAATACTTCGCGCTCAGACTTGGCTTTGCCAAAATCCAGCGGCTCCTTTTGCCGGATTGCAGGGGGCAGCGTGTCGTCAATCAGCGCCTCAAGGCTTTTGGCACTGACAGTTTTCAGCATGTCCGACATCTCAGCCGGAGACGGGCCGATGTGGCGACGGTTGGCAAAATCATACGGCAGATAGTCAGTCGGTTTGAAGGTCATGGTGAAACCCTTGCTTCATTGTTCATAAAAATATGCAAATCAGACAGTGCCACAGGCTCAGCCAATGAACTTTTGGTAGCCGGCCTCGTCCATGAAGTCATCCATCTGGCTGGGATCACTTGGTTTCATCTTGAAAAACCATGCATCGCCTTGCGGGTCATCATTCACCATGCCGGGATTGTCGGTCAGCGCGCCGTTGACTTCAGTGATTTCGCCATCAATCGGGGCCAGAATATCTGACGCGGCTTTGACGCTTTCGATCACGACAACTTCGTCATCTTTGCTGACGGTAATGCCTGTCTCCGGCACTTCGACAAACACCACATCGCCCAACTGCTCCGCCGCATGGGTTGTGATGCCGACCACAACTTCGTCACCCTCAACGCGCAGCCATTCATGTTCTTCGGTAAATTTCATTCCCTGATCCTTTTTTTGAGTTGATTATCGTTTGAAGTTTGCCGGAACAAACGGCATCGCCGCAACAGTTAGCGGTAATCTTTTTCCGCGCACGTCGCCCCAAAGGGCTGTGCCATTTGTTGCATGGCTGGTCGCGACATACCCCATCGCAACGGGGCCGCCGAATTTCGGGCCAAAGCCGCCCGAGGTCACGGTGCCTATCGGCGTGTCAGCCTCGGGGGTGGCGAAAATCTCGACGCCTTCGCGCATCGGCGCGCGCCCATCGGGCAAAAGACCGACCCGTTTGCGCGACACGCCGTCTTTTTGCACAGCAAAAACTGTTTCTGCGCCCGGAAACCCGCCTGCACGGTCGCCACCGGCACGGCGGACTTTCTGCATCGCCCAGCCCAGCCCGGCTGTCACCGGATCCGTCGCCCCATCAATGTCATGGCCATAAAGGCACAATCCCGCCTCCAGCCGCAGGGAATCGCGTGCGCCCAGACCGATCGGGGCCACGTTGTCCTGTGCCAGCAGTAACCGCGCCAGCGCATCAGCCTGATCGGCGGCCACCGAGATTTCATAACCGTCTTCGCCGGTATAGCCCGACCGCGATGCCCAAACGCTGATGCCACCCAGCGTCAGATTACCCAAATCCATAAACGCCATGTCCCGCGCTGCCGGGTCCAGCGCAGCGAGCGCCGCCTCGGCCGCGGGCCCCTGCACTGCGACAAGTGCACGGTCGGGCAGTGAAGTCACCGTAATGTCAGGTTCCAATGCGGCGCGCATCCGGGCCGTGTCAGCGTCCTTGCAGGCGGCATTGACCACGACAAACAGATCATCGCCACGACGCGCGAACATCAGATCGTCCTCGATGCCTCCCTGATCATTTGTGAAAAATCCATAACGCTGTCGCCCGTCTGCCAGACCCAGCACATCCTGCGGGACCAGCTTTTCAAAACCGGTCGCCACGGCGTCCCAATTGCCGCCGGACAGCACCACCTGCCCCATATGACTGACGTCAAACAGGCCTGCGTGGTCGCGTGTGTGCAAATGTTCTTTCAACACGCCCATAGGATATTGAACCGGCATATCGTAGCCCGCAAACGGCACCATCTTGGCGCCCAGTTCAACATGCAGGCCATGCAGTGGCGTTTGCAGCAATTCAGTCATCCGACCCCCCAAATACGCCGGAAATGCTGTTTGCAAGACACCGGCACCACGCGCACGAAGATATTTCGTGCTCTGATGCCCCCTCTGTCTTTTCGCCTGAGATCGTTATCCCTTCGGCGGACGCACATGCGCCTCTCTCCAGAGTGTTCGGTTCAATCACGGTCCCTTTGGCCTGAGAGTTTCCGGGGCGGTTGCTCCTTCGGCACCGGCGATTTGCCGGTTCTCCCATGACTGATTTGCGGTAAGTTATTCCGATACCCGGTTACAGGTCAATAGGCCTTGTGTACCCTTGTGTACCTTTACCCAGAGTGGTTGATTGGCCCAGGCCACAACCCCTTGCAGGAGCCCGCAATGAACGACCCGTATTTCTTTGGCTATGGCAGTCTGGTCAATCGCGCGACCCACAGCTATTTGGGCGCCGCACCTGCGCTGTTGCAGGGGTGGCGGCGGGCGTGGATGAAAACGCCCATGCGCAAAATTGTGCTGTTGTCCGCTGTGCCAGCGATGGGCCACAGCATTCAAGGGCTGATTGCTGCGGTTCCCAACGGTGACTGGGACGCGCTGGACCTGCGCGAAACCGGATATAATCGTGTCTCATCCAGCGATGCTGTGGCCCATGACCTGCCGGCAAAGCCACAGATCGACGTCTACGCAGTGCAGTCAGAAATCATGGCGGATAGTGCCGAACATATCATTCTACTAAGCTATCTGGACGTGGTCGTGCAGGGGTATTTACGCGAATTCGGCCCCGATGGCGTGCAGCATTTCTTTGACACCACCGATGGCTGGGACACGGCGGTTCTGGATGACCGGGCGGCACCGATCTATCCACGCCATCAGGTCCTGACCCACGCCGAAAGGGCTTTGGTCGATCACCATCTGGCCCGGTTATCGACGCCAATCCAGCAAGGCCATCAACCGGCCCTGTCGTGCGAATTCTGACGGCTTGCCAGCGCCCGGCGCGCCCGATCCGATCAGGCGGTGCGCCATGATCCACGCCACAATCCCCATCACCACACCTGCCGCCGATTGGCCGATCAACACACCCGGTGCATCCAGCCAACCGGCCCCCAACATCACCAATGGAATCAGAAAAACCGTGTTGCGCGCCCAGTTGGTGAAAGTGGAATAAAACGGATGACCAAGATTGTTAAACGCCGCGTTGCAGACAAACAGCACGCCATTGAAAAAGAACGCCAGCGCCAATGGTCCGCAAAACAAATAGACCAGATCACGGGTGATGCCAGTTGCCTCAAACAGACCTGCAATCGGCGCGCGCAAGATGAACAGTATTGTTGAAACACCCGCAATCACCAGCGCGGTAAAAAGGATCGCCGCGTTAAACCCGCGCCGGACCCTGTCGGTGTCACCCGCCCCATAGTTTTGCCCCAGAATCGGACCTACCGCTCCTGACAGCGCAAAAATGACGCCAAAGGCCACCGGGTTCAGGCGTGCGACGATCGCCATTCCGGCAATGGCTTCCTGTCCGAATTGCGCCATCGACCGCGTCACGAACGCCAGTCCCACCGGGGTTGCAAGCTGCGTCAGTATTGCGGGCACGGCAATGGCGGCAATGGGCGGCAAATCACGGAGCATCGCCATGCCATTGGGTCGGCCAATGCCGCCGTAGTGCTGGATAATAGGCAGCATGGCTGTCCCAGCTATCACCAGCCGAGCCGCGACCGACGCCAATGCCGCGCCGGTCAGTTCCAGATCAAAACCAAAGATCAAAATCGGGTCCAGAATGGCATTGACCAGACCACCATAGATCGTGGCCATCATGGCGCGACGGGCGTCGCCATGCGCGCGCAAAATAGCGC
>JBAUHN010000355.1:0-75472 GCA_049680295.1 Sulfitobacter sp.
TCGGCAGGGCGGCGATCACAAACAACATGTCAATCGCGCGTTTGACAACGCTGCGGTAGATCGACGTCTGGTGGGTGTGGGCCTCTTGAACAGAGGTGTCAGTTTCTAGTGAAATGTGGTTTTGAAGAATATCGGGGTAATGGGCAGCCATTTTTAAAATCTTTCAACTAAAAGCCAAATAAGGCTCGTAAATAATTACACTCCGCACATGCGGAAACACTGCCACCTCAAATAGGCGTTAACGATGTCGTTGTGAAGATGCGGCAGCATATTTCTACCACCTTCTTTACACTGTTTTAACACATTCTCCAAACCCCATAATGGAGGGATCACATGAGCTCAGATAGAAAATGAAAAGGGCACTCTGCTTTAGGTTGTAATCGTTTCCAAATCGTAATCAAAGTGATCAGAATGGCATTTTTCTCCCCAATTCATGGTTGTAGATTGGGCGGGCACTCTAGATTGACGAGAAGGTTCGATTCGTACTCTGGTTCCACGGGTGGTGAGCGCTTAAGAAAGCGGGTGAGTGACAGCCGTATATATGTCTTTTTGACATCATAAGCCCTTAATTTATTGGCTTAAAACCTTTGGAAGGTGCCTCAAACAAGTGTCCGTTTCGCCTAACTTTGACCAGATTACGGATGCAAAAGAGGGGCGATATCTTGAAAGAGACCGGGCCCGGGCCCCAAAATCCGGGTTGGATGTGGCCAAAGCGAAGCAAATGAAACTTTTCCTCGATCTATGCTTTTTGACCTCTGGGTCCAAAGACGCTGGGGCCGTCAGTGTCCCTTTGGGATCGGGTTGCGCTGTTTTTGCGGGGTTTTTTCCGGAGGGGCTGCGGGATGTCTGAAGGGTTCAGACAAGGCCGGATAAGTAAGTTTGTCGGGCGGCCTTTGAAACTGACAGGGGCGCAGCGTGTTGAAATGCCGCGCCTGGTCTTGAAGTTTCGCAGGCGCCCTGAGAACTGGGATATTGAAAAAACCCACCATTCGGTGGATGCGAAAGCCTCTGAAACGCTATATTCACCAGCAAAAGACGATTCCTTATTCAAGGCTGCCCGCCGTCTAAGCACTCCGATTGTGACAGATAACATGTTTGACGAGAATTCCAGTACGAGACAGGAGAGTTTGAGTATCCCTGCTGAAACGAAAAATAAGCCCAAATCAGCCACACGCGGTGTGGGTGGTTCACTTGATATATACGTTGAGCATTTTGGCCTGGTCGAAAGACCGTTTTCCCTGGTGCCTGATCCTGACTTTCTGTTTTGGTCTTCGGCCCACAGACGGGCATTTACGATGCTTGAATATGGGGTGCTGACCCGGGCGCCGATCACCCTGATCACCGGCGAGGTGGGCGCAGGCAAAACCACATTGGTGCACCACCTGCTAAAAACAATCGGCGAAGGTGTTAAGATCGGCATGATCTCGAACGCCCATGGCTCGCGCGGGGAACTTTTGCGCTGGGTGTTGATGGCGCTGGATCAACCGGCCGCCACCGAGGCCACTTATGTCGATCTTTTCGCACAATTCCAGACCTTCCTGATTGAGGAATACGCCCGCGGCAACCGGGTGATCCTGATTTTCGACGAGGCGCAGAACCTCAGCCGGGAAACGCTGGAAGAATTGCGCATGTTCACCAATATCAATGCCAACAAAGATGAGCTGCTGCAGCTGGTTCTTGTCGGCCAGCCCGAACTGCGCGAAATGATCCACCGTCCCGACATGCGCCAGTTTGCCCAGCGGGTGGCGGCGAATTTCCATCTGTCGGCGATGGATGAAAAAACCGTACACAGCTATGTTGGCTACCGGCTGCGTGTTGCCGGGGCCGCGCGCAACTTTTTCAGCAAGACGGCCACGCAATTGATCAGCGAGGCCACCGGCGGCGTGCCGCGTCTGGTCAATCAGCTTTGCGATCTTTCGATGGTCTATGCATTCACAAAAGGATCAAAGAGCATTATGCGCACGACGGTCCAGCAAGTTCTGGATGATGGCGCATTCTTTGGTGCCAATATTCCTGAAAGCAAAGATGATATTCCGCAATGATGCAAGATGCCCGTTTTTACCTGTCGCTGTTTTTTCGGCGCATTCACTATTTCCTTTTGATTGCGATCATGGGGGCCGCTGCCGGTCTTGTGATGGCCTTTACGCTGCCGCCGATTTACCGCGCGCAGGCACAGCTGGTTGTCGAAGCGCCGCAGATCCCCGGTGATCTGGCGTCTTCTACCGTTGAAACCAGTGCCGTTGAAATTCTGGAAGTCATTCAGCAGCGGCTTCTGACCCGGGCCAACCTGCTGGATTTGTCGCGGCAGTTTGACGTCCATGCAGACGCGCCCGAGATGAACCCCGATGACATCGTCACCGACATGCGCCTGCGCATCGCATTGGAACTGCCTCTGGGCCTGCGCGAACGCGCGTCGTTTGTTCTGGTTTCATTTGATGCGCCCACCGGCGAGATGTCGGCGCAAGTCACCAATGAACTTGTGACCCAGATCCTGCAGCAAAACGTCGAAATGCGGACCTCGGTCGCCGGTCAGACGCTGGATTTCTTTAAAAGTGAAGTGGCGCGGCTTGACGCGGAACTGGCTGAACAGGGCAATCTGATCCTGACTTTCCAGGAGGCGCATAAGAACGCGCTGCCTGACAGTCTTGAATACCGGCGCAGCCGGCAGTCGTCACTGCAGGAACGCGTCTTGCAATTGGAACGCGAACTGTCCAGCCTGCGCGACCGCCGCGCCCGGCTGGTCGAGATTTACGACCGCACCGGGCGGACCGACATCTTGGGTGAATCGATGACGCCCGAGCAGCGGCAGTTGCAGCAGCTCAAGGATCAGCTGGCCTCGGCGCTGGTGATCTATGCGCCGCAGAATCCGCGCATCCGGTCGCTGGAGGCGCAGATCGCCGCCCTGGAAGCGGCCAATATTCAGCTGGGTCTGGGCAAACAGGACGCGCCCAACATTACCGCGTTTGAATTCCAGCTGTCTGACATCGACGGGCAGATTTCCTTTATCGTGGAACAAAAAACGCTGATTGAGAATGAACTTGCCGATTTGGCCGTGAGCATTGACGCGACGCCGACAAATTCCATCACGCTTGGCACGCTGGAGCGTGATTACGACAATATCCGCCTGCAATACACCCAGGCCACCGCCGGCCTTGCCGAGGCCCGCACCGGCGAACAGATCGAGGCGCAATCGCGCGGACAGCGGATCACGGTGACCGAACAGGCGGTGGTGCCGGACGGTCCCGACAGCCCCAATCGCAAACTGATTGTTGCGGCAGGCATTGGCGCCGGCATTGCCGGGGGCATCGGGCTTTTGATGTTGTTTGAGATTTTCAACAACACGATCCGCCGCCCTGTCGAGCTGACCAATCAACTGGGCATGACCACCTTTGCAACCATTCCCTATATCCAGACCCGCCAGCAGATTGTCGGGCGTCGCTGGACGGTGATCAACATCCTGTTGCTTGTCTTTGTGGGCATTCCGGGGGCATTTATCCTGGTGCATATGTATTACATGCCGCTGGATACGATCCTTGAAACTGTGTTGAACAAAATGGGCTTTGGCCTTGGCCCATTGCATGGAATTTTGAAAGGTTAACGGATATGGAACGCATTCAACTGGCGATCAACAAGGCGCGCGAAGCCCGTCAGCTGGTCCAGCCCAAAACCCAGACCGCTGCAAACGAGACCCCGGATCAGGCGCCCCGCTCCGATCAAAGCCGGGAGGACGCCTGGAACGGCCTGACGCCGTTCAAGCCGGACACCAAACATATGAGCAAATCCAGGATTGCGGCCTATCACACCGGCGCCGATGCCATTCCTTTTGATGTGATGCGCACCAAACTTTTGTATCAGATGCGCGCCAATACATGGCGGCGGGTGGCCATTACCTCGCCGGGGATGGCCTGCGGCAAGACCATGGTCAGTCTCAACCTTGCGTTCAGTCTGGCGCGGCAAAGCGACATCAAGGTGATGGTGATTGAACTGGATATGCGCCGCCCGTCGATGGCGCGGGTTCTGGGTCTGAAAAACAAACATCTGTTTGCCAAAGTTCTCGAAGGCAATGCCGAGCCACAGGACCATATCATCCGCTACGGCTCCAACCTTGCGTTTGCCACCAACCACAGCCCGGCCCAAAACCCCGCCGAGCTGTTGCAGGGCAAAGACGGGGCCGCCGTTCTGGATGCCATCGAGGCCCGGTATCAGCCCGATGTGATGATTTTCGACATGCCGCCGATGCTGGTCAGTGATGACACGATGGCGTTTCTTGATCAGGTGGACTGTGGTTTGCTGATTGGCGCCGCAGAAAGCACTTCAATCGAAGAGATTGAAAACTGCGAAAAGGAAATGGCAAGCCGCACCAATGTGATGGGTGTGGTTCTCAACAAATGCCGCTATCTCGATAAGCCGGAAAACTACGGCTACTGATCCGCAAAGATCCGTTCAGGCTATGTTGAAAAACGGCCCTTCGGGCGGAGCAGGCGTTTGGTAGGACTGCGGACAGAGCAGCCGTCACTTCACAGTCCTTGTTGTCTTATGCACAAGTGAGAAATCACCGTGTGCCACGCACTGCCCATGCGCGCGCGGCCATCAGGATCATCCCATCCGGGTCTGTAGGTAAGACCTCGATCAGGTGGTTTTTCAGCTTCTGGCGCGCTGCATCGTCCAGAGATGCGCAGTAACCCGGCGCAGGCGCGATACCGGAAAGAAAGGGCGTCCAGTAATCATCAAAATCCGCAAAAGGTGTCAGGATGTCGATGGCCGCAGTCGTGACATCTCGTAGTCCCGCGCCTGAAAACAGCTCAGCCAGCGCAGCAGGACGGCAGATTGGAAAACGAACGCCTTCGTCCTTTTCACGTGCGGCAGGATCGAGTGCAATTGCCGCGTCCCAAAAGTAGCGCATGAACTGAACGTGACCCGAATAGTCCCACACATATGCTGCAACCGTTCCGCCTCTTTCGACGGAACGTACCATCTCGGCCATCGCCCTTTCCTTGTCGGGGATGAAATTCAGGACAAGCCCCGAAACAACGACATCGGCTGCACCGTCATCCACTGGAATTTCATCACCTGACCCCTGCAGGAACGATGCTCGACTGTCGTCTGTTTCTTGCCGCGCGAGTTTCAGGAAGCCTTCTGATGGTTCGATGCCAACAACAGACTTTGGGTCTCGGTCCTGCAGAATCTGCGAGGTAAGCGCACCGGTCCCGCACCCAAGGTCAAGCCATCGCGAACCGGGGGCCTGGTCCAGCCAAGCTAGGAACTTCTTGCCGGTCTTCCGACTCCACCGACCAACATACACCTCGTAGGCGTCACCATCCGTCCATTTGTCCTGCATGATTTCGTCCTCGGTGATAATTGATCAGGCTTAACCCTAACACAGTCTATCTTGCGTGTCCGTTTCGGGCTCAAACCGGCCCTTGATTGTCTGTCCCTGCCCGGGACAAGCCGAAGGCGTCGGGTGTTTCAGGTTTAACGCGCAATGCGTTAGCCGGTGCGGTTGGTGACCTCTTTGCCATTATAGACAAGACGCGATTGCCAGGGGATCGGATTGCGCAATGCGTAATGTGCCATACAGGCGTTTTCCGCCTCATCCATCAGGGCGACAATACGGTCTTCCGGCTCATCGCTGTCGATCAGAACATGGGTCTCAATGCCCAATGTCTTGCCATCCGTGGTGTGCCCAAGATCGCGCATATTGCTGAGGTTGGTTTCAAACCGCATGCGCTGTTCAAGCTTCATGGATTTGATCTTTATTTTCCGGGCGGTGTAGATATCGGTCAGATGCGTCATCAGACAAAACGCGATCCCTGCACAAAGAAACGCCAAAGGCGGCGGCGCAGTGTCGTCCCCCACCGGTATCTGTTCATCGCAGTATAATTTGACCGGCGAAAACCCCGGAATATTGACCTGCACAACGCCTGACTTTTTTTGCCTGTCATGGGCTTCGGCAGTCAGGTTGATCTCAAACTGGAGCGGTTCTGGCGGGCGGCCTTTTTTGAACGGGCTGGTCTCATATTGTGTGACCTCGGGCTGGTCTTCAGACAATGCGCCGACGTGGAATTGTTTTTTCTCGCTCACCAAATGTCCCCAAATTGCTCATGCACCGCATGCCTTGGCGGTGCCCTCATCTGGACAAGCTAGGGTCTGAGCTCAATTCCCACAAGCCCTCTGCTTTAGGGTCAGGGCCCTAGCGCCGCATCCCTTGGGGGGCGAATTCAAAACTGTCTTCACGCAAAACGCTTTCCCAGCGCGATTGCTCTTCAGGTGCGGGTTGGGGTTTTGGGGTCTGGTCGCGGGCAGGCACTGCGTCTGTGGTGCCGCCGGCCTCTGGTTCATCAGGGTGATCGCGCAGCAATGCAAAGACTGCCGCCCGTGTGCCCGCCACATGTTTGGGCAGGTTTTCGTCTACACAGGCTCTGAAAGGGGTCGGTCTGTAGTGCATCACGTCTCGCTGCTTATCGTCTTGGCTGGAGACCATAGGTTGACCAGAAAAGTGGCAACAAAGTGTTACGCATTGTAATTTTACCAGCCAGAGGCGATATCCTGCTCAAAACCGCTTTGATCCTAGCGTTTTTTGCGGCGTAATGCCGCCAGGGTCAGGCCCGGCATGATCACAATGCAGTCCCAATAGCGTTTGGCCAGCCGGCGCGGGTTGGTCAGCATCCGCCAGACCCATTCCATCGCCAGCTTGCGCACCCAGAGGGGCGCACGGGTTTGACTGCCGGCAATAAAATCCAGCCCCGCCCCGATCGAGACAAAGCCGCAGCCCGGTGCACGTGCTGATCCACGCGCCGCCAGGATTTCCTGTTTTGGCGCCCCTAAGGCCAGAAAGCACAGGCGCGCGCCTGAGGCTTTGATCTGATCCAGACAGGCATCGGCTGCAGCGCTTGTCGGGTCAAACCCGAAAGGCGGGGCAATCCGGGCCACAACCTGCAATCCGGGGTGGGCCGCCTCAAGCGCTGTGGCGGCCGCATCCAGCGTGTCCTGGGTCGCGCCCAGCATGGCAATGGGTGTGCCCAGACGGGCGGCCAAAGCGGCCAGCGGTTCTATCAGCTCGGACCCCGGCACCAGTTCAATCGGGCGCCCGGCCAGCCGTGACAGCCAGACAATCGGATTGCCATCGGCCACCACATGGCTGTGGGCGGCGTAAGCTGCGGCAAACGCAGGTGATTGGCGCATTTTCACGATGTGATCGAGGTTCAGTGTTGCCACGGAAAACCCGGTGCCTGCTGTCAGGTGGGTTTCAACCGCGTCCAGCAAAAGCTGCTGGCTGGCGATGTTGACCCAGGCCACGATATCATCGCTGTTTCGACCTTGATCTGTCTGTGTGCCGGTCATCAGTTTGCCTGTTCTTTTCCTAGGGTTGGCGATGGTGATGGCGCAGGCCACACAAATTGTCCATCGCGCTTTGAACTGGCTGGTAAATCTGGCATCAGGTGGGCAGAGGCAAGGCGGTAAGAGGTTTTATGACGCGGACAGAGGCAAGGCCCAATACGAAAAGGCAAGACGATCTGATCAGCGTGATCATCGCCGCCTATAACGAAGAGGATTATATCGGCGCCTGTCTTGAAGCTGTGCTGGCGCAGGACGCGGGCGCGGGTCCGGTCGAAATTGTCGTCGCCGCCAACGCCTGCACCGACCGCACGGTCGAGATTGCGCAGGGCTATCGCGGTCAGATCAAGGACCGGGGCTGGCAGCTGCAGGTGCTGGATATTGCCCAGGCCGGCAAGGTCAATGCGCTGAACCAGGGCGACGGGGCTGCCAGTGGCGCGGCGTTGATTTATCTGGATGCGGATGTGATCTGTGATCCGGCGCTGCTGGGGCAATTGCGCGGTGCATTGCTGGTGGATGCCCCGATCTATGCCACCGGCACCTTGCAGGTGGCGCGCGCAAAGACATGGGTGACACGTCGCTATGCCGATCTGTGGACCCGGCTGCCTTTTGTCAAAGGGGGTGCCGTGGGCGCGGGGCTGTTTTCGGTCAACCGCGCAGGGCGCACACGCTGGGGCGCGTTCCCCGATATCATCTCGGATGATACATTTGTGCGGTTGCAGTTTCGCGGAACCGAACGCATTGAGGTCCCTGCCCGCTATCACTGGCCCATGGTCGAAGGTTTTGCCAATCTGGTCCGGGTGCGGCGCAGGCAAGATGCCGGCGTGGACGAGATTTACCGCCTCTACCCCGATTTGCAGGACAATGAGGAAAAACAGCCCCTGACCCGTGCCCGCCTTCTGGGCCTTGCGGCGCGCGTGCCGCTGGGGTTTGCGGTCTATATGCTGGTGCATATCGCCGTGCGCCTGCGCCGCCCCACCAGGGACTGGACGCGGGGGCGGTAGAATTGGGGCAGGTAAACGCTGCGGATCCTTTGACTGGAAACGTATTTTCGCCACAGAAGGTTTCTAAAACCGCGCGGATACAACAGATGACGACAAGAACGGAGTAACGGGTAATGGGTCAAAAGATTTTGCTGACGGGCGGCGCGGGGTTTATCGGCTCGCATACCTATGTGGCGCTGGTGGCGGCGGGCTATGAGGTCACCTTGCTGGACAACTTTGCCAATGCGCAGCGCGATGTGCCGGACCGTCTGGCGCTGATCACCAACAGACCCACCAACCTGATTGAATGCGATGTGCGGGTGGCAGGTGATGTCATGGCGGTGATGGCGGATCAGAAATTCGACGCGGTGGTGCATTTCGCCGCGGGCAAAAGCATCTCCGACGGCGAGGCCGATCCCATTGGCTATCACCAGACCAATTGCACCGGGCTGATCAATGTGGTCGCAGCGATGCGCGCCACCGGGTGTAACGCCATGGTATTTTCCTCAAGTGCCGCCGTTTACGGCAACACCGATCAAATCCCGATCCGCGAGGACACCGCCCTTGCCCCAGAAAACACCTATGCCTGGACCAAACAGTTTGGCGAAGAATTCCTGACCCGCGTGTCCGGATCTCATCCTGAATTCAAGACCGGCATCCTGCGCTATTTCAACCCGGTGGGCGCCCATGCCTCAGGCCTGATCGGCGAAGATCCCAGCCTGCCGCCCTCCAATCTGGTGCCGGTGATTGCACGGGTGGCCAAAGGCCAGATGGAAAAGCTGAAGGTTTTTGGCGGCGATTATCCGACCGCCGACGGCACCGGCATTCGCGACTTTATCCATATCTCGGATCTGGCACAGGGTCATGTATTGTCCCTGAATGTGCTGCTGGGCCAAGGTCAGGGGCAGGGCCAAAGCCATCTGGTCAACCTGGGCACCGGTACGGGTTACAGCGTGCTGGAGGTGCTGAAAACCTATTCCGAGGTTTGCGGCATTGATCTGCCTTATGAAATCGTCGCCCGCCGCCCCGGCGATGCCGCGTTATCGTATGCCGGCACCGACCGCGCCTTTGAGATACTCGGGTTCAAAGCCCGGCACGATCTGCGCTCGATGTGCGAAAGCAACTGGGCTTTTGCCTGCCGGGAGTGAGACCTGTCACGACACAGAGCCGCGCTGACGCCCGCCCGGCGCCTTCGGCTTGTCCCGGGCCGGAGAAGACTATCAAGGGCCGGTTTGAGCCCATTCTGACCGATGCCGCATTTAGCATGGAGGTCCGCTTTTCCGAAATCAAAGTCAGATGCTTAACAGTATTGGTAAAAGTGCTAAATAAACAGTAGCCTATATAGGATAATTCTACAGGCGGCCTATTGGTCAGTTTCTATTTCAAAATAGACTGATCCACCGTCATCAATCCTGATCGTTGCTACATGCCCTGCAACCCCAAATCCACCTTCAACTCTAAGCAAATGACTTGTGGAATAGTATTCTTTTAGCTCGGCAACATCACTTGGATCACCGAAAAATGCAATCTTGTCTGATGAAACAGTAAGGTCATTCCGGTTTGAAAAATGCAACGTTATAGCGTTGAAGGTTTCATCTGCAGTTGTGACACTAGGTAATGAACCGCTCAAAGAACAATGAAGCAAAGTCCCTTGTGATGTGGCGTTTCCTATCGCAGTAAACTGAAAGAAATTGTCCGGTGACAGCGTAAAATACTCTATGAAGCCAACAGACTCAGCGGCTCTCATAATCCATTTCCAGTCATTGATTTTGAACAAATTCGGAGATTGGACAAACAGATTTGGATCGCTAACGAAGGACGTGCATTTTGCCGAAAACAAATCCCACAAACCTCCAATAGTCGTTAATTCTGAGTTTTGCGCTCTTCCAAGAGTTGGATGAAAAGCTCCGCACAAAAGCAGAGCCAAGAGCGTTTTTTCCAGAAATTGCACGGTAAAAATCCTATATAGTCAGTGTACGAAGAGAAAGATACTGAGGCCGGAGCTAGGCCAACTCAAGGTTTACAGTAAGGAACATCACAATCTATTTCGAATGGGTACCGAATACTTTCGCCATCAATTTCAACGATGAAGGCGGAGGCCGCGTACCACCATCGCCCCGTTCCTCCAGCTTTTTTGGCAGCTTCACAGGTCTTTCCAAGGTAGTATGTTGCGCCATCGGTCGTTGTCATGACGGCACCGTGTTTATTGCATTTAATGCTGAAGTCAGCAAAAGCGGTGCTTGCTGAGAAAATTGCTAGTATTGTCAGAAAATTTTGCATCTACGGGCTCCAGTTTAACACTATGAATGATAGTGTTAAATCTTGGAACTGATGACCAGCGAAATTTTCCCAATGAATTCAGCGGCGACGTTCTCGCCATCCGCCTGATATTTAACACTTCACGGGACAAGTGTTAAATATCTGAAAGCAGACCTTTAGCAGCCAGTCGTGAAAGACGGCTCTGTCCCGCACAGCAGCCATTCCGCCTCAGCCTCAGCCTCTACGCCTTTTTGCGGGCCACAAAGCAGGTCTCGGGACCGACGCGCGCCATGGATGTCTCGGGCGTCAGGCCGGCCTCGCGCAGCCAGCGGCGCATGGATCCGCGCATCGGGTAGATGGGCCGCGATGTGGTGGCAACCCCGCGTGCGGGCAGGATGCGGCGGCGCAGGGCCATGTAGCTGAGCGTGTTCAGCGCCGTGATCACAATCGGCTTCAGCGCGGCGGGCCTGCGCAGCACCGCGCCCAGGGTCAGGCCCAGATAGGTATCCAGCGTACCGCCGATGATCATCAGCTGGCCCCCCGGCTTCACCAGACGGGCCAGTTCCTTAAAGGCAGGACAGATATCAAAATACTGATGCGCCGAGACGCATAGAACGATGTCGAACTGGGCGTCCTCAAACGGAAGCGCCTCGGCCGTGCCATGGCGGACATCCAGCGGGGCCATTTTTTCACGCTGGCGAAACAGCGCACCGAACTGGCCATAGGCTGCGACCGGCTCGACGCCCGCGACGCTCTGGGCGACATCGGCCAGCGACATCAGGTTCGCACCCATGCCGCAGCCGATCTCGACCACGGATTTACCGGCAAAATGGCTTTTGGACAGATGCGGTGCGGCGCCTTCAAAGGGCAGGGCGCGGTCGCGTTCCAGCCAGAATATATATTCGCGGCACGAATCAGCCGCAAATCCACCCAATTCGGTCAGCGCATGGGTTTCAGGGTCGATCCAGCCCAGATCCTGTGCAACCTGACCCACCTGCGGGTCAAAGGATTTGGTAGGTTTGCCAAGCGCCATGCACTGCATGAACTCAATCAGATCAGGGGTATTTTTAAAGATGGAATACCGTTGCATCTGCACAAGGTCATCGGGGGAAAATTGCATAAAGGCTCCAACTGGGTACAAACGCCAAACAAATTACAGGCGCGGGCAGATACTATCATAAAATCTGAATAACGGCGAAGATTCTGTTTTCAGGCAGTTTTTTCAACCTTAGATGCCAATGAGCCGCAGCCGGAACCGCGCCAGCGGATCATATCGGCTGACAGCCAGACGCGACAGGGCAAAAGAATCAGACCCTTTTTGTGCCAGCGCCATGTCCAGAACGGTGGCAGAGGTGAACCCGATCTCGGCCATAGCGGCGCGCAGGGGGGCGGTGTGATTGCCATTGGGGTAGGCAAAATGCGCCACCTTTCGGCCGGTCCATTTTTGCAAAAGATCGCGCGAATGGGCGGCGCTGCTTTGGGCCTGGGCCAGCGGGATCTGATCGAGCAGGTTGTGGCAGTGGCTATGCGCCCCGATGGTGACATGGGGGCAGGCTGCCAGCGTTTTCAACTGCTCCAGTGACATCGGCCCCAGACGCGGCCCGATCTGCGTGACCGGCGCTTGCGCCACCACCTGCGCGGTCAGGTCTTCGCGCAGATCAGGGTCCACGGCCTTAAGACGCTCCAGCACGTCCGAGATCACCTGCCAGCGCAGCGCGCCACCGGTTTCAGGCAGGCGCCAGACCGGCAGGCCAGCCGCATGGAGGTCTATCTGCATGGCGATCGGCGCCTGCAATGCGTTCATGATCCGGTCAAACCAATAGGGTTGCCCGGTCTCAATCTGGCGGGTGGCAACATAGATCGTCACCGGCAGGGCTTCGGCCTCGACGATGGGTAAAAGATGGGTAAAAAGCCCGATGTCGCCATCATCAAAGGTCAGCACCACACGCGGGCGCGGGTTGTTTTCGGCCGGGGTCAATGCCTGATCAAGGCTGACAATATCGTAATCCTTGCGCAAAAATGCGATCTGCTGGCGAAACTCACTGACACGCAGGGCGGTCCAGGCATCCGGGCCGCCGCGGTCAGGGCCCAGCGTGTGATAGCACAGGATCGTCAGGGGGCTGCCGCGCAGCGCCCGGTGTTGCAGGGCTTTATAGGGCAAAGGCCAGCCCAGCCCTGCCAGCACCGTTCGTTTCAGCAGGCCCATCCCAGCTTATCCTTTTTGCGCAAAAAATGCGCGCAGCTTACCCGCTTCGGTGTCGATGCTGTGGCGCGCCTGTGCCCGTGCGCTGGCATTGCGCCCCAGGGTCCGCATCTTGCGGGTGGGCGTGGCCAGGCTTTCGATCATCGCGCCACTCAGGTCGTCGATATCGCCTGCCGGCACCAGCCAGCCGTTTTCACCGGGCCGCACCAGTTCGGGGATGCCCGCCACATAAGTGGAAATCACCGGACGTCGCAACGCCATCGCCTCCATGATCACCACGGGCAGCCCTTCGATAAAGCTGGGCTGCACCAGCACATTACAGGCCAGAATTTCGTCGCGCACCTGATCTGAGGAAATCCAGCCGGTGATGCGCACCGCATCGCCGATGCCAAGGGCGGCAATCTTATCTTCGATCAGCCCGCGCAGATCGCCATCACCGGCCAGCACCAGCCGGGCTTTGGGATGTTGTTTCAGCGTGGCGGCAAAAGCATCAAGCAGGATCAGATGGCCCTTTTCACCGCTCAGACGCCCAATGCATAAAAACACCGGGGTTTTGGGCAGATCGCTGTCGGCATCGGCAAAGGCACGGGCTGGCAGGCCGCAATGAACGACCTTGATCTTGGGCCAGTCCTTGGGCGTGATATGGCGCAAAAGCTGGCTGCGGGTATAGGCACTGATCGCCACCACAAATTTGGCGTGACCCACCTTATGGTCAAACCCCAGCCGTTTGGCATTGTCGGCCTCGTCCATGCCGTGAATGGTAAAGCTGTAGGGCGGCCCGCCCAGCAATTCCACCAAGGCCGCAATCTCGGCTGAATTGGTGCCGAAATGCGCGTGCATATGGGTGACGGGGGATTTGTCGAGATGATCCATGATCCGGCAGGCATGCGCCACATAGATCAGATGGTAGGGCCAGGGCCGCAATCCGTTTTTGGACATCGCAAGCGCGGCTTTGACCGCACGCCAGACCGCACCGGGATGGCGAACCGTGCGGCGCAGGGCCGATCCCAGCAGGGACCCCAGCCCGTCTTTCAGCGTGTAGGTGGTCTTGGTCAACTCGGATTTATCGCCGTCATCGACCACTTCCGCATCCCAGCCCCGCAGGGCGAAACGCTGGACCGTCACCCCCTGACGTTCCAGCGCCATAATCTCGCGCCGGATAAACGTATGGCTGACCTTTGGATATTGGTTCACCAGATAGGCGACGTGCAGCGGGGCGGTCGGGTTTTCAGTCACAATATATTCCGGTCAATTGTTAAACGTCTGAGATAGGCGATGTGCCGGATCAGAACATCAAAAAAACGGCATCAATAGGGAATTATCGCGTTTTGAATTTAAAGGCAGGGTGTGGGCGGGGCAAACCTGCGTGAAATAGGCCCCCCCCTCAGGCCGTGGCCTGCGTCAGGAACCGAGGATAAAACGCGCCGCGCCAAAGGTCCGTTGTGCGGACCGAGCTGGCTTTCGCTGCGCTTGCGCCAAAGTCCACTTTCAGAAAATTCCATCTGACAAGAAGGGGGGGCATCGGTGGAAACCGACACCCCTTGGACAGAAGTGGCGCTACCTTTAGTGTTTGATGCGATCCAGGAATTCGACCATCTGATCGGCAATCTCGTCGCCATATTCCTCAAGTGCGAAGTGACCTGTATCCAAAATGTGGAATTCCAGATCTTCCAGATCCCGCTTGTAGGGATGAGCACCCATCTCAGGGAAAATGTGATCGTTCTTACCCCACATCAGTAGTGCTGGTGGCTGATGTTCACGAAACAGCGCCTGCCATTTGGGGTATTCAGCAACGTTTGTTCCGTAGTCCAAAAACATCTCGAGCTGAACTTCTTGGTTGCCGGGGCGGTCAAGCAGGTACTGCACGTGCCAGAAGTTATCGGGACTTATTTTGGCAGGATCTTGTACGCCGTGAGTGAACTGCCAGATTGTTGCCTCCAGCTCGAAAAACCCACGCAACGCATCGCCGTTTTCCGAAGTTGGTTCAGCCCAGTAGGCTTTTAGGGGATCCCAAAATTCACCCAAGCCCTCGGCATAAGCGTTGCCGTTCTGAATGATGAAGCCAGACACGCGTTCCGGGTCCTCGGCGAACATACGATACCCAACCGGTGCACCGTAATCCATAAGGTAGACAGCGTAGTCGCCGACATCTTTGCGATCCAGAAGCTCGGTCATCATTGTCGCGATGTGTGCGAAGGAATATTCGAAAGTCTCAGCGGGTGGCATCTCCGAGGCACCGTATCCCGGATAGTCGGGAGCGATGACGTGGTAGTCTGCCGCCAGCTTCGGGATCAATTCGCGGTACATATGGGACGAGGTTGGAAAGCCGTGCAGCAATAGGACCGTGGGTTTGTCAGGATCTCCGGCTTCGCGATAGGCAATTTTGACGCCATCGATGAGTTCAGATTTGAACTGAACCTCTGTCGGGTCCGTTTGAATGCTCTCTGCTGCACGCAACGGCGAAGGCAACATCATTGGTACAGCCAATGTCAACGCGGCGAGGGTTATAACGCTGCCACTGACAAGCGCAGATTTCATAGTGTGTTTCATGTTTATTCCAATCAATTCTGGAGTTCGAGGGAGGATGCCGGGCATGTGTTCTGCCCAACGAGGGTTGTTAAGAGTCAACCAATCGAGGCTGATGCTGCAGACTTCAGTCGCTGGTTTTCGGCCTTCAGGCTTTCATTTTCGGCGTGTAATTCAGATAGATGTGGCTTTAGTTCGTCGATGGTCAGACGTATCGGGATGTGCTGTGGACAGTTCCAATCGAAGGCCTCGACGTCGATGACAACAGCGCGTTCCGGACGGGCGCGGTAGGTCTGATCATGCAAAGGCGTCGCGATTTCGGGTTCGTCGGCGGTCTCAATCAGACGCGCACGGCCCCAGATTTTCAGTCGACGGCGGTTCGGGTAATCCATCAGGATCATCGACACCCGGTCATTATTCGCCAGATTTCCTGCGCTGAGATATTGGCGATTTCCCCGGAAGTCCGCATATGCGACAGTGTTTGGCGTGAGCACTTTGAGAAAGCCGAGGGGGCCGCCGCGAAACTGCACGTATGGCCAGCCTGTTTCTGACACGGTTGCCTGATAAAACCCATCACGGGCCGCGATGAAGTCGGTTTCCTCTGACCCAAGCGTGTCGGCACGGGGCGCATCTTCGGCCAAGAAAGAGGCGTAGCCGTTGGCTGATCCCATTCGGGATTGCTGGGCGCGGACGGCGGGGGTGAAGGCGATATCTGCAAAGGCGCGGGCCATGATGGTATCCTTTCAGTTCAAATATGAGTGTTAGAGGCCAAGATCGCTGAGGTCAGGGTGATCTTCCGGGCGCGGGCCAAGCGGCCAGCGGAACAGGCGGTCTGCTTCGGTAATTGGTAGATCGTTGATGCTGGCCAAGCGGTGGCACATTCGGCCATCCAGCTCGAATTGCCAGTTCTCGTTTCCAAATGCTCGGAACCAGTTGTTGCTGTTGTCCTGCCATTCGTAAGCAAAGCGTACAGCGATCCGATTTCCTGCAAATATCCAAAGTTCTTTCATTAGCCGGTAGTTGTGTTCGCGCTGCCATTTACGGGTGAGCAGCTGGTGAATTTCGGTGTGCCCAGTGGCAAAGTCAGCCCGATTTCGCCAGATGCTGCCCTCGGTGTAAGCGGGAATCACAATATCAGGGTTGCGGCTGTTCCAGGCGTTTTCAGCCGCGCGCACTTTCTGATGTGCTGTTGCTTCGGTGAACGGGGGCAAAGGAGGGCGTGTCATGGCAGAACCTTGTGATGAATGCCTTGACCGCAGGGGGTGCGGTCTGGGGTGTGATGGTGAAAGTTTTCGAACGGAAGCGTGTTGATAGAGACCGCCTTCGGCTGGCGCATAATCTCGCAGGCTCAACTTGATTGCTTTGGTTGACCCCGGGCGGGGGGAACGCCCGAGGTCGTCGGTGTGCTGGTTCGGGAGGAAACCAGCGGGGGTTAGTTGATTACAGCCTGCATGCGCGCAACGGTGGTTTCGGTGTCTGCCACATCGCTCGCAATCATGCGGAAGTTGACCATCGCGGCGGCATATCCATCGAGCCCGGGAAGCTGTGCTTCAGCCGTGGCGTCCGTCACCACCATCACTTCGAAGCCTTGTTCCTGAAGCTCTCGCATGTGGGATTCAGTGCATAGGTTGGCGGACATTCCCGCGATGATGACTTTGGAAATACCCTGCTTGCGCAATTGCAGCACCAGATCGTTGGTTTCGGGTCCAAAGACTTTGTGCAGGCTGGTGATGACGGTTTCGCCGTCCTCAATGTAGAGCTTGTATTGCGCCAGCCAATCAGCGCCAGACCCCTCAAAGCCGTCTGTCGAAAGCGCGCTGGACCGGTCGAACATGCCAATTTCGTGCATCAGATTTTCCAGTGCGCCTTCGAAGTGCCACCCATGATCATGCGGGAAATAGTAATGCGGCGAGACGAAGACCGGCATGCCCGTCGCTTTGGCTGTTGCGAAAAGAGTGCCAATGTTTTCGACCGTACCGTTGGCCTCGACATTGGCACCCACGACGCCCCAGGCCACGCCATCGGGGCTCAGAAAGTCATTCTGTGGATCTGTAACTAAAAGGGCCGTCTGCCCGGCGACAATGTCGAAGCCGGGATGCGGCAAGCCGTCGTCCGCGAAAACGGGTGCGGCGAAACCGGATAACGTCGCAGCTGCAAGTGCTGCGACAGGAACCATAAGATAAGAGCGAGCGATGGTCATTTCAGTCTCCAGTTGGTTAGATTCAAAGATTGTTAGAGTTTACCGATCTGTACACCTTATATCTGCCTAAATGTACTGATCGGTAACTCTTGTCAAGAAAATTAAGGGAGACCTGAGCCACTCCTACTCTCCGGCAGCACAAATTCACACGTGAAACAGTAATGTGATCAACACCTTGTTGCAGTTTTCAATAAATTAAAATACTTACCGAACGGTACATATTGAGGGAATGGAAATGCGTCCAAACAAACGAGATGAGCTGGTTCGCAAAGCTCTTGAGATCTTTTATCGCAATGGATTCCATGCGACCGGAATGGACATGCTGGTCAGAGAGACAGGGGTGTCCAAGACCTCGATGTACAAGCACTTCCGCAACAAGGACGAACTCATCCTGGCAGTCTTGCGGCTGCGGGACGAGAATTTCCGAAACTGGTTGTATCGAAGGATCGAGGAAATCGCTGACACGCCAGGCGAGCAACTGCTGGCGTTATTTGATGCCTTGAAGGAATGGTTCACACTCCCTGGGTTTCGCGGTTGCATGTTTATCAAAGCCAGTGCCGAGTTTCAGGAACCCCAGCACCCTATTCATGCGCAGGCAGCCGAACACAAACGGATGCTTGGAGAATACTTTTCTGCACTTGCGATGAAGGCCGGTGCAGAAAAACCTCGCGATTTGTCAGCGCAGCTTATGCTCTTGAAAGAAGGCGCAATTGTTCTGGCTGCAATGGGGGTGAACCGTGAGTCTGCTATGGATGCAAAAAAGGCCGCACAGGTATTGCTTGCCGAGCAAGTTCCTTCTTAGGGATATCCTACGCTGTCATCAACGCGCCCACTGACAGGACTTTCCGCCCATCGGTTTGTCCGTCAAATGTACACCGGAATTCTACACACCGAAGACGCCAGCGATGCGTTAGCGAAGTCTGATGTATCTATCTTGAAAGGCTTTCCATCAACTTAAGCGACCATTGGCTGCAGAGCTGAAAATTAGAAGTTTGGGCTCAAACCGGACCTTGATCGTCTGTTCCGGCCCGGGACAAGCCGAAGGCGCCGGGCGATCGGCGACCCGCGCGCGGGCCTGAGAGGGCACAAAACAGCAGCAGCCATAAACTGCCCGATTGCACCCTTTCATCGCCAACCCCCGGACCACCAACCGCCCGGCTTTTCGTGTCTACAGCGTCTCGCGTTTGACCGCAGGGAAAGGCAGCGAACACGTGATTCAGGTTCAAGACGGGACGCTTTAAGCAAGGCAATCAGGGTTTAAACCAGACGTCGATCAATAGCACCCCAGCCCGGAACCAAGGCGTGGCCGCCGGGCCAGCACCTGCCCGTCCCTTCACGTAAAACTGCGCATATGTTGCGCTCCTTCCGTGGGTACACCTCTGATCTAGAAGCACAATCTGTTCCTTCCTCCATGGGCACGCGTCGCTTGTCGAAAAGAGTCTCGCTTTCTCTTGGTGGACACAGACGGGAACGGGCCTGGCGTCGGACCGTCTCCAACTTCACTTGTTGAAAAACTCCCTAATAGGATCGGAGCCATCGAATTCCTCCCGATGCGTTCTCAGAAAGAACCGAGAAAACGTTGGCCTGGCCCGGTCTGCACAATCCCATCGCGCCGAAAGAGAGTCCGCCAGGCGGACAACTATTTCCACAGAGATACTCGGCACCGGGATTTGCTTCTAAGTAGTTTGAACACCGCCGTAGCTCTTTGGGAGGGAAAGCCCGACATGCAGTTTTATTGCAAATGCGCGACGCAATTTGCAGGACGTCGCTCATGCCCATAGCGACCTGGGCGCGAGCATCCCTGATCCTGGCGGCAACGTGCTTCTTGATCGGAGCAAGTGCGACAGTGGTTGATGTCTTGATCCGGGCGGTGGCAAATCGCAATTTGCCGGGTGTCATCGAGATCACAACACTGTCCATTGGATTGGGGGCGCTCCTGTCGATGCCGGTGTGCTATCTCAACGACACCCATGTCACCGCGCGTCTTCTGAGCGAACTCCGCCCTGCTGTGTTCCTGCGACCACTCGGAACGATCGGCGCCGCATTTGCCTTCATATTTGCAGGCATCATGGCTGCGATCATGGGGAATTTTGCACTTGGAAAGCTGGGTGGGCCGGAAACCACGTCTGACCTTCAGATCAGAATGGATGTCTTGCTGGTCATCGTTTTTCTGGCGTTTCTTGCAGCACTTGTGGCCGCGTTCATTCGTATCCTGTCCCTTGCCCGAGGAGGACAGGGTAATGGTTGACGGTCTTTTTCTGGGCGGTCTCGGTTTTGCTGCCGCGATCTTCCTGATCCTGATCGAGGTTCCCGTGGGGATCGCTATGGGTCTGGTGGGTCTGGCGGGGTGCGCCATGATCCTTGGTATTTCTGGCACGCTCGTGATCGGTGCAACAACGACTTGGGAGTCGCTGACAAACTATACCCTGACAATGCTGCCGCTCTTCGTGCTCATGGGCAATTTGGCGGCGCAGAGCGAGTTGTCGTCTCGGCTCTACTCGGCGATGCGTACCTTGATGGGGCATCGCCGAGGCGGCCTCGCGCTGGCCACAATCGGGGCGTCGGCAGGCTTTGGCATGATCTCTGGCTCGTCCCTGGCTACGACTGCCACGATGGGCCGGATCGCGCTGCCTGAAATGCGCGCCGGAGGATACTCCGACAGCCTGTCTTCGGGAACCATCGCGGCCGGCGGGACACTGGGCATACTGATCCCTCCTTCAACGGTTCTGGTGATCTACGCCTTCCTCGCCGAGCAATCCATTCGCCAACTCTTGCTGGCAACTGCCGGACCGATTGTTCTGGCAGTCATCCTTTACTGTCTCGCGATCTGGCTTCCCATCTTGTTCGGTTGGTCCCAGGCACCCCGCCGCGAACGCGCAACGGTTTCAGAGCGGCTCGCTGCACTGAAGGAACTGGCGCCCCCAATGGGAGTTTTCGGGCTGATCATGGGCGGGCTTTACAGCGGATACTTCACCGCCAACGAGACCGCAGCGGTTGGTGTCGCTGTGGTGCTCGCTTATGGGGTCGGTTCGCGCAGGCTGGATTTCAAAGGGTTCACAGCCGCCGCAATGGACACAGCAATGACCTGCGGGGCCCTTTATCTTGTTCTTATCGCAGCCAACATCTTCAACTTCTTTCTGGCGCTGTCCGGTCTGCCGTTTTCGTTGACCGCCCTGTTCGCAGGTATCCTGGATAATCCGCTTCTGGTCATCCTCGTGATGAGCGTGATCTACATTCTGCTCGGGACGCTTATGGACAGCCTGGCCATGTTGCTTCTCACGGTCCCGCTCTTCGTGCCGGTCGCACAGGCTGCGGGGATTGACCTGATCTGGTTTGGCATTTTCGCCGTGATGGTGGTCGAGATGGGTCTGATCACGCCGCCCGTCGGGATGAACCTTTTCGTACTCAAGGCGACCAATCCCGACATTCCGATGACGACGCTGTGGCGCGGCGTGCTGCCGTTCGTCACTGCTGATGCAGTCCGCATCGTCCTGCTCATCGCCTTCCCTGCCTTGGCGCTGTGGTTGCCACACGCTGCCCTTTAAATGTCTGCAATCAGGAGGAAACGCACATGACATTTCAATTCCCTACATCACTGGCCGCGGCGGCAGCCTTGGCTCTGACCATCGGGGCCGCGGACGCCCGAGAACTTCGTGTGTCCAGTTTTGAACCCCAGCAGGGCTTCTTTTCGCAGACCTTGCAGGCATGGATCGAACAGATCTCGCCCGCGCTTTCGGATCAGACATCGTTGAAACTTTATCCCGGCGGAATCCTTGGCGCACCACCTGCCCAGGCCGACCTGGTGCGTGCCGGCGCGGCAGACATTGCCTTTGTTGTCCCAACATATACGGCGGGTCTGTTTCCCATGACGTCCGTTGCCGAGATCCCCGGTCTGATCGACCAAAGCGCGACCGGAACCGAGATCCTGAATACCCTTCTGGAGGAAGGTGCGCTTGGTGACGAATATGCAGACTACAAGGTGCTGGCGCTGTTCACCACGCCGGGCTACCGCGTGTTTTCGGCTGAGCCGATTGCAGTGCCGGGCGACATGGCCGGGCTTCGGCTGCGATCTCCGTCCGCCTTCGGGGCCAACGTTCTGGAGATGATGGGGGCTTCGGGTGTACCGATCCCCGCACCTCAGGTCTACGAGAACATCGAACGCAACGTCGTTTCCGGCGCGGCTTGGACCATGGACGCGTATCGTACGTTTCGGCTGAACGAGGTTGCGCCCAACATCACCGCGACACGCCTGATCGCCAGCCCATTGGCGATCCTGATGAACCGCGCGTCCTACGATGGCTTACCCGAGGCAGACAAGGCCGTCTTCGATGCGCAGACCGGGCGCGTTTTGGCGGAGTGGATCGCGGAACGGGTCGATACCACGGAAGCCGAGATTGAAACCGCGCTCAGGGAGGCTGGCGAAGTGGCTTTCGTGGATCTCGACGCGGCTGGCACAGCGGCATGGCAAGCGGCCCTTTCAGGGGCAGCAGATGCCTGGTTGGCGGGTCAGCAGGGTGACGCTGCCGCTTCCGTCCTGGAACGCGCACGCGAGATCGCTGCGCAAGAGTGATGCCTTGCATCGGGACTGCCCGGTTCGGCTGGTCCCGTTCTGCCCAAATCGCACGGAGACAAGATATGGCAATTTGCGCACTGGGATACCTCGGAATTCGGTCGGATCGGTTAGAGGACTGGTCGGATTTCGCAAGTGACCTGCTCGGCATGATGAGAATTGACCGGGGCGCGACCGCTTTGGCGTTTCGCATGGACGATCAGATGCAGCGGTTGCTGGTTTCCGATGAGCCCGGCGACACTCTGGCCTTCATGGGGTGGGAAGTCGAAACCGACGACGATCTGCAATCCTATGCTGGCCGTCTGGAAAAGGCAGGTGTGGCGGTTCACCTCGGCAGCCCTGCGTTGGCTGACAGGCGCTTTGTCCGTGATCTGATCTGGTTCGAGGATCCAATGGGAAACAGGATCGAACTGTTCGTGGCGCCGATGATCGCAGACGATCCTTTCGTGCCGGGCCGTCCGATCGACGGATTCAAGACGGGACCGCTGGGTATGGGTCATGCGGTCCTGCATGTGCGCGATATCGGTGTCATGCTTCCCTTCTATCGCGACCTTCTTGATTTTCGGGTCTCCGATTATGGCCTGTCGCCTTATGGCCTCTACTTCTTCCACGTCAACGGCCGCCATCACAGCTTCGCCATGGTGGGTTCCGGCCAAGAGGGGTTCCACCACTTTATGGTGGAATTCCAGAACCTTGACGATGTTGGTCAGGGGTTTGATCTCGCCCAGTTGGACGAGGACCGCGTCGCCTACACCCTGGGGCGGCACACGAACGATTACATGACGTCCTACTACGCGCATTCCCCATCGGGTTTCTTTGTCGAAAACGGCTGGGGCGGGCGTGTCATCGACGCCGCAACATGGACACCTCACGAAACGACCCTCGGTCCCAGCTTCTGGGGGCACGAGAGGCTTTACCTGCCCGAAGATGGGGGAAGGAAGTCACTGCGTGACATGCGTTTGCAGGCCGCTGCCGAAGGACACCGTGCTCCGCCCGTGATGGCTTGTCCTTGGCTCTATTCCGAAATGGCGAAAAAGGGGCATTCATAAATGCTTGATAATTCGACGAATGAAACCTTTGACGTTGTGATCGTGGGCCTTGGCCCGGTCGGGGCCACGCTGGCACATCTGCTCGGCTTGCGAGGCGTCAGGACATTGATCCTCGACCGGGAGGCCGCGGCCTATCATCTGCCGCGCGCCGTGCATTTCGACGATGAAACCATGCGCGTTTTTCAGTGTATTGGAGTGGCCGACGAGTTGCTGCCGAAGTTGCGGATCAACCCGGGCATGCGTTTTGTAGATCCCGAGGGAAACCTGCTTCTGGATTGGCCACGGCCACAGAGCGAAAGTGCTTTGGGATGGCATCCCAGTTGGCGGTTTCATCAACCCGACCTCGAAGAAATCTTGCGTACCCGTTTGGCAGAACGAGAAAGCGTCACCATCCGTACACGTTGCGACGCGTTCATGGTCGAGGACAAGGGGACACATGTCTCATTGCGCTATGAAGACATGGCCAAGGGCAAGATCCATCATGTTCACGCCCAATATGTCGTTGGCTGTGATGGCGCCCGTTCTTTGATCCGTCGCTTTATTAAATCGGGTATGCAGGATCTGGGTTTTCACGAGCGCTGGCTGGTCGTTGACCTGATCCTGAAGCGGGACAAGCCGGAACTTGGCGATCACTCGATTCAGTATTGCAACCCCTCGCGCCCGGCGACCTATGTGCGCAGCCCCGGCTTGCGCCGGCGTTGGGAAATCGCGGTGCTGCCAGAAGAGGACAACACCTTCATCACCTCAGAACCCCAGGTCTGGAAGCTTCTGTCGAGCTGGATTTCTCCCGATGATGCCGACATCGAGCGCAGCGCCGTCTACACGTTCCATTCGCTGATCGCCGAGCACTGGCGGCGAGGGCGTCTTCTGATCGCGGGTGATGCCGCGCATCAAACCCCGCCTTTCATGGGACAGGGGATGTGCGCCGGCATACGCGATGCTGCCAATCTGGGCTGGAAACTGGCGGACGTGGTACAAGAGCGGGCGCAAGAGCATCTGTTGGACAGTTATCAGTCGGAACGAGAACCCAATACGTCAGAATTTATCCAAACGGCCGTACGTTTGGGCCAATTGATCAATGCAGCCGACAGCGAAGGCGCGCTGCGCGCCGCGGTTCACAAGCCGGACGGCCGGGCCGAGATGAAATCTCTGTACCCGCCGCTGGGCCCAGGGCTCGGTCAGGGCGCACTGGCTGGCGGGCAGTTCGGACAGCCCAGACTGGCCGATGGCACCAGGATGGATGACAGGATCGGATACGCCCCTGTTGTTGTTGCTGATGCTTCTCTGGCGCGCGGGTATCGACCTGCGGCGGGCATTGCCCTTCTGACAACAGACGACGCACCTGACCTGACCGAACATCTGAAATCGCTTGGGACTCGCGCGGTTCTGCTGCGTCCTGATCGTTACATTCTTGGCGCGGCCGAAACGAAAGAGGAACTCGACGCCCTTTCAGAGCTTCTGCCAACCCGCAATCCTGACATGAATTCCCTGAAAGGGCCTATCCAATGAAACTATGCTCCTTCCGCACCGACGGCCGCGCCTCATACGGTCTTGTCACCAATAACGGCATCATCGATCTGGGCAGAAGATCTACAGCAGCCACGCTGCGTGATTTCATTGCCAGCGGCGAAGTGGGTGCTGCGGCGGACCTTGCCAACGCGCCCGCCGATTTCGGTTTCGATGCGGTCGATCATGACCCGGTCATTCCGAACCCCGACAAGATCATATGCGTTGGTTTGAACTATCATGACCACATCAACGAAACCGGCCGGGAAGAAACATCTTTCCCAGTGCTCTTTGCCCGCTTTCAAGGCAGCCAGATCGGGCACGGCGCGCCGCTTGTCAAACCGCTGGAGTCGGACAAGTTCGACTATGAAGGTGAACTGGCGGTAATCATCGGCCAGGAGTGTCGTCGAGTCTCTGAGGATCAGGCCCTCGACATGGTCGCAGGTTACGCCTGCTATAACGACGGGTCAGTTCGCGACTGGCAAAAGCACACGCACCAGTTCATGCCGGGCAAGACCTTTGCCAACACGGGTCCCTTTGGCCCCTGGATGGTCACCGCAGACGAAATTCCTGACCCCTCGAAGCTGCGCCTGCAAACCCGTCTCAACGGCGAAGTCATGCAGGACACGTCGACAGAATTGCTGATCGCATCCATACCGCGCCTCATCTCATATTGTTCAACCATTCTTCCGCTGCTGCCCGGCGATGTGATCGTCTCGGGAACACCCGGAGGCGTCGGAGCGCGACGCAATCCGCCGGTGTTCATGAAAGATGGCGACATCTGTGAGGTGGAAATCTCGGGCATCGGCGTCCTGCGCAATGTGGTCAGGGACGAGACCTGAACCTCAGGTCATTGCGCGCAGGTGCCGCCCATGCGACGATTCAAGTATGCCTGCCGAAATCAACAAGGACGAAAAGAAAACCGATGCAGTCCGTGCCTTGACGCGCGGGCTGGACATATTGCGATACGTTAACGAGACCGGGGCCTGCAAAGCCGCAGACATTGCCCGGGCGCTTTCAATACCCAGACCCACAGTCTATCGCCTTCTGGAAACGCTCGAACAGCAGGGATATGTAGCCTTCTCGCCAACATCGGCACGTGTGCGTGTCACCCGGCTGGCAGGCTCATTGGGCGATGGCTTTGGCGCGACGTCAGAATTATGCCAGATCGTAGGACCGCTTTTTACTTCCCGCTCCCGCCAGATCGCCTGGCCTCTGGATCTGACGGTCTACGAGAATACCGCCATGATCATTCAGGAAACCACCCATAGTCGCAATCCTCTTTCTATCGACTCGGGTATGACCGGATATCGCTTACCCATGCTGCGCACCTCTGCCGGGCGGTGTTATCTGGCCCTTTGCCCGCGTGAAGAACACGAAATCATCCTCCGTCACCTGCAACGAAAGGGAGATCCGGATGATATGCCGTTCCTGGAACCGAAGACCCTCGACCGGCTGTTGCAAGAGGTCAAGGCGAGCGGGTTTGGCGCTCGCTTTGGCCTGGAATTTCGACCAAAGACATCGTCCATCGCTGTGCCGGTCATGGCGGGTGGCAGGATCGTATGTTGCATTTCGGTCATCTGGACTCGCGGAGCGATGAACAAGAGCGAAGCCATCAACAAGCTGGTTCCCCAGATGCAGGACCTGTCCCGCGATATCGCCCAGCGACTTGATCCCTAGGGTCCTGACCCTAACCCATCAGCGGTTGTTCAGACAGTTCCTGCGCGATCCGGGTGTCGAGCGGCGTTCCGAAAGTGTTCACGATAAACGCGAGGGTCGAGTAGAATCCTACGGTCGCCATCACGTCCAGCACACCCTCCTTGCCGACAAGATCGACCAGTTGTGCGATTGTCGCGGTGGACATCTTCGAGCTGGTCAACAGTTCGTCCACCGCTCCCGCCAGAATTGCGTCTTCGGCTGCCATGTTTTCTAGCGGCCCGCGAAGCGATGCAATTCGCCTGTCTTCAAGGCCGCAGGCACGCGCACGCGACACATGATGGCTCCATTCATAATCAGAGCCATGACGGATGCCGGTGCGCAATATCGCCACTTCATTTCGCACAAGACCCAAGGAATTGTTCCGGACAACATGTTCGCGGATATCTACCCAAGCCCGCAGCAATGCCGGGTTGTGCGCCATCACGCGGTACACATTGAGTTGCCCCGCAAAGCCGCGGGCAAGATCAATGGCTTCAGCGGGCCACCGATCATCTGCCAACGGCGCAAATGGCTTATCAGGAAAATCAGGGTCGCTGGCGGCATGTGGCATTTTCTTGGAGCTTTCCAAATGGCTTCGGTTTCTTCGCAGACAGTTAGCGCCAGCACTCATCGTTTTGCAGACACATTGTCTTGGATGTCCGCCTGTCAGACAGATGCACATCCGCGAATGCCCGCCAAGTGCAACACAAAAGATACGGAGAGAACCTGTCGTCAGGCGACCAGGTCAATGCTCTCCCCCCTCCAGGAATGCCGGAACGGCCGATAGCACGCTAAGTTTTAACTATGCAGATTTGCGCTCTCAGCACCGCCTGGCAACTGTATTTATCAGACGGTCTGAACGGACCATTTCTGATCTGATTTGATGAGAGCGTTGACGATGGTCACGATCATAAGAACGACGCGCCGCTGTCTCCAGCATGCGGCGTTGGATTGCACTGTTCTTCTCTGTCTATTCGAGGCGTTCCGCCAGCCCCCCGTCTTGGAAAACCCCAAACCTTTCAATAAAGGGTAATAAAAATTGGAGCCTCCCCATGTCCGAAATCCTGGCGCTGGCCAGCGCGAATCTTTTGTCGCCGATTATCCTGTCATTCGTACTTGGCCTTTTCGCCGCGATGGCGCGCTCAGATTTGTCCATCCCCGAAGCCGTCGCAAAAGGCATGTCGATTTATTTGCTATTTGCCATCGGTTTTAAGGGGGGGGCCTCGGTCTCGGATCATGGGGTCGATGCGGCCCTGTTGATGTCGGTTGGCGCAGGGGTTCTCTTGTCCTTCGGGCTCCCGCTGATTGCCTTTGCTTTGTTGAAGGTGTTTACAACGTTCTCTCGGCTGGATGCCGCGGCTGTGGCTGCGCACTACGGCTCGATCAGTATCGTAACATTTGTGGCAGCAACCTCGGTTCTTGAAGGACGGGCGATTGCAGCAGAAGGCTATATGGTTGCCGTCGCCGCCGCGATGGAGGCACCGGCAATCCTGTCGGCCCTTTGGTTGGTGTCTCGCAATGGTTCAGGCGGGCGAATGGAGCCGGGGCTGATGCGAGAGATCATGCTCAATGGCTCAATCGTCTTGCTGGTTGGTAGCTTTGCAATTGGTATCATGACTGGTGAAAAAGGCCTGGACGAAATTGCGCCGTTTATCGTCTCGCCTTTCAAAGGGGTTTTGTGCCTGTTCCTGCTGGACATGGGATTGGTTGCGGGACGCGGGTTGAGACAATCGAGGGGAATTTTGGGGGTCGGTGCAGTGGCATTTGGTATTGTCATGCCGCTCGTGGGATCAACGATCGGGCTCGTCTTGGGTATGATGATCGGGCTGTCCACGGGCGGCGTCATTCTCTTGATGGTACTTGCCGCGTCGGCTTCCTATATCGCGGTGCCTGCTGCGATGCGGGTGGCATTGCCAGAGGCGAACCCGGCACTCTATCTGACACTATCGTTGGGGGTGACGTTCCCATTCAATCTGACCTTGGGTATCCCTCTTTACGTGGCCGTGGCCACCCAGCTAACAGGAGTCTGACATGCAGATGACCCCCGCGAAACGCGTCGAAATCGTGATTGAAAAACCACTTGAAGGGCGACTGACCGATGCGCTCAACAAGGCGGATGTGACGGGTTATACTGTCCTCCCTGTGCGCGGAGGGTCGGGCCGATCCGGGCCTTGGACACGCGAAGGTCAGGTTGGCCGTGCCGGAATGGTAATGGTCGTCTGTCTGATAAGGCCCGAACGACTGGACGCGCTTCTTGAATCTGCTTTTGCGGTCGTGGAGCGCCATATCGGTGTGGTATCGGTAAGCGACACACTCGTCCTCAGGGCTGAGCGTTTCTGACCTCTGACCACAGACCAAAGCGTTGCTCCTGGGTGGACAACAAATCTGAACCGGAAATGGCCTTTGGGTTTGACAGCCCCGCGTCTTGGGAAAATCATAAAAAAGTCTGGTTTGGCGGGTAAATCCGCGCTCAAATCCGTGGCAATATTCCGGTCTGTGGCGGATTGGCTATCGCTTTTGGGTTATTGGGCTTAAAAGACCCTGATTATACTGCGACGATCACATCTGACTGACAGAAAGCTGCCCGCTTAAGACTATGCCCAATATTCTCGCCTACCTTGTTGTTTTTGGCTACCCGGTTGTCGTGGTTGTCTTGTTTCGCAAACTGCCTGTGCCGGCGGCTTTGACCTGGTCGCTTTTGCTGGGGTATCTGTTTTTGCCAACGGGTGTCGGGGTCGATGTGCCGATTTTGCCGGCGCTGGACAAGGTGCTGATCCCCAGCCTGTCTGCGGCCATTATGTGCTTTTTCGTCACCCGCAAGGCCCGCAAACCTGCCCCCGGGCGCGATCCCGCGGCGCGGCGGCGCAAAACGTCCCTGGGCACCAAGGTTTTTCGCCTGCTAGTGGCAATCTTGATTGTGACCCCGTTCCTGACTGTCAGCCAGAACGCAGAGCCGATCATCGTCGGGCTGATTTATATCCCGGGCATGCGTCTTTATGATGCGTTTTCGATCATCAACGCGTCTTTGGTGACGATCCTGCCTTTGTTGCTGGGCCGGCATTTTCTTAACACGCCCGAAAGCCATATGACACTGTTGCGGGCGATCTGTCTGGCAGGCCTTGCCTATTCGCTTTTGATGATGTTCGAGGTTCGGATGAGCCCGCAGCTGAACCGCTGGATCTACGGGTTTTTCCCCCACAGCTTTGAACAGCATATCCGCGCCGGTGGCTTTCGCCCTCTGGTGTTTTTGAAACATGGGCTATGGGTCGGGATATTCACCGCGATGGCGATCTTGTCGGCGGTGACCTTGTGGCTGCATGACCGCGCCGTCGGCAAACGCTCGCCCTGGTTTCTGGCGGGTGTGTGGTTGCTGGTGACCCTGTTTTTTGCCAAGACCGTGGGCGCGCTGATCCTGGCGGTGTTGATGCTTTTGCTGCTGTTTTTCACCCGGGTGCGCGGGCAGATGATTTTCGCGGTCTGTGTGGCCTCGGTTGTGCTGCTGTATCCGGTTTTGCGCACTGCCGGATATATCCCGGTCGAAGAGATTTACGAGTTCTCGAAAGCGCGCAGCGAAGACCGCGCACAGTCGTTCAAATTCCGGCTGGATAACGAAGACATCCTGCTCGAACGGGCCAGTGAGAAACCGGTTTCGGGCTGGGGTGGCTGGGGACGCTCGCGGGTTTATGATGCGGAAAACAGCGAAGAGGTCACAACCGCGGACGGGGCCTGGATCATTATCATCGGACAGTCAGGCTGGTTGGGATATATCGCTCAGTTCGGGCTTTTGACCTTGCCATTGCTGTTGCTGGGTCTGGGGTCCCGGCGCAAGCTAGGGCTGTCGCTGGCCACATCCGGGTTGATGGTGGTGTTATCCATCAATCTGATTGATCTTTTGCCCAATGGCACACTGACCCCCATTACCTTTTTGCTGGCAGGGGCGTTGCTGGGCCGGTATGAACATGCGCGCGCCGCCCTTTGGGGGCAAAAAATCGCCGCTGCCGAACAGCAAGTGAAGGCCAAGATAAAGGCCCGGCAACCGGCAGACCCCAGTCCGGCCTTTGCGGCGACACCCGCGGCCCCGCCCTCAGGTCCCGCCCGCCATCAGCGCAGGTCGCGCAGCCAGCCTCTTACCGAAGAGTGATTGCCTGTTCAAACCGCACTGCCGCATCCTCCCATGTATAAGACGCAGCCATGTCTCGGGCTGCGTCTGACATCGCGCGCCAGGGGGCATCTTCCAGGTTCAGGATATTTGTGATCCCAGCCGCCAGGGCTGTTACATCCTCGACCGGTGCCACATATCCGTTCACCCCGTTGCTGATCACGCCCGCCGCACATCCGGTGCGGGTCGCGACAACCGGGGTGCGGCAGGCCATGGCCTCCAGAATGGGCAGACCAAAGCCTTCGATCCGGCTGCTGGTCAGGAACACATCGCACATGGCGTAGGTTTCGCGCAGCGCGTCCGGGCTGGGGCTTTGGATATAGGTTGTATTGTCGGGCAGCGGCAGATCCTTGTGCGGTGGGATCGCCCCAAAGCAGACCACCCGCAGATCCGGGTGGGTGCGCCGCGCCGCCTCGATCACCGCAAAGCTGGTGTCGAGCCCCTTAAAGGGCTGCACGGCATACATAAGGCCCAAGGTCGGCACCGGTTGACGTCCGCGCGGCGGCGCATGAAACACCGACAGATCGACACTGTTGGGCACCAGATCCACATCTGCGTCCCCATAGGTCTGCGCCATCGTGTCTTTCAGCCAGTCGGAAATGGTGATCTTTTTCAAAGGCAGATAGTAGCTGCCCGCACTCAGATGGCGCGGCAGGTGGGCGTGGACTTCGTGGTGCTGCACAAAATAGAATTTGGCGCCCTTGCTGGCGGACAGCCCCGCCACGGCAAAGGCCGTTTCCCACCAGGTCGCGATCACCACATCCGCATCAGGCACATCCGCGTCGGTGACGGGCCCGGGGTGATCCAGCAACGTCAGCGGCGCCTGCATCGTGTCGTAATGGGTTGCCCCCGAAGGCCTGCGTCGCCCAACCAGATCGCGGGCCAGCCCCTTAAGCCGCGCCTTTGACGAAAGCTGCGGCGCAGAGGTGGCGACGACATTTACCTCATGGCCACGGGCGCGCAGGGCATCCGCATAGATGGCGACGACGCGCACCCCCCCCGAGAGGTTTGGCGGCGGGCTGACAAAGGTGATTTTCATAAGGGCTGCCTTGGTAGTTTGATCCTCTATAAGACAGATCTCGTCCCGGACCAACCGGGGGCTACGGGCAAAAAAGGCGTGATCCGTGATGCCCTAAATTGGCCGTTAACCAATCGCTGCTAAAGCTGCCGCATGAAGAAACTGAATTTGCAAATCCTGCATCCCGCAACAACGCGTGGTCATGTCTCGCTGTTTCATCTGATTGTGATCGGCTTGTCGCTGACGATGACGATCGGGGCCTGGCAAATCTCTAAGTCCCAGATCGAGACGCGCATCGAGACGCGGTTTGACAGCGCGCGCGACCGGGCCCTTGGCCTGATCACCGAACGGATGGAGAAATATGAGGATGCACTGTGGGCTGGTGTCTCGGCGATCTCATCGCATGGCGGTGATGTCTCGCATGAGCAGTGGCGCATCTTTGCGGAAAAGTTGCGGATCAAAGACCGGTATCCCGGCATCAGCGGGATTGGCGTGATCCATTATCTGACGGACCGCGACATGCCGGCCTATATGGCCGCCCGGCAGGCGGAACGGCCCGGTTATAAGATCCATCCGGCGCATGCCGAGGCGCTGTATATGCCGATCTCATTTATTGAGCCCGAGGCAAGGAATGCTGCTGCCGTCGGGCTGGATGTGGCGCATGAACTGAACCGGCGCACCGGGGCGCTGGCCAGCCGCGACACCGGCACCGCGCAGATCACTGGCCCGATTGTTCTGGTGCAGGATGCCGGCAGCACGCCGGGTTTCTTGTTCTACGCCCCGTTTTATCGCGGCGGTCATCCTGCCTCGCTCGGGGCGCGCAAGGCGCGGTTTCAGGGTGCCGTCTATGCCCCTTTTGTCGTGCGCGAATTGATGGCAGGCGCATTGGCCCAAGATCTGCGCGAGGTCAGGTTCAGCATCACCGATGCGGGCCAGCGTATCTATGACGAACATCTTGCGGATGATCCGCTTTATGATCCCGACCCTCTGCGGACCGATCAGGTCAGTCTGGAACTCTACGGCAGAACATGGGTGCTGGACGTCAGATCGAACCTGATCTTTCGCGCCCACAATACATATGATCAGCCGACGTTCATTCTGGTTGCCGGGTTGATCATCGAGGCGCTGATCATAGCCCTGCTGGTGCTGATGTCGCGGGCCAATCGCCGCGCGGTGGCTTATGCCGACAGGATGACGGCCGCGCTCAGGCGGAAAACCGAAAGGCTGGCCCAAAGCAATGAGGAGCTTGAGCAGTTTGCCTATGTCACCTCGCATGACCTAAAGACACCTATTCGCGGCATCGGCGGGCTCACGGAAATGCTGCAAGAAGACCTGGAGGAATATTTGGCCTCTCCGGGCGCAAATCCAGAAGTTGACCTGAACCTGAACCGCATTCTGGACCGTGTACACCGGATGGATGATCTGACACGCGGGGTGCTGGAATATTCCAGAGTTGATACACCCAAGGCGGGGGGCACAACATTGGTTCTGCAAGAGGCGATTGATGCACTGACATCGGACTTTGGCTTGTTGCCGGGGCAGCTGGCCCTGACTGGCGATATCAAGGTTGTGTGCTATGACACATTCAACCTGCGACGGGTTCTGGAAAACCTTGTCGGCAATGCCATCAAATACCATGATGGCGTCCAGACGCTTGCCATCTGTGTGTCTGCCCGGGCCAAGGGCGGGCGCTGCGAGATCGCGGTTCAGGACAATGGCCCCGGTATCGAGCCGCGCTTTCACGGCAGGATTTTCGATGTGTTTCAGACATTGCGGGTTGGGGATGCCCCTGAGAGCACCGGCATCGGGTTGTCGATTGTCAAAAAATCGGTGGAGCGTCACGGCGGCAAAATCACATTGGATTCGACCCCGGGTGCAGGTGCCAAGTTTTGCTTTGACTGGCCATTGGCGGACGAAGTCAAATTTTATCTGGAAACTGGAAAGGCGGCGTAACGTGGTACGCGATATGAACATCCTGTTGGTAGAAGACAATGATCTGGACGTTGAGATTCTGAAACGCGGGCTGAAAAAGATCGGCGCATCGGGGTCACTGGTGCGGGCCCGCGACGGGCTTGAGGCGCTGGAAATCCTAAAGAACGAGGTGGGTAGCGGGCCCGTTCCAGCCCCCTTTGTCATCCTGCTGGACATCAACATGCCGCGCATGAACGGACATGAATTTCTGGAAGCGCTGCGGCAGAAAGAAGAGATCGCGGATGCGCGCGTTTTTGTGTTCACGACGTCGGACAGCCAGAAAGACATCTCCCTGGCATACCGAAAAAACACCTGTGGCTATATCGTGAAACCCAATGGTGCCTCTGAGCTGAACAATATCCTGTTGTCGCTGCGCAGCTTTTGGAGGACCTGCGAGTATCCAATGGACGTGTACCCTGCATAGCGGCGCGGGACAGGGCCACCGCGTGATCCCTCGGGGCAGTCTTGGCCGGGTCATGGTCATCGACGACACAGAGGTCGATCAGCTGATGTGCCGGCGTGTGCTTGCGCGCTCAAAAATGGCGACGGATATGATCGAATTTACCTGTGCGGAAGCTGCGCTGGCCTATCTGGCGGACCCGTCAGAGCCGCCGGTGGATCTGATCCTGCTCGACATTAACATGCCGCGGATGACGGGGTTTGAATTTCTCGATGCCGCCGACCGCATACTTGGGGCGGGCTGTCTGCCAACCGTTATGATCCTGCTGGGGGGGCCTTTGACCGGGGCTGACAGCCGCCGCGCGGCTGGCTTTGCGCAGATCAAGGGCCATTGCAACAAACCTTTGGCAGCACAGCACCTGCACATGGCTGCCGGGCTGCTCCGGGCATCCTAAACCGGGGGTCAGATCGGGGTTTAAGCCGGGGACGGCTGAAGACTGCGGCCCGCCAGAGCGCCGATCAGGTCTGTGCGGGTCACAATTCCCAAAAGACGGCCCTGCTCCAGAACCGGCACCGCATCAACACCGCCTTCAGACATCAGGGCCAACAGCGCTGCAACAGGCGTCGCAGGGGCCGCGCGCGGCCCGGCCGTTTCCATGATTTCATGCGCCTGAGCCGGCACCTTGCGACCAGGCAACCGGGTCAGGGTGACCCCGCGGCCCCCCTGTGCCAGCAGATGTATCTGAAAGATGATGCCCAAAAACCGGGTGTCCCTGTCCACGACAGGCAGTGAGGTGAACCTATGGGCCGCAAACAGCGCCTTGATGTCACCTAGCGGCATATGCGGCCCGACGGTGACAAGGTCGCGCGACATGACATCCGCAGCCGTCAGCGGGCCAGTCTGCCGCAGATCAGTCTGATGGGTTGCATTCTGCCGTTCGGCGGCCCCCACCAGCCGCGCCAGATCCTCGACACCAAGGTTGAAAGACAGATGATACCGATCAAGGATCTCTGTCAGTTCGGCTTCCGACAGGCTCAGGCGTTCCAGCGGGGCGGGGCCCGGGGTGTCTTGGGCCCTGGGGTCCTCAAATTGACGAAACGGGTAATGGCGCCCGGTGCATTTTGCGTAGATCGCGGCGATCACCACCAGCAAAACAGTGCCCACCGCAACCGGTGCCAGAACAAAGCGGAACCCCAGATCAGCGATGGCTTCGGGGTTCATTGCGGCGGTCATGGCCACCGCACCTGCGGGCGGATGCACCGCACGGCACAGCACCATCGCGCCGATTGTCAGCCCAACGGCCAGCGCAATCCGCAAGGCCGGGTCGGGCAAATACAGACAGGCCAGCACCCCAATCAATGCCGCGACCGTATTGCCGACGATGGCAGACCATGGCTGCGCCAGCGGACTGTTTGGCACCGCGAACAGCAAAACCGCGCTCGCTCCGAAGGGCGCGATCAGATACAGCCCCAACCGGGTATCGACCGCCGGTGACAGCACAAAAACCCCCGCGACACCCAGCCCCACGAAGGCCCCGAACCCTGCGCGCAATCCCTCAGTGGGGGATCCTGCGGGAAGGGCCGGACCCATCGCGCGTAAAAACCTGGATACAAAATTCATGACGCGCCGAGGTGTCCTTTGGGTGATCGCGTGATCCGTCAAAGCAAAGGCCGGGGGGGATGTAAAGGTCGCGATCCTGCTGTGGGGAGCACCCCGCATCCGGCCCACCATGGCCACAGAAATATCCAAAAATCGCCAACAGCCGGGTGCACACCCTAGGTTGGTGAAACGGCCCCGCGCTTCGGGCCGCCTTAAAGGATGCAGCCCCGTGACCGAATACAGACGAGACATTGATGGGCTGCGCGCGATCGCGATCCTGTTGGTGATCGTGTTCCACTTTAATATTTTCCAGATCGGCAAGGCTGGTTTCATCGGCGTCGATATTTTCTTTGTGATCTCGGGGTTTCTGATCGGGCACATCATCACCCGTGATCTGCACGCCGGGACATTCACCTTTGGGGGGTTTCTGTATCGCCGGGTGCGTAGGCTTTATCCGGCGATGCTGGCCACTTTGCTGCTGTTCGGGGTCTTTGGCTATGTCGCCTTTCTGCCCGATCTGTTCAAAGAGCTCGCCGTTGAGGCGGTGTTGTCGCAGCTTTACGTGGTGAATGTCTATTTCTGGCGCACGGTGAATTATTTTGGCCTGCAAACCGGCGAAGTGCCTTTGCTGCACATGTGGTCGCTGGCGATTGAGGAACAGTTCTATCTGATCTTCCCGCTGTTTTGTCTGGGCGTATATAAGATCTGGCCGCGCGGATTGCTGGCGGCTTTTGCGATCAGCTGTGGTGCGTCCTTTGTTCTGGGGGTGATGGCATCCGGCTGGAAACCCGAGGCGGCGTTTTATTTGCTGCCCACCCGCGCGTGGGAATTCCTGATTGGGGCGGTTCTGGCGCTCAGCCTCACGCCAAAGGGGCGTATTTTGTGGCTGGCAGGGCCGGTCGGGCTGGCGCTGATTGTTGCCGCTTTGGTTTTGCATACGCCTGCCACGCAGGTGCCGGGGTGGTACGCGCTGTTGCCGGCTTTGGCGGCGGTGCTGATCATCATCGGCGGCGGGGATGCGCGCGCGCCTGTCACCCGGGCTTTGTGCTGGGGGCCGATGGTCTGGCTGGGGCAGATATCCTATCCGCTTTATCTGGTGCATTGGCCGGTGCTGATCGGGCTTAAAAATATTCTGGCGGATTTTGATCTACCCTGGCGGATCTTTGGGCTATTGCTGTCGATCGCCCTTGGATTTGCAATCCATGTCCTGGTAGAGCGCCCGGTGAAAAGCCGCCGCATTCTGGCCCGTCCCGCGGCCTTCCTGAGTGCGACCGCCATGGCCTCAGCCGTGCTGATCGGTACCGGCGTCTACACCCAGCAGACCGACGGCATCCCGACCCGGTTTGCCCCGCCGGTGCGTGATCTTCTGGCCTATGCGCAGGATCTGCCCGACAGCTATCAGCGGTGCAGTTTTAACGGACAAGCCCCGTCGCAGATGTGCAGGCTGGGCGACCCGCAGGCCCCGGTCAGCAAGTTAATCATCGGGGACAGCCATGCGCGCGCGCTGGCAGGGGCGGTGGATTTATGGTTGAAAGAGACCGGTCAGGCCGGCCTTTTCGCCTTTGAACATGAATGCATGCCGATCCCGCGCTTTGGCCGGGCGCGTTGCGTGGATTTTGGCGCCCATATGTTAAATGCGGCGATAGCCGATCGCGCCATCGAGGAAGTGATCGCCGTGTCGATCTGGCGTCAGCCCTTTGAAGGCAGCGGTATTCTGTTTGATAACGCATGGCTGACGTCAGACCGCGTGCCACAGGCGTTTGCAGACACGTTGGCACAGATGACAACATCCCTGTCTGAAAGCGGCACAACACTGACATTGATTGATCCGCTGTTTGCCGCGCCGCGCAATGTGCCCGCCACTCTGGCCAAGAACGCAGCCTTTGGGCACAGCTGGTCGGTGGACACACCCTTGGAGGCGCATAACCGCTGGTTTACACGGTTGTTTGACGCCTTTGCACGGGCTGAAACCATGGGCGCGCGCCGGGTGTCCCTGATTGAAGGGTTCTGCACCGATGGTCTGTGTAAATCGGTCTGGCAGGGGCGGCCGATCTTTTCAGACAACAACCATCTGGCCTTTAGCATGTCACCTGTGCTGGCATCGGTCCTGACCACCGCGTTTGCCAATCCCTGATCCGGCCGGCGAAGGGCAGTCAAGCCACCGAAAAATGCCATCTTCTACCCACGATAGAAAGTGTGGGTGTTTTACCCTAAAACCTTTTAAAGCCAGAAACATTGTGTTAAAAATTCGATTAAATAATGGCAACGCAGCCCTCCTTCAGGTAACTGAGTTTGAATTGGTGAATAAGGAAACGATATGATTGGTAAAATTTTTAAAGCGGGAACCCTTGGCGTTGCTTTGGCAGTTGCAGGTTTTAGCACTGCAAATGCGGCAATTGTCCAGATCGCGACGGAAGAAGGCGTCGGCCAAACCACACAGCAAGGTATTCGCGACGAGACCGGAACAACCGGTCTTGATCTGGCGGGTATGCTGGTCACAGCCAACTACGCAGACGGCTCAAGCGAGCAAATGACCTGGGCCGCGATCAACGAATATGATCAGGGTGAAGCAACCGGCGCCGGCACACATATCTTTGCCAGCTGGGCTGCGTTTGAACTGACCGCAACACAGCGCCTCAGCTCGCTTTTGTTGCAGGCAGCCCCTGCAAGCAGCATCTTTGACATGTCGCTTCTGGCCGAAGGTGATGAAGGCAACACCCCGACCACATTGGGCGGCTATCCTTTCCGCGTGACAGACGACAGTGGTCTGGGCGTGAGTGACGTTGTCACCGCAACCTACTCTGGCATCGTGACGCTGGCGGGTTACGCCACAGGTGTTGACGCCTATACAGACCTGCTGCTGGACTTTTCGCAAGCAGCCGGTGGTGGCCTTTTGGGCTACATCGAATTTGAAACAGATCTCGACACATTGCGCGTCTCTGGTGATCTGTCTGCCGTTCCAGTCCCAGGATCCTTCTGGTTGCTGCTGGCCGGTATCGGTGGATTGCTGATCCTGCGCCGCCGTCAGAACGCAGGCCCTGCGCTGGCGATGGCTGCCTGATACTTTCTGGGTCCTTCGCCGGATCCATGAGTTAAAATTAAAACGCGGTCCAATAGATTTGGGCCGCGTTTTCTTTTGTCATCTGCCTTTGGGCGCGCCGGCCCCGGTTCAGATTCGCTTTTTCTTGAAAATCGCTTCGGGGATATTGCGGATGATCATCATGATCAGCGCCCAGATCGGTTTGACATAGATGATGTTCTTTTTTCGGATCACGGCCTTTTCAATGGCTGCGGCCAGCGCCTGCGGTGATGCGGTCAGCTTTTCCGGCAGATCCATCCCTTCGGTCATCCGGGTGGCGACAAACCCCGGTAGCACCGTGACCACATGCACGTTTGCACCTACCAGCCGGTTGCGCAGCCCCGAAAGATAGGCGGTAAACCCGGCCTTGGCCGATCCATAGACATAGTTGGATGCCCGCCCGCGGTCGCCGGCAACCGAACTGATGCCCACCAGCGTGCCACGGCCGCGGGTTTCAAAGCGGTTGGCCAGCACTGACAGGATTGACGCTGGCCCCTCGTAGTTGGAGCGCATCACCTCGATGGCGGCATCCAGATCGCGTTCGTTTTCATCCTGATCGCCCAGGCGGCCAACGGCGCAGACCACCACATCGGGCAGCGCGTCCAGCCCGTCGACAAAGCCTGCGTGGCTGCCGGTGTCCAACGCGTCAAATTCGTGCAGCGTGACGGGGACGCTGTGGCGCAGGGCGATGTCATCGCGGTCGGCACTTAAGGTATCCACGTTGCGCGCGGCCAGTTGAATGGCATGACCGGCGGCGGCAAATTGATGGGCGGTGGCCAATCCGATATCGGAACGGCCGCCCAGGATCAGAACGGGATCCTTGCTCATAATTTTAATCTTTCTGATTGGCTTGAGGTGAACTGCGTCGATACGCCGGTCTGATCACGCATGTCCAGAAACGATTGCACCCGATTGTCAGATGCGCGCAGCGTGTCAGACGTCATGCGGCTGTCCTTGGCCAGATAAAACCGGCCGCCATGGGCCAGGGTGATCTGATCCAGTTCAGACAGCAGCGACAGGGTTTTGGGCCGCACCGGGAAATCCAGCGCCAGCGTGTAGCCTTCCATCGGAAAGGAAAACCGGCTGTCTTGCGCGCCAAAGCGTTTGAGCACGGCCAGAAAAGACCCCTGACCGGCCGCCGACAACCGTGTCAGCAGCGCCGTCAGCCCGGATTTCGAGGTCTCAAGCGGCAAGGCACATTGAAACTGGGCAAAACCATCCCGCCCGTAAATCCGGTTCCAGTCCAGGATCGCGTCCAGCGGATAAAAGTAGCTGTCCCAATCGACCAGCTGCGTGCCGGCTTTGCGCGCGCCGGTATAATAATAAAGCGCGTTGAACGCCCGCACGCTATGGCGGTTCAGCGCAAATCCCGGCGCGTTGAACGGCACCCGCCGGGTGCCTTTGCGCGGTGTCTCAAACGGTCTGCGCCGCAGTTTCATCGGCAAGTCCCCGGCGCTTGCATGTTCGCCCAGCATCACCAAAGACCGCCCCAAAGCAGCGCCCGAGGCCAGACAATCAATCCACGCGACCGAATAGGTGGCGTCCTGGGCCGCCTCAAATATCGCCATCGCCGCCTCCAGATTACCTGCAGGCAGGGTGGTCTGTTCAATCCAGCCGCTTTCAACCGGTTGCAACCGGAACGCGGCGCGCAGGATCACCCCTGTCAGCCCCATGCCGCCCACCGTCCAGTCAAACAGATCAGGGTTCTGGTCCGGCCCACAACGGGTGATGGCGCCATCCGCCCCCATCACGTCAATCCAGTCAATAAACCGCCCGAAAGAGCCGTGTTTGTGATGGTTTTTGCCGTGCACATCCGCAGCAATCATACCGCCGATGGTGACAAATTTGGTCCCCGGTGTGACGCTAGGAAACCAGCCGCGGGGCAGAAACGAGGCGATGATATCGCTGAGCAGAACACCGGCTTCGGCGACGATCTGTCCGCTGGCCGCATCAAAGGCGGATATCCGGTTAAAGCCACGCATGTCCAACGTGCCCTCCCGGTTCAGCGCACTGTCCCCATAAGCCCGCCCATTGCCCCGCGCGATCACCGGCCCGCGCGCAATCTGCCTGGCGACAGCATCGGGGCTTCGGGGCCGCGCAATCTTGCAATGTTCAAGGGGAAATCGCCCCCAGCCAGAAATCTTCATCACGACATTCTTTACAATACCGGTGCTGAGCACCTTTGGGCCAAGCGATACTTTAGACGGCCCTATATGGCCAGAGTATGGTCGAGTTATGGGTTTTTAGGGAGGTTTGCAGACCAGCGGTCCAGTTGTGGCCAAACGGCCAAAACTTCTGAAAATTACAGATTTGTAAGGAAAATTTTCTTGCAACCCTAGGGTATGCACGCTTAGGTAAGGCCTTAGGTCGGGGGATCTTGGTAAGTCAAAGCCGTGCATTGGTTTGCTAATCTTCTGTAGTTGGGTTCAATTTGCGCAATACCGGTCCTGAAAAGCACCTCGAAATCGTGATTTCGATTATCAATTACCGCACTGCGGAATTGACCATCGCCTGTGTGCAGTCGGTGCTGGATGACCTGTCCGGCATTGCGGCCCGTATCGTGGTTGTCGACAATAATTCAGGCGACGGATCCGCCAGGGTGATCGCCGACTGGATCGGCACGCTACCCGCAGACGCACCGGTCAGCCTGATCCTGTCGCCGACCAATTCAGGCTTTTCGGGGGGCCACAATCAGGGGATTGGTGCGCATCGCGCTGATTATTATCTGGTGCTGAATTCGGATGCGATCCTGCGGCCAGGATGCCTTGCCGCCCTGCTTGAGACGGCAAGGTCCAAGCCTGACATCGGTCTTTTCGCCCCGCGTCTTGAATATGATGACGGCACCCGGCAGACCAGCTGTTTTCGGTTTCCAAGCCCCTTGAGCGAGGTGATCCGCGGGGCCTGCAGTGGCCCGGTGACGAAGCTGCTGAAACGCTATGATATCCCGTTGGATATGCCGCCTGCGCCAGATCAGATTGATTGGGCCAGCTTTGCCTGCATTATGCTGAGCGGCCGGATGATCGACGCTTTGGGCACGCTGGATCAGGGCTATTTCATGTATTTCGAAGATATCGAATACTGCTGGCGCGCCCGCAAAGCCGGATGGCGGATCATCTATGTGCCGCAGGCCCGCGCGGTCCACTATCGCGGCGGATCAGGCCCGGTGCAGCAAGGCGTGCGCGAAAACGCCCGGCTGCCGGCCTATTACTACGCTTCGCGGACCCGGTTTTTCTATCAGGCCTATTCAAGGGTCGGTGTTTTCGCGGCAAATGGCTGCTGGCTGCTGGGCCGCAGCTTTGCCAATCTACGGCGTCTGGTGGGCAAACCAGTGCCAAAAACCAACCAATCTGAACCGAAAGACATCTGGACGAACGCGCTTTCTCCGCTGGGGGACTGGCGCGCCGAGGGCAATGAACAAGGGCAACTGACAAATGGCACTTCCTGATTTTCTGATCGTGGGGGCAATGAAATGTGGGACCAGTACGCTGGCCGCACAGCTTGGCGCGCAGCCGGGTATTTTCATGACCACCCCGAAAGAGCCAAACTTCTTTTCTGATGATGCGGTCTATGCCAAAGGGCTGGACTGGTACGCGCATTTGTTTGACGGTGCCCAGCCCGGCGATCTGAAGGGCGAGGCCAGCACCCATTACACCAAACTGCCCACCTATCCCAATTGCGTGGACCGGCTGACGGCGGTTTTAAAAGCGCCCAAGATCATCTACCTGATCCGTGATCCGCTGGTGCGGACCGTGTCGCATTATATGCATGAATGGAGCATGGGCGAATTCACCGACGACTATACGGAAACCTTTGCCGCCCACCCCGAGATGATTTCCTACAGTTGCTATGGCGAACAGATCGCGCCTTATGTCGAGGCCTATGGCGCGCAGAATATCCTGATCACCAGTCTCGAAGAACTGGCCGCCCGCCCGCAGCAGACACTGGATGAGATATGCGCCTTTCTGGGCCATCCGGCAAAGCCGCAGTGGCATCAGGAAATCTCGCAGATGAACGTGTCTTCGGAACGCATCCGCCGCTTTCCGCTGCATGATGTTCTGATCGACAGCACGGTGGCCACCACCCTGCGCCGATCGCTGGTGCCGCAATCCCTGCGCGACAAGATCAAGGACGCGCGCCGGCTTTATGACAGACCTGCACCGCCGCCCGGCCTGAAGGGCCAGCTGCAAAACCTCTTTGATCATGACTATGCCCTGCTGCGGTCCTTGTTTCCGAATTCTGAGCGGATCGACGCAAGCTATCTTTTCCGGACCGAATGACCACAGATCCTGTTCTTGGCGCCGTCATTATCGGGCGCAATGAAGGGGGCCGGCTGATCCGCTGTCTGGCGTCCGTGGCCCCCGATGTGGCGCGCATGGTCTATGTCGATTCCGGCTCCACCGACGGCAGTGCCGATGCGGCGCGCAAACTGGGCGCACAGGTGGTCGATATCGACATGACCCAGCCCTTTACCGCCGCACGCGCGCGCAATGCGGGGTTTGCCGCCCTGATGGCGGCAGGGCCGGTAGAGTATGTCCAGTTTGTCGATGGCGATTGCGAATTACAGCCCGGCTGGATTGCGGCGGCCCGCGATTTTCTGGAGGCGCACCCACAGGCCGCCGTGGCCTGCGGGCGACGGCGCGAACGCTTTCCCGAGGCCACGGTTTATAATCGCTTATGTGACTGGGAATGGGACACAGCCCTGGGCCAGACCAAATCCTGCGGCGGCGATGCGTTGATGCGCGCGACGCATCTGGACGGGGTCGGCGGCTTTAACCCCGCGATGATCGCCGGCGAGGAACCTGAATTATGCGTGCGCCTGCGCCAGGCCGGGTGGCAGATCTGGCGGCTGGACCATGAGATGACATTGCATGACGCCGCAATGACACGGTTTGGCCAGTGGTGGAAACGTGCGCGCCGCGCCGGTCACGCCTTTGGCGAAGGGGCCGCATTGCATGGCGCGCCGCCCGAACGCCACAGTGTGGACGCCACCCGGCGCATTCTGCTCTGGGGCGTGGCGATTCCGGCCTTCATCCTACTGGCGGCTTTGCTTGTGACCCCCTGGGCGTTGCTGCTGGTGCTGCTTTACCCGGTGCAGGTCGCGCGTCTGGCGCGCCGCGAAGGGGCCGGGGACAGATCAAGCTGGGAACGGGCCTGTCTGCTGACGCTGGGCAAATTCCCCGAAGCCTTGGGCGTGCTGGAATACCACTGGCGCCGCCTGCTGGGACGCCCTGCAGGGCTGATCGAATATAAGTAGGGCTTTGGGAGATACAGGTTTAACGCGGAACGCGTTAATGTCTGGCCTGAACCCTGACTGTCTTGCTTAAAGCAATTCGACTTATACTTGAATCACTTGGTCGCTGCCTTTCCCTGCGGTCAAACGCGAACAAGTGATCAGTGATGCCTCAGGTCAAAGCCGAAACCCGATAGGCACGAAAAGCCGGGCCGCCAATCGCCCGGCGCCTTCGGCTTGTCCCGGGCAAGAGAAGGCGATCAAGGGCCGGTTTGAGTCAAAATCGACGGATGTTGCGTCCTCGGCCGATGGCCGCTTGCAAACGTGTGGCATTGAGTTGGGTGCTGCTTGCAGTTGCAGAGACACGCTTCTAGTGTGAGCGCGAGTGAATTTGGAGAAGTGCCTGATGTTGAAATACTTCGCCACCTTACTGGTCTCACGGGGGGAAAGAAGAACAGGCGTTTCGCTTGATTACGCGCGACATATTGCCCAAACAGATATTGCTTTGATGGCGCGATATGGAAAGATATTTTCTTTTCTCGATCCGAACAGAAAGACCCCCGCTTTGGCATATCATACGGCGCGGTTGCGCGGTGCTATCGCAGCTGATTGCGGGACCTGTGTCGAAGCCGAAGTGAACCTTGCCAAACGCGCCGGTATCAGCGTCGAAATTATCCATCAGGTGCTTTCGGCACAATACGCTGCACTCCCGCAAGAAATTCAGGCTGTCGCGCGCTTGTCAGACGCAGTGGTCGGGCGCCGGGAGGATGACGATGTTGCGCGTCAGACCGTCCAGTCTGCTTACGGCGATGCAGGCCTCATTGAACTCGGCTATGCGATGAATGGCGCGGCGCTCTTACCGGGAATCAAGCGCGCAATGGGCTATGCAACTACCTGTGATATCAATGTCTTGCGGCTCAAGGGTTAGGTCTGTGTGGTCAGCATCAATCGGTTTGACGATCTTGTACCAATGACGTTTGATCCAATTGAGCAGGATATCAACGTTCGAGGAACTATTCTGTGACATTCCATTTCTTGATCAGCTTGGGTATTGCCTGTTTGATTCTGACCGCGATCGTTCATTCGATTGGCGGTGAAAAATACCTGCTGCGCCCCCTATTCACGCACCGCGGAAACCATGTGCTGAACCATAATCTGGGAAGAATGGTTTTGCGTTTTGCCTGGCATATTACTTCCGTTTTTTGGCTGCTGCTTGCAGCAATTCTCTATACATCAGCTTTCTACGAGACATATTTAGTCACATTTGTACTATGGTCAGTTGGCGCGACTTTTGCCGCTGTTGGTGTGTTTGACCTTTTCGCCAGCAGGGGACGTCATATAGGTTGGCCGCTGCTAGTTTTGACGGGCATTTTCATACTAGCGGCAACCGCTTACAAATAGAGCCTTTTCGGGATTTGGGAAACATATACGCTGGTCTGGTGCGTTCTGCATTGCGCTAGAAATTTAGCCATTCGAAAGCGGCCATTGGATTGGAAAATAGAAATGACCGCATTGTCCCGCACAGCCGACCTTGGTTCAGACTTAAAATACACGCATTTCAGGGACGCAAACGCGCCCTATTCCACCGAGGCCACAACATGGTCGGGCATTGGCGCTGTATTCATACCCAATGCGACCCGCAGCGAGATGAAATCGACCGCCAGATCACGTTGGTTGCTGGTCAGCACCGAGCGCGATGTGGTCACCGTCCGCTCGCGGTCCAGCAGGTCCAGAACGGTGATGTTGCCGCGGCTTTCCAGCAGGCGGCGCGACAGGTTCAGGGCGTTTTCGTTCAGGGTGACCACCTGACGGGACGCGCGTACCGCCGCATAGGAGGCATGCAGCGAATTCAGCGCGGTCTCGACCTCTTCAACGGCTGTCAGAACCACCTGACGCCATTCTTCATAGGCCTGATCGGCGCGCGCCGCACTGGCGCCCACTTCGGCCTGCAATGTGGGTTGGTTGAACACCGGTAAAACCAGACCGGCAGACAGCGATTCACTGCTCGATCCACCGCCAAAGGGCGCGCGGATCACACCGCTGAGGCTGAGCCGCGGATAGCGCGCGGCATGGGCCTCGTCGATGCCCGACACGGCGGCGGCATACAGCCGCTCGGCGGCGCGCACATCAGGGCGGTTGCGCAAGATATCAGCCGGCACGCCAACTTTGGACAGGCCCGGCGGGTTGGGCTGTCTGCCCGAAAACGCCAGATTGATGTTCATCATGCCGACAGGTTTGCCCACCAGCGTCGACAGGCGGTTGCGTTCGCGCACAATGCTGGCGCCAAGTTTGGGCAGATCCACCTGCAATTCAGCCACCAGTGCCTTGGCGCGCACAACATCCAGTTCCGTCGACACACCGATATCACGCTGCGTGGTAATCTCGCGCAATGTTACCCGGCGCGAGCGCAGATCCTGGTTCCGCTCGACCAGGCTTTTCTGGAAGAACCGCATATTCACATAAGATTGCGCCACCTCGGACAGCAGCAGGCGGCGGGCGTCCAATTCGCCCAGACGCGCCGCCTCAAGCCGGGCAGCCGAGGCTTTTTTCCGCGCCGTGCCGACGCCAAAGGGGTCAAACAGGGCCGACAATCCGACCTCGGCGTTGTCACTGTCGGTATTTGCAACCGTGCCTTGCAGGCGGCCGTCACCTGACACGGTATTGCCCGCCGCGCGCACCCCGGCCTCGGCTTCTCTGATCCGGGCAGCGGCCTGGCGCAGCGATGGGTTGTCGGCAAAGGCCTGATCAATCAGCTGGTTCAACACCGGGTCGTGGAAATCCGTCCACCAGCGTTCATCGGCCAGCGACGGCCCATGCACCGGTGCAATCAGCGAATACTTGTCAGAAAGCCGCATATTCGGGGCGTTATAAGGCAGGCTGAGATCACAGCCCGACACAAAAACCGCTGCCAAAAGGGTCAGCGCCATCGGGGATTTCAGTCCCCGGGATTCATAAAAGCCCATAATACTGCCTTAACTAAACTCTGCCTCAACGGGTCATTTTTTCTGAACATGCGACCTCGTCCTTGAAAACATAGCATAATTTATCGGGGCGTATCGCCCGCCAAACCGCGCATTGGCATTTTCTGGCGGTTTGTTGCCCTCCTGCCCCACCTTTGGGGGGGCGCAGGGGCGGCGTCCTGACCCGAATCGCGGCGCGCCCTCGGGCTGCCAAGACTTGTAGGGCCCCCTCTTTGATCTTAAGGCTTTGCTGGATTTGGATTTAAAAAAGGGTTTCGGGCAATGGAAAAAACAGTTGTGAACAGCTGGAATGAATGGGACCCGTTGCGTCATGTGATCGTCGGCCGGGCGGATGATTGCCATATCCCCCCCGAGGAACCCGCGCTGGACGCCAAAGTCCCCGAAGACAGTGATATGCGCGGCCAATGGGGGCGACGCCCACAAGATACGATCGACCGCGCCAATGAACTGCTGGATGGGTTCGCGTCGCAGCTGCGTGCCCGCGGCATCAGGGTCGACCGGCCCACGTCGATTGATCATTCCCTGCCTGCCACCACGCCTGATTTCCACACCGCCAGCCAGTTTGGCTGCATGCCGCCGCGCGATGTGTTGCTGACCGTGGGATCGGAAATGCTGGAGGCGACGATGTCTTATCGCTGCCGCTGGTTTGAATATCTCAACTACCGCCCCCTGATGCAGCAGTATTTCAACGAAGACCCGAATTTCCGCCATGAAAGCGCGCCCAAGCCGCGGCTGACGGATGCGGATTATCACCCTGATTACCTGAGCGATAAAATCGGCGATGCCAAGCGGCTGGAATGGGCGGCGGATAAGTTTTTTGTCACCACCGAGGAAGAGCCGCTGTTTGATGCCGCCGACGTCTTGCGCTTTGGCCGTGATCTGGTGGTGCAGCACGGATTTACCACCAACCTTAAAGGCATCGAATGGCTGCGCCGGCATTTTCCCGATCACCGGGTGCATGCGGTCAATTTCCCCGGCGATCCCTATCCTATTCATATTGATGCGACGTTCACCCCCCTGCGCCCCGGCCTGATCCTGAACAACCCGCAGCGCCGCCTGCCCGAAGGCCAGCGCGAGATGTTCAACAAAAACGGCTGGGAGATCGTGGACGCGGTGCGCCCCGCCCATAACACGCCGCCGCCGTTGTGTTATTCCTCCACATGGCTGAGCATGAACGTGCTGGTGCTGGACCCGAAAACCGTCTGCGTCGAGAAATCCGAGGTCTATCAGGCCGAACAGATGGACAAGCTGGGCATGGAGGTCGTCGAGGTCGAAATGCGCGACGCCTATGCCTTTGGCGGCGGGCTGCATTGCTGCACGGCGGATGTCTACCGCGAAGGGAGCTGTGAAGATTATTTCCCGAATATGTAGGGGGGTGAGACCCGTCTCGGAAACTGTCCGGGGGACAGTTTCAGGGTCGAACGGGCGCAGCCCCGGAGGCGGCGTTTCAGAGCGCCCCGCCTTAAACATGTTTCACTTGTTCGCTGCCTTCGCCTGCGGCTCAACGCGAAAAGTGATGCTTAATGGCTCAGGTTAAAGGCGGGACGCTTTAATCAGGATTTTCTTCGGCCCACTGGACGGCCAATAACGGCTTTGCGGGACAAAACGATCATTGACGCGTCTCAAATGAATGGCTGGTTTCGATGTAACGCGACTAAAAATGGAATAACTAAGTCATCCGGCGGCTTAGAAATAGAAGGCCTAGGGTCACAGCGACGACCACTACCGCGATGAAGATTTCCTCTGAAGGGCGATCTCCGCCAGTGCCACTTATGACGTAAACCCATACATAATAGATCGCCGCTGAGACGACAGATAAAGCAAACACCAGCTTTGCATTGGATGACTCGGCGAAGAGCAGAATTGATCCCAACAGCCCTGCGCCCGACGCGACAGCGAAGGCGACCCATATTAAGAGTGGTGTTCCATCAATGGCTGCAGCGTGTGCCGCAGTGATAGCACCGGCTTCGGACGCGGCGAGGGTTTCCATTGAATACCCAAGCCAGAATTGAAGCAGGCCAAATGCGTACCAAACGATCCCAATTATCGCGATGATCTTAAGCCATTTGGGTGCATCAGTGGATGTTTTCATAGTAGCTGAGGTGTCCATCATTAAATCCTTTCAACAAGTATCATTTCATAGATGGCGTTATTTGAGTGGCCAGTTTTCGATGCTTTGGCCCTTCTTTGCCAACAACCCAAAAACCGGTGACAGCAATCCAACCATTCGGCCCGTCAAGGCGGGGCGTCCAGTTTCGCAAAGTGTCTTCAAGTTCGAGCCTATAAATCCTTGAGCGCCTGCCATTTCCTTGAAGAGTTTTCCGCCTTCAATTGCATTCTCAATGGTGAGCGAAAACTCGGTTCCCCCATCCTTTTCAACAAGTTCGTATGTCACCTTGCAGGGTGGTTCATCGATATTGGTCATCTGGAACGTGTGGGAATAAATTCGTGGCGGGTCGAACGCGACAACCTCACCAACGACCATCGCTACCTTTTTGTTTGGGTGAACCATTCTGTAGCTTGCGCCGGGTTTCAGGCCGTCAGTTGTCTGGCAAATGGAACCAAAGAAAAACGGCAGCGCCTTATCAGTTGCAACTAGCGTTGACCAAACCGTCTCGATCGGAGCTTTGATAAAAGTGCGGTTGATATTGGCTTTGGCGAATACCGGTTCAGTCATCGTTTTCCCTCTCTTCCAATTTACGTACCGCTGCCTCAGCAGCGTGCTTGATTATGTTCACCCGATCAGCCCAATGGGATGAATAGGTGTCGGTCCATCGTTCGTGGATGTCTTGGATTGGCATGGCGTTTAGATAGAGCCTGCGTGACCGCCCGTCTTTCTCACTGATGACGAGTTCAGCTTTCTCGAGAACAGCCAGATGGTTCATTACAGCGATCCGGCTAACATCAAAATGACTAGCCAATTTACCCACAGTTAGACCGGGATCAGCCCGTACATGATCCAGCATTGCGCGTCGGGTCACGTGTGCCAACGCGTGAAAGATCGAATCCATGTCATCATTAGTAATCATGTAATTACATTATTACACATATAAGACGTGTCAAGTGGATTGCGCGTAAAGCTTTCGAAGCCACTGATTAGCCAAATACTGGGAAGCGGACTTTGCTACGAAGTGCAGCATCCGTCACTCTGGGCTCAAACCGGCCATTGACGTGACCATCGCCCGGGCTGCCGCCGGAGGGCGTGTATGCGGCGGATCACCGGACAATCCGCCTCACGCAGAGGCAGAGCGACCTCTGAGCGTGATGACCCGCAACGCACGGCCCGTGAAGCTGCCAGAGCACATACCGATCACACTTGCAAAAATGGCGGTAAAGACTGTCATTTCTCGCATCTGCGGCGCAACAGCTTCAACCACGCCGTTCACAAAGTTTGAAAAGAAAATGAGCATCAGGATCAGGATCGTTATGCGATCGCCCTTGAGCCGCATGGTCCAGCCGGTTTTTTGCAGGATCAAGCCATCTTGCCACCGAAAGGCGAGCGCGACACCAACCAAGTAGCTGACAGCAAAAACAGTCCAGCTTGTCGGGACATGAACAAGCCCGCTGATCGCATTGGCCGCAGACAGGCCAAACAGCGGATAAAAGAAATACGGTATGATTGAGCTGTTCCGGGTGCGCATCGCCAAAAAGCCGATGAGCAGCAGAATAAAAAACAGCGGCCAAATCCAAACCGGCGCATTCTGCCAGATCCCAAGTAAAACCTCGCGCATCATAGAAAGACCCAGTCTGTTTTGTTGATAATTTCCGGCGCGTTGTTGCCGTTTTCAATCATGAGGTCGAGTGCAAAATACATGAAGGCCCGGAACAAAGCCGCAGGCGCCGGGCCAGTGCCTGCTTGCTTTACCCCAGCCAAACCCTATTCGCGGAAGGCGCGGTTAAAGAAATTCATCAGCGGCTGCGTCAGATATTCAAACGCGGTGCGATCGCCGGTCTTGATATAGACCTCGACCGGCATCCCCGGCAGCAGCACCTGACCCGTCAGCTTGGCCAGATCCGTCTCAAGCGGCAGAATCTTGGTTTCATAATAATTGGCCCCGGAATTCGGATCGACAATCACATCCGCCGAGATTTGCGACAGCTTGCCGCCCATTTCGGGCATTTCGCGCTGATCAAAGGCGGAAAAACGCAAGGTTGCATCCTGGCCCAGATAGACCTCGTCGATGTTAATCGAATTGATCCGGGCGGACACCACAAGCGGTTGATCTTGCGGGATAATATACATCAGATCGGCGGCGGGCTGCACCACGGACTGCACCGCAAAGACCTGATTTTCATAAATGATCCCGCCCACAGGCGCCTTGATATCGAGCCGCGATATGGTGTCGCGCAGCGCGCCGCGGCGCTCCAGCAACTCGATCTCGCGAAATTGCAGATCGCGCAACGCGGTCACCGCCTCTTCGCGGCGGCGGGTTTCAAGCTGCAACAGACCAATCTGATTGCTGGTCGCCTGCCCGCGCAATTCGGCAATCTCGGCCTCCAGCCGTCCGGTCTGGCCCAAAAGTTCGGCCCGTTCCCGGCGCAGCCCCAGCACGCGCGAGGCTTGCGTCAACTGCTGCTTGAGCAGCTTTTCCTGATCGGCAAGCTCGCCTTCCATGATCTCGCTTTGCGCGGCCAGGGCCTCAAGCTGGGAATTGATGCCCTTGACGCGGTTTTCGATTTGCAGGTTCTGTTCGCCCAGCAGATCAATTTCCTGCGCCAGCGCCTCGCGGCGGGCATTAAACAGGGTGCTTTCGCCCTCGACCTGTTTGCGCGCATCCGGGTTTGAGGCCGCAAGGGCCAAAAGCTCCGGTGCAAAGGTGATCTCGGCGGCGCCATCGCGTTCGGCTTCCAGCCGGGCCTGGCGCGCCATGATTTCCTGCAACTGACCCACGACAATGGCCAGATCAGACATCAGCCGGGTGCCATCCAGGCGCACCAGCACATCACCGGGGGCAACCTGATCGCCGTTCTTGACCAGAATGTCGCCGACAACGCCGCCCTCAAGATGCTGAATGACCTGGCGGTTGCTTTCCACCTGCACCGTGCCCGAAGCCACAACAGCGCCCGAGATATTGGCCCGCATGCCCCAGTAGCCCAGCCCCAGAACCAGCGCCGAAATGGCCAGAATGCCCGCAACAAGCGGCAGCTTGGCGCCCCAGACAGGGGCTTTTTCTTGTGCCTTCATAGCCTCAGACCGCCTTTCGGTTGACCAGCGATTTTTTCACGTTGCCCGCGTTTTTCAGCATTTTATCCATCACCTCATCGCGCGGACCCATGGATGCAATGATGCCGTTTTCAACCACCATCAGCGTGTCGCATTCGGCAATCGCAATCGGGCGGTGGGTCATGATGATGACCGAATGGCCCGCCTTTTTGAAACCGCGCACGGCAAAGTTCAGCGCTTCTGATCCATCCGAATCCAGCGCCGAGTTCGGCTCATCCAGGATCAGCAGCACCGGGTCGCCATAAAGCGCCCGCGCCAGGGCGATGCGCTGGCGCTGGCCGCCCGACAGCTGGTTTTCATTGCCGTTGAGAACCGTATCATAGCCATCGGGCAATTGGGTGATCATGTCATGCGCGTTGGACCGCCGGGCGGCGGCGACCACAGCTTCGGCATCGGGGGTTTGCGACATGCGGGCGATGTTTTCGGCCACCGTGCCGCTGAACAGGGTCACCGATTGCGGCAGATAGCCAATGTGCTGGCCCAGCCGTTCGGGATCATATTGGTCCAGCGTCGCGCCGCCCAGCCGCACTTCGCCCGCGGCAGGCTGCCAATAGCCCAAAAGCGTGCGCGCCAGTGTCGATTTACCCGATCCGCTGCGGCCAATGACGCCAAGCGCCTTGCCCGGTTGCAATTCGAACGACAGCGCGCGCAATGTCGGCACCTTGCCCCCCGGAGGTACAACCGTCAGCCCCAGAACTTTCAGCCGCGCCTCGGGCACCGGCAGTTGCGTCCGCTCGACCATGGGCGGGACTTTTGCCAAATAATCCGACAGCGCCTGCCAGCCGGCGCGCGCGCGCTGCAGCAGCGGCCACTGGCCCATGGATTGTTCAATCGGCGCCAGCGCGCGGCCCAAAAGGATGGTGCCCGCGATCATTGAGCCGGGCGTCATTTCGCCCTTGAGCACATAAAACGCGCCCAGGCCCAGCATCGCGGATTGCAAAAACATCCGGAATGATTTGGTCAGTGATGTCAGGCTGCCGGTCCAGTCATTGGCACCAATGCTTTTGCGCAACCCGTCATTGCGCCGCAACAGCCAGCGATCGCGGATGGTCGAGCGCATGCCCTGGGCCAGAATAATCTCGCTGCCCGCACGGGCCTGATCGGCAAAGCTATGGGCGCCTTGCAGGGCGATCTGGCTTTGGCGGACCCTGCGGGCAGTCAAAATCTGGTTGAGCAGCGCAAAGACAATCAGCACCGAAGCCCCGGCGACGGCCAGCCAGCCCAGCATCGGGTGAAACAGGAAAATCGCCGCCACGAACAGCGGCGTCCAGGGCACATCCATCAGGGCCAGCAACAGCGGCGAGCCCAGAAAAGCCTGCACCGAATCCAGATCGCGCAGCACCGCCCCCGACACCGCCTGATCCTGCGGGTTGGTTGAACGGCGCAGCGTTGCCTCAAACACCCGCCCGTCCATGGCGGTCTGAAACCGCGCCCCCACCCGCGCCATCACCCGGCCACGGGCAAAATCCAGCACCGCCATCAGGACAAACAATCCGGTGACAAGAATTGATAGCGCAATCAATGTCTCGACCGATTGCGACGACAGCACCCGGTCATAGACCTGCAACATATAAAGCGGCCCTGTCAGCATCAGCAGATTGACAAAGATGCTGAATATGATCGCCCAGAAAATAAGCGCGCGACCGCTGCGTTGGGCGGCGCGGAGTTCGTCGCGTCCGGGGGCTGGGGTTGAAGTCATAACCTGGGGTCTACCTGTGTTCGGGTCGTCAGTCTGATCGCCATAGGGCTCATTGGCCGACAAAGATACTATCTGCGCCCTAAAGGGAAACAATTCCACAAGGCATGAGCGGTTGTCCTCCAGCCAGAGGGGGCCATCTGAGCAGAGGACCGCCACTTCGCAGGGATTCGCCTCTCGGTTTAGGGCAAGAGGTTTGCGCATTCAACTTTCGATGGAAATTACCACAGTATCAAGGCCTGTCACTGCCTCAAAAGCACCGGAGGCTTTGTTGCACTGGTTTGCAAACACAGTTATAATCGGCGCATAATTTTCTTTTGTTAAAGAACCGCTTTCATCGCTGACAGCAGCGATACGGGCCTGTGAATTTAAGGGGTAAGATCATGACAGTTATGGCAGTGATAAAACGGATTGGGTTTTGCCTGTCCATGGCGGTTCTGGCGGCCTGTCAGGCGGGGGCGGCCAGCGATCTTCCCAACGCAGCAGGCGCCACCAGCGCGGCCCCGACCACAGATATTGCCCCGACACTGGCGCGCAGCCCCGACGCGCGCCGCCTGAACCTGCGCGTCATCCAATCAGGTCACAGCCTGACCGATCCGATCCCCGAGATTCTGCGCGGCATGGTCAGCGCCCGTGGCATCCAGAACCCGGTCATCGACCGATCCACCATTCCCGGCAGCCCGATGAGCTGGCGTTGGGACAACGCACCCGGATACGGCGAACCTGACGCGCGCGCCGACATCGGCAAATACGAAGTGCTGGTGCTGACCGAAGGGGTGTCGATGTCGTTGACCCTGCCGCATCACAAATCCGATGAACTGGCTTTGCGCTGGTTCAAAAACACATGGTCCAAAGGCAACAATGGCAAAGGCGCCGAAACCATCCTTTATGCGTCCTGGGTCCATATCACCAGCGGCCCGAACTGGGAAAACCCCTATAAAGACCCCGAAGGCAATATCCCGTTCCGCAAGCGGCTGCCGCTGGAGTTCGCGCGCTGGGAACATGTGGCCAAATACGTCAATGCCAACCGCCCCAAGGGATCGCCCGCGATGCGCATCATCCCCGGTCCTTTGCTGATGGCCGCCCTTTATGACGCAATTCAGGCCGGTAGGGCACCGGGGCTGACCAACATCTCGGATGTGTTCGAGGATGAAATCCACGTCAACGATAAGGGCGCCTATTTTATCGCACTGGCACATTATGCTGTGATTTACGGCCAGAACCCGCGTGGATTGCCCTATAATCTTGGATTGGCGCGACCGCCCAGCCGTGACCTTGCCCTGTGGATGCAGGATCTGGTCTGGAAAGTTGTGACAGATTACAAAGGCGCGGGCGTGCGGGCCTCTGGATAATATGGCCTGCCGTTTCCCAGGGCCTGCGGGCAATGGTGAAATATCGCACCCCCCGATGAGGCCATACACCACATAGTTGCAATTGCACCCTACACGTTGCGCCGATTGGCCTCCTTCGCGTATTCTGCCCTTAACAAATTTTTTTAAAAAAAGCGTCTAGAAGACAGATTACCGCCCCAAAGACACCCTAATTTTTGTATTAAGACAGACAGTATTAAAGAGGATGCCCGAACGTTATGGACGGTTCTGATCAAGATATTCCGGTAAACGACAACGACATCGCTATCGTTGGTATGGCAGCGCATCTTCCGGGTGCGCGCACCATTGGCGATTACTGGGACAACCTGCGGGGTGGCGTCGAATCGATCCGCAAACTCACCCCCGAAGAACTGCGCGCCGCCGGTGAGCCTGAACATATTTCAGGCCGTCCCGATTATGTGCCCTATGCTGCCGTGCTTGAAGGCTTTGAAACATTTGACGCCGAATTCTTTGGTTTTTCCCCCAAAGAAGCCGCGATCATGGACCCGCAGCACCGCCAGTTTCTGGAGGTCGCCTGGGCCGCGCTGGAAAACGCGGGCCACCCGCCTGAAAACACCCCCGGACCGGTGGGCGTTTTTGCCGGCTGCGGCATGGGCAGCTATTTCTATTTCAACGTCTGTTCAAACCCGGATCTGGTCGACAATGTCGGCATGTTCCTGCTGCGCCACACCGGCAACGACAAGGATTTTCTGGCCACACGTCTTAGCCACACACTGGACCTCAAAGGCCCCAGCGTGAACATGCAGACCGCCTGTTCGACATCACTGGTGACCACCCATTATGCCTGTCAGGCGCTGATGAACGGCGAATGTGACATGGCGCTGGCGGGGGGTGTGACGATCGAATTGCCCCACGCGCGCGGCTATCTTTACAAAGAAGGCGAAGTCCTGTCGCCGGATGGTCATTGTCATGCCTTTGATCACCGCGCCCAGGGCACGGTTTTTGGATCAGGGGCGGGCGTTGTTGTGCTGCGCCGTCTCGCGGACGCGATTGCCGATGGCGATCACATCTGGGCGGTGATCAAGGGCACGGCGATCAACAATGATGGCGCCGCCAAAGCCGGGTATCTGGCGCCTTCCGTCGATGGGCAAGCCGCCGCCATTGCCGAGGCGCATATGATGGCCGGCACCCCGGCCGACACCATTGATTACATCGAATGTCACGGCACCGGCACCTATCTGGGCGACCCGATCGAGGTTGCGGCCCTGACACAAGCCTTTGCCGAGACCACGGACGATCAGGGTTTTTGCCGGATCGGGTCGGTCAAAACCAACATTGGCCACCTTGATACGGCGGCCGGTGTCGCCAGCCTGATCAAAACCAGCCTGTCGCTGCACCACAAGCAAATCCCGCCCTCGCTGGGCTATGAGGCCCCAAACCCGTCGATTGATTTCGATGGCAGCCCCTTTGTCGTCAATGACAAGCTGACCGACTGGGCGTCGCACAAAGGTCCGCGCCGGGCCGGGGTAAATTCACTGGGTGTGGGCGGAACCAATGCCCATGTTGTCCTGCAAGAAGCGCCGATGCGCGCCCCATCAGAAGATTCCGACTGGCCGTTTCAGATCTTGACCGTCTCGGGCCGCACCAAGGCCGCTTTGGACGGCAATGCCGCAGCCCTGGCCGCCCATCTGCGCGCAAACCCTGACCAATCGCTGGCCGATATCGCCTGGACCCTCAAAGAGGGCCGTCGCGCCTTTGAAAAACGCCGGGTGATTGTGGCCGCAGACCACGCAGAGGCGGCACAGCTGCTGGAAGAAAACGATCCGCGCCGGGTGTTCACCCATACGCTGGTCGATGACGCCCCCGAATCCGTCTTTATGTTCCCCGGTGGCGGCGCCCAATACGCCGGCATGGCCCGCGATCTTTATGAGACCGAGCCGGTGTTCCAGGAATGGATGGACCGGGGTCTCGATATTCTGCAGCCCAAGCTCGATTACGACATCCGGGCGATCTGGCTGCCGGGTGCGGCAGATCACGCCAGCGCCGAGGAACGTCTGAAAACGCCATCCGTGCAATTGCCGTTGATCATGATCGTGGAATATGCGCTGGCGCAGCTTTGGATGTCCTGGGGTGTCAAACCCGACGTGCTTGTTGGCCATTCGATGGGCGAGAACACTGCCGCGTGTGTCGCCGGTGTGATGTCGTTTGAGGATTGCATCGGTCTGGTGCATCTGCGCGGTCAGCTGTTTGATACCGTGGCCCCCGGGGGCATGCTCAGCGTGCCCTTGCCTGCTGCTGAACTGGAACCTTTGCTGGGCGACGATCTGGATCTGGGCGCGATCAACGCGCCGGACCTCAGCGTCGCCACAGGCCCGCAGGCCGCCTTGGACGTGCTGGAGGAGGTCCTGAAAGCCCGCGAGGTCGACTGCCAGCGGATCGGCATCAATATTGCCGCCCATTCGCGCATGTTAGAGCCTATTTTGGAGCGTTTCGGCGCCTATCTGCGTTCGATCACGTTAAACGCGCCGCAAATCCCTATTGTCTCAAACCGCAGCGGGCAGATGATGACGGATGCGCAGGCCATGGACCCTGACTATTGGGTCGGCCATTTGCGTCACACCGTGCGCTTTGCCGATTGCATCACCACGCTTGCGACAGACGCCACCCCCCGCATCTTTATTGAGGTCGGACCGGGCAAGGCGCTGTCGTCGCTGACCGGCATGCATGACAAGGTCAGCGCCAATCAGGTCATAGGCAGCCTGCGCCATCCCGATGACACCACAGCCGATGACGCCTATTTCATGGCGATGCTGGGCCGGGTCTGGGCGGTTGGCGGTGAATTCGACTGGGCGCAGATCTGGGGCGAGGCACGGCGCAACCGTGTGCCGCTGCCGGGATACGCCTTTCAGCGCGCGCCCTATTTCATTGAACCGGGCAGCAACCAGACCCAAAGTCAGGCCCAATGGCTGACCCGTACCGATGATGTGGGCGACTGGGGCTACCGCCCGGCCTGGGTGCCGCGCTATGCCGCCTGTGATCTGGATGTCACCCATGATCTGAAAGACGCCGAGACGCAGACATGGCTGGTCTTTGAAGACAACACCGGTCTGTGTACCGGCATCTCTGAGCGCCTGCGCGGTGCGGGCCAGCGTGTGGTCACCGTCACCCCCGGCGACGCCTTTGTGAAAACCGGCGACGACAGCTATGTGATTGCCCCTGAACGGGGGCGCGAAAACTATGATCAGCTGATCGGTGATCTGATCGCCCAAGATAAGGCACCCACCCGCATTCTGCACGGCTGGCTGGTCACCGGGGACGAAAGCTTCCGCCCCGGCAGCAGCTTTTTCCATCGCAATCAGGAACAGGGCTTCTACAGCCTGTTGTTCCTGGGCCAGGCCATCGGCGGCGAAGATCTGGCAATGCCTGTGCATATGACGGTTCTGACATCGGGGGCCATGCAGGTCAGCAACGAGGCGCTGCGCTATCCTGATAAATCCACCGTCATGGGACCTGCACGGGTGCTGCCGCAGGAATTTCCGGGGCTCACCACAACGGTGCTTGATCTGGATCTGCCGCTGGCTGCCAAAGGCCGGCGCAAGGGTCAGATCGCGCCGCAAATGAACCGGCTGATTGATCAGACCCTCGAAGATCTGATTGCCGCACCGGCCAATATCACCGCCGCCCTGCGCGGTGAAAAACGTTATGAACTGTCGGTGCGCAAACTGGAGATACCAGAGCCTGACAAGGGTGATTTGCCCCTGCGCGACAAAGGTGTCTATATGATCACCGGCGGCTTTGGCGGCATTGGCCTGACCATCGCCCGCGATCTGATCACCACCCATTCGGCCCGCATTGTGCTGCTGTCACGCAGCGCCATGCCGCCGCGCGATCAATGGGATCAGGTGCTGCACCAGAACGCGCCGCAAGACCCTGTTGTGCGCCGCATCCGCGCCATTCAGGACCTCGAAAACCTGGGCGGCGAAGTGCTGTGCATCGCCGCCGACGTCAGCAACGTCGAAGACATGCGCGACGCGGTGACCCAGACCCGCGACGCCTTTGGCGACATCAACGGTGTGATCCATGCCGCAGGGCTGATTGCCGATGCCCCGATCATGGGTAAATCCACCATGGAGATCGAGGACGTGCTCACGCCCAAGGTCCATGGCACCCATGTGCTGGAAAGCATCTTTCCCGATGGCACGCTGGACTGGCTGGTGCTGTTCTCGTCAACGTCAACCGTGACCACGCCCGCAGGTCAGGTCGATTATGTCGCCGCCAACGAATATCTGAATGCCTATGCCAAATCGCGCAAGGGCGACAAAACCCGGGTGCTGGCGATCAACTGGGGGGTCTGGTCCGAGGTCGGCATGGCCGCGGATGCGATGCTGGCACGGTCCGGCAGCGCCACGCCGCCGCCTTCTGATCCGGCCCATGTCCCGATGCTGGACGCCGCCACCTTTGGCCCGGCCCATAACCGGGTCTTTACCGCCACATATACCGCCAAGGACCGCTGGTTCCTGGATGAACACCGCACCAAAGCAGGCGACGCACTGTTGCCCGGCACCGGCTATCTGGAACTGGCCGCCGAAGCGCTGGAGGCGCAGGGCGAAACCAGCCCGTTTGAAATTCGCGATCTCTATTTCCTGCGCCCGCTGGCTGTGGGCGATGACGTGGCCCAAAACATCCGTCTGCGGCTGCCGCGCAGCGATGTCGGCTATGATTTCTCGGTGCAAAGCAGCGATACGGACGCCTTTGAGATCAACGCCCAGGCCAGCCTGTCCCTGCTGCCGATGGAGACCCCCGAGGCGGTGGATATCGCGGCCCTGCGCGCGCGCTGCACAGTGGCGGCCACTGCGGATGCAGGTGCCGCCATCACCTCGCGGCAAGAAGAACATCTGAACTTTGGCCCGCGCTGGCGGGTGCTGATGTCGACCGCTTATGGCGACAACGAAGGTCTGGCCGATCTGAAACTGTCAGATGCCTATCAGGGCGATCTGGACGATGGCTATGTGCTGCACCCCGGTCTGATGGATCTGGCCACCGGCTGGGCGATGGATCTGATCCGCGACTACCAGCCCACCAACCTGTGGGTACCGGTGTCTTATGGCTCTGTCAAAGTCTACCGCGATCTGCCGCGCGAGGTGGTCAGCTGGGTCCGCAATGCCGGTGACAACCACGCCGGCGGCCAGATGGCCAGCTTTGATGTCACCATCATGGCCCCCGATGGCACCGTCTGCGTCGAGATCAAAGGCTTCTCGATCCGGCGCATGGACAGCGTTGCCGATTTCGCCAAAACCGAAAACGCCGCCGTCGCACAGATAGACGAGGACGCACCGCGCCCCTTGTCACCTGCCGAAGAACGGCTGCGGCACAATATCTCGCAGGGCATCAAACCGCATGAAGGCTCGGATGCGTTTTTCCGCGCGCTGGCCTCATCGGCGCCACAGGTCATCGTGTCTTCGCTGGATCTGGATTTGCTGACCGCGCAAGTCGCCGAAAGCTCGGCGGTGCCGGAAAGCTCCGAGCAGACCTTCCAGCGGCCGGAACTGGATTCCGAATACGCCGCCCCCGCCAATGACATCGAGGAAAAACTGGCCAGCATCTGGCAGGATTTGCTGGGTGTCGATCAGGTCGGCGTCGAAGACAGCTTTTTCGACCTCGGGGGCCATTCGCTGATCGCGGTGCGGCTGTTTGCGCAGGTGCGCAAGGCCTATAGTGTCGATTTTCCGATCTCGGTGCTGTTTGAAGCGCCAACCATCCGCAAATGCGCTGAAATGATCGCCGCACGCGGTGTGGCCACATCCTCGGATGCCGGTGACAATGCCACCGCAGCGCCCGAAACCGCCACCCGCCGCTTTACCCATCTGGTGCCGATGCACGCAGGCGAGGCCGGACCGCAAACGCCGTTCTTTCTGGTTGCGGGCATGTTTGGCAACGTGCTGAACCTGCGCCATCTGGCGCATCTTCTGGGCGCGGACCGGCCATTCTACGGGTTGCAGGCGCGCGGGCTTTACGGCGATGAGGCGCCCCATACCTCCCTGGTTGAGGCGGCCACCGATTACATCGCTGAAATCCGTGCCGTGCAGCCGCATGGGCCTTATATGGTTGGCGGATTTTCCGGCGGCGGCATCACCGCCTATGAGATCGCACAACAATTGACAGCCATGGGCGAAGAAGTATCGGTTCTGGTGATGCTCGACACACCGCTGCCGGTGGCAGAGCCTGTGACCCTGCGTGACCGGCTTATGATCCAATGGATTGAGCTGCGCAAAAAAGGCCTGAACTATCCGCTGCAATGGGCCAGAAACCGCATTGCATGGGAACTCTCCAAGCGCCGCGGTGACGCGGACGGCGATGACATGCCCGCCAATCAGTTCCACAACACCGAAATCGAAGCCGCGTTCATGGAAAGCGTGCGGTCTTACCAGGTCAAACCCTGGAACGGCCCATTGGCAATGATGCGCCCGCCCTTGGTTGGCACCTGGGAAGTCGCCCCAGGCCGCTGGATCAATGATGAACGTGACTATGTGCTGCATGACAATGGCTGGACCGGCTGGGCGCCCAAAATCGAAGTGTTCGAAGTGCCCGGAGACCACGATTCCATGGTGTTAGAGCCGAATGTACGGGTGCTTGGCGCCCGGATGAAGCGCTGTATTGAGGCGGCAGGTCGCAGCCCCGGCGTCGCACCCGTCTCCGCAGGCCTGCGCACCATTAAAAAGGCAGCAGAATAACGATGTCTCACCCCACAGTTCTGACCATCATCCTGAACTATAAAACCGCCCCGATGACCCAGAAATCCATCGCCGCAGCGCGGGCCGCGATGGCCGGGTTATCCGGTGAAATCACCGTCGTTGATAACGCCTCACAGGACGGATCCTTCGAGACGCTGTCGGCGTATGTGGCAGGCCTTGGCCCCGATCCGGACATCCCGGTCCGGGTCCTGGCATCGGGCCGCAATGGCGGCTTTGGGGCGGGCAATAACGTCGGCATCCGCGCCGGGCTGAAGGATGGATCGAAACCCGATTACGTCTATGTGCTGAACTCTGACGCCTTCCCGGACAAAGACGCCATTCGTCTGCTGCTGGCGCATCTGCAAACCCACCCCGACGCGGGTTTTGCCGGCAGTTACATCCATGGCGAAGACGGCGACACCCATCTGACGACATTCCGGTTTCCCTCCGTGTTCAGCGAATTCGAAGGGGCGATCCAGTTTGGCCCGGTCAGCCGTCTGCTGGCCAAATATGCCGTGCCGGTCAAAACCCCGGACACGGTCACACCCGTCGACTGGCTGGCAGGCGCCAGCATCATGATGCGCCAAAGCGTGCTGGATGAAATTGGCATCTTTGACGAAGAATTCTTTCTCTATTTTGAGGAAACGGACCTGTGCCGCCGCGCCCATCTGGCCGGGCATCAGACCGTGTTTGTGCCGCAAAGCCGTGTGGCCCATATCGGGTCGGTGTCCACGGGCATGAAAACATGGGGGCGGGTGCCGGGCTACTGGTTTGCCTCGCGGCGCTATTATTTCACCAAGAACCACGGCCGGCTTTATGCGGGTCTGGCCACGCTGGCGCATCTGGCGGGGGGCGGGCTGCACTGGCTGCGCTGTCTGGTGACGCGCCGCGCCAACAACACGCCGTCGCATTTCCTGCGCACCTTGGCCTGGCATGATCTGACCGCCCGGCGCCGCGAGAATCCAAAACCGCAACCTGCGCTGACATCCACGCCCCATCCAACGACCGGAGAATAACCCCATGTCCGATTTCAATTCCATCGTCATCGGCAACGAATCCCTTGTGATTCAATGCGGTGACATGCTGTTGCAGGGCGGGCATAAGATCAGCGCCCTTGTCACCCGCAACCCGGACGTGCGCGCCTGGGGCGAAAAACAGGGTCTAAGCGTGCATAGGCCGGGGTCTGATCTGGCGGATCGGCTGGGGGATACCCCCTGTGACTGGCTGTTTTCCATCGCCAACCTCGATATTATTCCGCAGGCCCTGCTGGACCGCGCCGCCAAAGGGGCGATCAACTTTCACGATGGGCCCCTGCCGCGTTATGCCGGTCTGAACGCACCGGCCTGGGCGCTGATCAACGGCGAGGCGCAGCACGGCATCACCTGGCACCTGATCGAAGGCGGCATCGACGAAGGCGATATCATCGAGCAACGCAGCTTTGACATCGCCCCCCATGACACTGCCCTGACGATGAACACCAAATGCTATGTCGCGGCGATCGAAAGTTTCGGCGCGGTGATATCGGCCGTGGCAGATGGTCTGCCCGGCCGCCGCGCTCAGGACCTGTCCCAGCGCAGCTATTTCGCCAAAGACGCCCGGCCCGCCGCTGCCGCACGGCTGGATTTCAATACATCCGCCAAAGATCTGGTGGCCTTGGTGCGGGGCCTTGATCATGGCGACTACTGGAACCCGCTGTCTTGCCCCAAGATCGAAGCGAATGGCCAAATCTGGCTGATCGGCGCCGCCTCTGTCGCCGAAGACAGCCCCGATGCGGCCCCCGGTACGGTCCTTGCCAGCGACGGCGACACACTGACTGTTGCCACCGGTGCAGGCGCCATTGCGCTGACAAATATCAGACCCTGCACAGGCGATGCGGACCTGCCACAGGCAGGCGATGTCCTCTCCTCGCCCTCGGCAGCCGAGGCAACGGCCCTTGATGCCGTCCTGGCCAAAACCCTGCGCGCAGAACCCTATTGGCGCAAACGTCTTGAAACCCTGACCCCGGCGCAGGCCCCTTTGATGCAGGCCACGGATGCCAAGGGCGTCGAGACGCGCAAATTAAATCTGCCCGCGGCACTAGGCGCGGATGATCAGGCCGCAGTGCTGGCCACATTGGTCCTGCGCCTTGGCGATGACAGCACCATTGATCTGGCCTGGCAGGACGCAGGAACCACCCATAACGCGCCAAAACCCTATGTCAGAGACTGGGTGCCGCTGCGGTTTGAGACAAAAGACAGCTTTGACGCCGCCAGCACCGCACTCGCCGATGAGATCGCAACCGCGCGCAGCAAGGGCGGTTTTGCCTGCGATCTGCCCGCGCGTATTCCGGGTCTGGATGCTGCGCAAATGCCGCAGGTCGGGGTGACATCCGGCCGTGAAATCATTTCCGGCACGGTTCTGACCCTTGCCACCGGTGACGCCCCCGCCCTGATCGCGGATGCCGCACAGATGCCCGCCGCCCTGCTGGATCTGATCGCAGCGCGTCTTGAAACCCTTGGCACAGCCCTTGCCATGCCTGACGCGCGCGGCCAGGCGCTTAGTGCCCTGCCGATCCTGCCGGATGCAGAACGCCAGCACATCCTGCAGGGCCTGAACGACACAAAAACCGCCTACCCGGCAGATGCCTGCATTCATCAGCTGTTTGAAGCCCAGGTCGCCCGCACGCCGGACGCCGAAGCACTGGTGTTTGAAGGCGAGGTGCTAAGCTATGCCGCGCTGGATGCGCGCGCCAATCAGGTGGCCCATGTGTTGCGCGATATGGGCGTCGGCCCCGGCAAAACCGTCGGGCTGCATTTGCGCCGCTCGACCGAATTGCTGGTGGGCGCCCTGGCGATCTTTAAGGCCGGGGGCGCTTATGTGCCGCTGGACCCAGGCTTCCCCTCTGATCGCATTGCCTACTACATCGAAGACAGCGCCGCACCGGTGATCATCACCCAGAGCGATCTGGCAGCGGGCCTGCCCGCGCATAGTGCCAAAGTGCTTGTGTTAGAGAGTGATCCGCGCATTGCCGCCGCCGCCACAGACACGCCCGACAGCGGTGTTTCCGCCTCTGATCTGGCCTATCTGATCTACACTTCCGGCTCGACCGGCAAGCCCAAGGGCGTCATGGTTGAACACCGCAATGTATCGAATTTCTTTACCGGCATGGACGCCCATATCAGCCATGACCCTGCGGGCGTCTGGCTGGCCGTGACCAGCCTGTCGTTTGATATCTCGGTGCTGGAACTGTTCTGGACCCTTGCGCGGGGTTTCAAACTGGTGCTTAGCAGCGATGAAGACCGCGGTCTGATCTCAAACGGGGGGCTGCAGGTATCCGACACGCCGATGGATTTCAGTCTCTATTACTGGGGGAATGACGATGCTGTCGGCACCGAGAAATACAAATTGCTGCTGGAAGGCGCGAAATTCGCCGATGACCACGGCTTTTGCGCTGTCTGGACGCCTGAACGGCATTTCCACGCCTTTGGCGGGCCTTATCCCAACCCGTCCGTGACCGGTGCGGCGGTGGCTGCCGTGACCAAAAATCTGTCGGTGCGCGCCGGTAGTATCGTCGCCCCCCTGCACCATCCTGCGCGCATTGCCGAAGAATGGGCGGTGATTGACAATCTGACGGGGGGCCGTGTCGGGCTGGCCATGGCCTCGGGCTGGCAGCCCGATGATTTTGTGCTGCGCCCCGAAAACACGCCGCCACACAATAAAACCGCCCTGATAGAGACGATCAAGACCGTGCGCCGGCTTTGGGCGGGCGAAGCGGTTGAATTCCCCCGCCAGGATGGCGCGATGCACGCGGTTGTCACCCAGCCGCGCCCGATTTCGGACAAAATGCCGATGTGGGTCACCTCTGCCGGCAACCCCGCCACCTGGGTTGAGGCGGGCGAATTGGGCGCCAATGTTCTGACCCACCTTCTGGGCCAAAGCGTGGATGAGGTCGCCGAAAAGATCAAAATCTACCACAAGGCGCTGCGCAGCGCCGGGCATGATCCGGCCGACCACACCGTCACGCTGATGCTGCACACCTATATCGCCGACAGCCGCGATGCCGCGCGCGACGTCGCCCGCGAGCCGATGAAAAGCTATCTGCGCAGTGCCGCCGGGCTGATCAAACAATACGCCTGGGCCTTTCCCGCCTTTAAGCGCCCTGAGGGGGCCAAAAACGCCTTTGATCTTGATCTGGGCAGTCTGGAACCGGACGAGCTGGAAGGCATCCTCGATTTCGCCTTTGAGCGGTATTTCAACGATTCCGGCATGTTTGGGACTGTTTCGGACTGTGTGGAACGGGTCGAAGCGCTGAAAAAAATCGGCGTTGGCGAAGTCGCCTGCCTGATCGAATATGGCATCGCCACCGACACCGTTCTTGAGGGTCTGCGCCCGCTGGCCGAGGTGTTGCGCCAGTCCAATCAGGCCACTGAACTGGACGCGGATGATTTCTCCATCGCCGCCCAGATCATCCGCCACAAGGTCACGCATATGCAGTGCACCCCCTCAATGGCGCAGATGATCACCATGAACGACGAGGCGCGCAGCGCTTTGGCGCGGGTGCCGCATGTGCTGGTTGGCGGCGAGGCACTGTCGGGTGCGCTGGCCCAGGAATTGCACCAGATCACCGGCAAGCCGGTCCAGAATATGTATGGTCCCACGGAAACCACGATCTGGTCCACAACCGAACGGACAACAGGCGGCGAGGGTGTGATCAACATCGGCAAACCCATCGCCAATACCCAGGTCTATGTGCTGGACGAGGACCGCCAGCCCGTGCCCATCGGCACCGCAGCCGAGCTTTATATCGGCGGCGATGGGGTGACGCGCGGCTATTGGCAGCGCCCTGATTTGACAGACGAAAGATTCGTCGCTGATCCCTTTATAGAGCCTGATATGGCCGCCCCCGGCGGCGCGCGCATGTACCGCACCGGCGATCTGGTGCGCTGGCGCAGCGATGGGCGGCTTGATTTTCTGGGCCGCATTGACCATCAGGTCAAACTGCGCGGCTACCGGATTGAACTGGGCGAAATTGAAGCGGCAATTGACGGCTTTGCAGGCGTGCGCCAATCGGTGGTGATGCCCCGCGAAGACACCCCCGGCCTGACCCAGCTGGTGGCCTATGTGACCACCACCGCCCCGGTGGCCGAGGCAGCGTTGCGCAAACATATCGGCGCCGGACTGCCTGACTATATGGTACCCGCACGTGTTGTAACGCTGGACAGCTTTCCGCTGACCCCCAACAAAAAGATCGACCGCAAGGCGCTGCCGGCCCCCATGGCCGTGCAGGCTGCACCCCCCGCGACAGCCAGCGCCCCGGCCCCGGACGGATCATCGGCCCAGAGGATCGCCGACATCTGGTCACAGATATTGGGCGTCGCCAACATCGGTGCGCGCGATAACTTCTTTGATCTGGGCGGGCATTCACTGCTGGCGGTACAGGCCCACCGTGAAATACGCACCACCCTGTCGGTGCCAAAGCTCAGCATCACGGACATTTTCCGCTTTCCAACCCTGCAGGCCCTTGCCGCCCAGGTGGATGCGAAATCCGGCGTGTCTGAACCTGCGTCCAAACCCGATGACGCCCCCGCCGTGGCCGAACGGGCCGCAGCCCGCAGCGATGCCATGTCGCGCCGCAAGGAAATGAGGGCGAAACGTCACGCCCGCTCATGACCCCGGTTCCCGGGTTGGAAGCGGCCCTGCGCAGCCAGCTGGGCGGTCAGATCTCGGTGGCTTTGGCAGACCCCAAAGCCCCAACCGGCAGATTGTTCCCCGCTGAAGCGGCCGCCATGGCAGCGGCGACGCCAAAACGCCTGTCGGAGTTTACCGCCGGACGCGGCGCGGCGCGGCGCGCGCTGGCCGCCATCGGCGTGGACCCTCAGCCCATCCTGCACGCCCCCGACCGTGCACCGATCTGGCCCGCGGGTGTGACCGGCAGCATCACCCATTGCGACATTTTATGTCTCTCTGCCGTGGCCAGGACCGACACCATCCGCAGCCTTGGCATTGATCTGGAACCCGACGCAGACCTGCCCCGCGATCTGGAAGACATCGTCTGTACATCGGCCGAGCGGGGCTGGCTGGACAGCCACCCCGCAGACAGACGCGGGACACTGGCCAAGCTGATCTTTTGCGCCAAGGAAAGTGCCTATAAGGCGCAATATCCCCTGACACAGAGCCTGTTTGGCTTTGAGACCTTTGAAATTACCCTTGATCCGGAGGCGGGGCAATTCACTGCAACCTTCCAAAACCCGGTCGGCGGGTTTGCAGCCGGTGACGTGCTACAGGGGCGGTTTCTGCGGCAACAGGGTCTGATTTTCACCAGCGTGGTGATCCCACACTCTGACAGCCCGGTGTTCGGCTGACGCAAACGACACAAACCTGCGGCTCAATCTGTTCCAGACGGCCATTTTAACTGTTTGTTAAGACCTTGAGACCCTGGTGTTGCGCACGAGGTTTCACAGGGTAAATGCAAACATGCGCGACATAAAAGCAGCGGTTTTTATCATGGCCTGTCTGTTCCATATTGCCCCTGTGGAACAGGCCCGCGCCCAGGAAGGCGCGCTGGATCTGGAACTCAGCACCACATACGAGCGGTGGACGTTACCCGGTAACGAAAAGATGGGCATGGCCAATGTCAGGCTGTCGGAATTTTCCGGGGAGTATTTCAATTATGGCATTGAATCCTACACCGCAGTGGCGGGGGAGCGTGGCGGCTTCATCACAATCGGTGCGCATGCTGGATTGCGCTTTCCCGTCAGCCAGAGACTGTCACTGGACAGTGGGCTTTCTGTGGGGGCCGGGGGCGGGCGTGGAGGGTATTTCCTAAGTGGCGGCGGCCTGATGCTGCGTGGGCACGCAGGTCTGAAATACGCGGCTCCCATCGGGCAGTTGGGTCTGGGTGTCAGCTATGTAAGCTTTCCTGAAAATGGGGATATAGACAGTGCGCAAGCCTATATTTCCTATTCTCTGCCCTTCTCGGTGGCGGGCAGACCTGGCCTGAATTTCGGCACCGCTGCGCAGGCTGGCAATGCAATTCCGCGCAGAAAAGATTCCAAAACACATCAGTTTTCACTGGTGACGCGGTCGGTGATGGCCAACAGACAGGTTCTGAAAGACGCCAGCGCAACGGTCTTTCAGGAAGATTTCAAAATGCTGGGGGTCAGGTGGCGGACGCATTTGACTGACACATGGATCGCCCAGTTTGAAACAGTCGGAGGCGGCGGAGGCAACAGCGCGGGGTACATGCATCTTCTGGCCGGGTTGGGTGCGCGGCAATCCATCACCAGAAACCTGTCGGTCTATGAAACCCTGTCCATCGGGGGCGGTGGCGGCGGCGGCGTGCCCACGGGGGGCGGGTTTTTGGTAGATGCCGCCATCGGCGTTCAGTATCTGTTTCCCAATTCTGCCTTTATCGATGTGTCCGCGTCCAAATTTCTTGCGCCTTCAACAGCGTTTTCAAACACCACTTTAAATCTGAACTTTGGCTACCAGTTGGGCACAGCCAGACCCGCGGATACGGGCAGTGTGGACAGGCGCCTTGCCTATCCGGTCAGAATTCGGACCGTCCAGCAGAACTATAAAGGCACACATCCAAACTGGCGAAACCGGCCCGCGCAGCCCGTCGATAACCTTGGGTTTCAGATTGACTATTTTATGTCTCCCAACATGTTTCTCACCGGGCAGGCCATTGGCGCATGGGGCGGAGACGCCGGGGCCTATATGACGGGTCTGGTCGGCGCAGGTGTGCATAAAGATTTGATCGGCAACCTTTTTGTCGAAGCAGAGGGTCTTGTTGGTGTTGCAGGCGGCGGCGGTCTGACCGTCGGTAGCGGCGCCGTGGGACAAGTGAATTTGGGTCTTGGATATCAATTTACACCCCGTTTAAGTGCGATGGTCAGCACCGGAAAAATCAAATCTTTTGACGGGGACTTTGAAGCAGATGTTCTGGGTGTCTCGCTCAACTACGATTTCACCCTGTTCTTTTAAATGTAAGAATTGGCGCGTCTGGGGTTCGCCCCTCCGAACAGCAGGCAAAACCAAAGGTCAGCCTTGCCTGAGTGTTGCGGCCAGATGATCCATGCGGCGCCCGAACTCTGTTTGGAAATCGCGCGCCTGCGCAAAGGCCACCGATGCCGTGCAGGCCGCGACGATCTGGTCGCGATCCGCATTCAGCGTGGCGATGGTGTCGGCCAAAGCCCCCACATCCCCCAGTGGCACCGCCCAGCCCGCCTGTGCCTGCGCCTGCACCGCAGACCACATCTGATTGGCATAGCCGACAATGGCCAGCCCGCAGCCCATGCTTTCCAGATAGGTGCACGACGGGTCCGACTGGCGATGACAACTCAGAAAGATATCCGCGCAGGTCCGGCTAACCGGCACCAAGACGTCCTCGAAATCCACCGGATCATGCAGAGTCACGTGATCGCCCAGATTTTTGCTGTTGATCTGATCTGCGATCTCGTCGCGCAGGCTGCCCGCGCCGTAGATATCCAGCTGAAAGTTGATGCCCTTCCCCTGCAGGCGCTGTGCAACCGGGATCAGGTCCTGCGCGCCTTTCATCGGTTCCAGCCGGCCTGAATGGATCAGCCGCAGCGGGGAACCTGATTGCAAATGCGCCGCGCGGCGCTGCATTTCATCATCCGTGACAAACAAATCCGGCTTCATCCGGTTGTCGAGATACATCATCGTATTGGCGTTTAGCCCTTTGTAGGCTCTGTATGCGGGGTAGCCATTGACCTGAACGCCCTGGGCGTGCCGAAAGGCGCGGCGGCGGCGGATTTCATGCCATGTGTTCCAGCCCATCGAATAGATCCGGCGCGCAAGGCTTTTGTCTTTGCTCAGCCATGCGATCTGCAATCGGGCCTGCAAGGTATATTCAATCGTATAGACAACCTTTGCCCCGACCTGCGCGCCAAGGGCTGCGATGTGCAGACCTTCATGGTCATCGGCGGCACAAAACACCACATCATAGCCTTGCAGCATGTCGCGGGTCACGGGCTGCCCCGGATCCAGCACTGTCAGGCCAAATTCCAGATCCGCAGGGTTTTGCGTGGTCTGAAACGGGATATGGGTCGCCCCGCCGTGCAGAATGCAATCCACCTTGCCCTCCCACAGGGCGCAATGCTGGCGCATGCCCTCGACAAACTTGGCGTCCAGAATCAGGGCGTCCCCCGCAGGCATGACCGGAGCGGTGGCAATCATCAACAGGTGGGGCATTTTATTCATCTTTGGTAATATTCAGTGTCGAGAGTAGAATTGAGTGCGCTATATTGAAACCTAATAACGTTTTTTATATGCCCTTGGGGCGTTTTTTTCAGACCGTTACAAAAGGACAAAACATTGCTGAGACGTCTCAAACGCCATAGCCCCGCTTTTCTTTTATTGCTGCTTGCCGCCTGTGGCAGCCTGACCCGCTGTAGCGGGCCCAAACCACTGGATCAGGCCGCGTTTGACGCGCTTTATGCGACCCCGCAGGCCGTTGGCGCTGGTCCGCAAAAAACCTACCACATTGGCCATAGTCTGGTCGGGCGTGACATGCCGGCAATGCTGGCGCAATTGGCCGGAGACGGGCATGGCTATGACAGCCAGCTTGGCTGGGGCAGTCCGCTGAAAGCGCATTGGGACCCGGATGAGGAAATCAACGGCTTTGACGTTGAAAACAACCACCCGCGTTACCGCGACGCAATGGAGGCGGTGACATCGGGGGAGTACGACGCGCTGGTGCTGACCGAAATGGTCGAAATCCGCGACGCGATCAAATATTTCAACTCAGGCGATTACCTGCACCGCTGGGCGCAGGCCGGATGGGGGGCAAACCCCGAAATGCGGGTCTATTTATACGAAACCTGGCATCCGCTGGACGATCCCGAGGGCTGGCTGGAGCGCATAGACAGCGATCTGGCCCGCTATTGGGAGGGCGACATCCTGCGCCGCGCGCTGGCCTATGATGACATGCCGCATCCGGTCTATGTGATCCCGGCCGGACAGGTGCTGGCCGCTTTTGTCCGCGCGATTGAGGCGACCCCCGTCGATGGCCTGTCTGCGCGGGCCGATCTTTTCAGCGATGACATCCACATCAACGATCTGGGGGCCTATCTGGTGGCGCTGACGCATTATGCGGTGCTTTATCAGAAATCCCCCGTTGGGTTGCCTCATGCGCTCAACCGTGCCGACGGAACCCCGGCCACAGCCCCCGGTGAAGGCACCGCACGATTGATGCAGGAAACGGTCTGGCGCGTGGTGCAGGCCTATCCGCCCGCAGGGCTGCCCTAGGGGTCAGGCGTGCGCCGCCGCGAGACCAATCAAAATTCAACCCACGCGGGATAAAGCCGGGCAAAAAAGCAGGTTCCCGCCGATACGCCCGCCGATCCTGCCAAGTCTCTGGACTTGTCAGACCCCGCATAGGACACAAGCTGTGGGCTATTTATCTTTCGGGAATACAATGGGTGACTTAGAGACCAAGCTCCGGCAGGCCGGAGAAGAACTCCGTGCGATCCGGGGTCATGTGAACATATTGAAATCAATCGCCCCCAAACGGGCAGAGGAAAAAGCCGCGCCTTTGACCTTTCGGTCCGTGCGACACGACACCCAAAGCCCCAAACGGCCCACATTGTCTGTGCTCAGCAATGAGCGGCTGGATATGCTGAAAAACCAGTTCACCAAACTGGCCGATCTGGATCAGTTCGTGTTTTCCTACAAACGCGAAAGCAAAGCCGGCTAGCCAAGGCACGGCCCGGCGATGCAAAGCCGCTGCAAACACGCTCTCGGGAGAGGGCGGTGTCGGCATATGAATGACCGCTCCGCCCCCGACTTACGGGTGTTGCAGGCCTGCCAACTGTCTGCCAGTTTTCTTGTACTTTAGCAGTCGGGCAAACCTGATCCGGCGATGAAATTAACGGGGGCCACCAAATGCCAGAGGGAACATGTCATTGCGGCGACGTAAGCTGGACAATGAGAGATTTGCCTGAATCAGCCACCGCATGCAATTGTACGGTTTGTCGTCGTTACGGTGTTCTTTGGGCATACGGCTATATTGGCGATGATATATTTTCTGATGGAAAAACAAATATTTACCGCCGAAGTGACGGCGGAGACATCGACTTTCATTTCTGTGCTAATTGCGGCTGTGTGACACATTACATTAAAACAGCAGCCGGGGAAGATGGGCGCCATCGGACTGCGGTGAACCTACGCCTGACCAATCCTGGCCCGATCCTCAACCTGCCAATCGATCACTTTGAAGGTCATAAAACCTTCAAAGACTTACCACGTGACGCACGCACAGTCAGGGACATGTGGTTTTGAAACCATCCGCCAACCACACTTTCAGCTGAGTGAAATATACGGCAACTTCATCCGCAGACCCAACATCACAACGGCCACCCCGTCTCTAAATCTGCGCCGTCCAGAACCGATAGCGCGACTGGCCTGTGATCTCGCGCACCAGCCCCAGATCCGACAACAGCGCCAGATTGCGCCGGATACCGGGGGCTGAGCATCCCGTGGTTCTGGCCGCCAGATCGGCCGACAAAACCGGCAATCGCAATAACGCCCCGATCAAAGCGGCGGGCGTGCGCCCTGACAGACCGGCCGCAGCCTTGGTGGCGCGGGTCTGCCAGGCGGCCAGACGTTCCAGCGTCAACAGCCCGTCCAGGGCGCCGGCCTCCACCGCGGCCAGCCAGACCGCCAGGCGCGCGGCGGCCCCGCCACCGCATTCGGCGCGCGCCGTACCAGAAAGCGGCAAGAACCGGGCCAGCCCCTCGGCGCCGATGATCTGTGCGGCCAAAACAGGCTCTAACGCTTGGGAAAACGGCGAAAGATCCAAGCGCCGCCACACCCCAAGCGCAAATCCGGCACGGCAGATCGGGTGCAGATCCCCGGCGTCTTGAACCGCACGGGTCCAGTGATCAATCAGCGGCCGCAGATCATCCTCGGCTGAGGCTGTGCGCCCCAGAAACCCCTGCAGATCCTCACGCGGGTCCAGTCCGGCATTCAGACGGCGCAGCGCCCATGCGGCGCGCAGATAGTCTTGCGCGTCCTCTGAGGTGCCAAGGCGCAGATGGCTGTAAAGGGCGATCTGATCCGGGCCAATCCACACCCCCTCGCCGCGCAGCACAGCCGAGACCGACGACAGGGCAAACCGATCTGCCGTGCCGGTCGGGAAATGGCGCAGACGCTCGCCAAACCGCGCCACGGCCTGCGCTGCGGCCAAAACTGCGCGGTATTGGGCGGCTTCTGCCTGGTGCCAGGCCTCTGCCGACATCTCCGGCGCGCGATCTGCCACGGGCCACGGCGGGTCCGTCGGCGCAGCACTCTCTGGCGGGGCGGGCAGAAACCACAAATCCGCCTCGGCCAGGGGTTTTGGGTCATAGGGGGAATGGTCAGGCGACCCGATATCATCGTTATTTTCTATATTGTTATTCTTCATGCGATCAAAATACTCGCTTTTTGATCGCTTCCAAGGGGTTTTTGAAAATGCTCTGTCAGACATGATAAGTATCAGTTATCATGGATAACAAATATCGCCTCTCTCACCCCAATGAAACGCACCCAAATGCCCCTGTCGCCCCCATCCAATACGCGCCCCTCCCTGTCGGCCACCGACGATGCCGCCCTGGCCGATCTTTATCTGCGCGGCACCCCCGCAAACACCCTGCGCGCCTATGCGCGTGATCTGATCTATATCGGTGCATGGCGGGAAAAGGCCCTTGGTCAGAGCCTGATCTGGCCCGAGACCGAGGACGTCGCCCTGCGGTTTATTCTCGACCACACCCGCGACCTGCATCAAGCCGCCCCCCATGATCCGGCGCGGGTGGTGGCGCAGGCGATGATCGCGGCCGGTTTGCGTAAATCCCTGGCCTGCCCTGCGCCTTCGACGCTGGACCGGCGCATCGCATCCTGGCGGGCGTTTCACCGGATGAAAAACCTCCGCAGCCCGTTTGAGGCACCGCTGATCCGTCAGGCCCGCGCCAAGGGGCGGCGCGCGGCGGCACGCATGCCTGCGCCAAAGTCCGCAAATCCGATCACACGCGACGTGTTAGAGACGCTTTTGGCCACCTGCAACGGGTCCCTGCGCGGATTGCGCGACCGGGCGATCCTGATGACGGCCTGGGCCTCTGGCGGGCGGCGGCGGTCGGAAATAACCGGCCTGATGCGGGAGGATATTGCGCTTGAGGACTTTGAAACCGACGGGCTGATCTGGATCACTATGATCGAGACCAAAACCACCACACGCGGCAAGACCCCGCGCCTTGTGCTCAAGGGCCGCGCCGCGCGTGTTCTGGCCGCCTGGGTTGAGGCCGCCAAGATCACCCAAGGCCCGCTGTTTCGGCCCATCAGCAAGGCCGGGAATGCCCTGTCGCGCGCCCTGTCGCCGGATGCCATCTACCAAATCGTCAAACAGCGCCTGATCCTTGCCGGATACCCTGCCGATTACGCATCACCGCATGGGTTGCGATCCGGGTTTCTGACCCAGGCCGCCCTGGACGGCGCGCCGGTACAGGCCGCCATGCGCCTGTCGCTGCACCGGTCGATGGCGCAGGCCATGCAGTATTACGATGATGTCGATGTGGCCGAGAACCCGGCGGCAGATTTGCTGGGGGAATAGCGACCTTGGCAGAGCGGGATGAAAGGACACTGCGGCTGATCGTCAAAGCAATCATCCGGTGAAAACCGTTAGGCGGGCGCTTTGCCTCCTGCCCCTCGGTTCGGACACAGCCTATGCCGCAAAGGTCTGGTTTGAGCCC
>JBAUHN010000356.1:0-10118 GCA_049680295.1 Sulfitobacter sp.
CATGAAAATACTGCCCAGCACTGCAAGGATCAAAGCCGCAGGTGGCAGGGTGGATTTGAAGACATTGAACACAAGGCGCGCGGTCACGGGTTCAACATCCTTTGGCGCAGGCGCCACCGACGGGCGCAGCCACGCGTAGACCAAAATGAACAGCCCATAAAGCAGCCCCAGCATAACGCCGGGGATCATCGCGCCCATGAACAGATCGCCCACCGAAACACGGATCTGGTCGGCCATCAACACCAGCATGATCGACGGCGGGATCAGGATGCCCAGTGTTCCGGTGGCACAGACAACCCCGCAGGCCAGCGACGCATCATAGCCGTGTTTCAACATCAGCGGCACCCCAAGGATCGCCAGCAGAACCACCGCGGCACCAATGATCCCGGTCGAGGCCGCCAGCAGCACCCCGATGATCACCACAGTAATTGCCAAGCCGCCACGCACCCGGCCAAACAGTTTGGTCAGATCGGTCATCAGGTCTTCGGCGATGCCGGATTTATCCATCATGATGCCCATGAAAACAAACATCGGCAGTGCCACCAGAACCCAGTTGTTCATCACCGCATAAATGCGCGCCACGACGATGGAGCTATAGCCCCAGTCAACGCCAAAGAACGTATCAAGGTAGGTGTCGGACATCACCGAGATAAAGGTAAAGATGACCGCCAGTCCGGCCATCAGCCATGCCACCGGGTAGCCGGTGAAAATCAGCATGACAAATGAGACAAACAGCGCGATGGCCATGTATTGCGCAGGATCGGTGATCATATCAGGCGGCTCCGATCGGGGTTGCAGGCCCGTGTCTGAGGGTTAGGAGAACGCGGATCAGCCGTGACAGGCCGACAAGAAACAATAAGGCGAAACTGAAGGTCAGCGCGCCTTTGACCAGCCAGCGGGCACCCAGCCCATTGGCGGAGGTCGAGGTTTCACCGGTTTCCCAGGACAGCTGAACAAAGGGCAGCGAGTAGGCCAGGACGAAATAGACGAAAGGCATGAACAGCAGCGTCAAACCAATCAGTTCCAGCCACATCTTGGTTTTGAACCTCAGGTTTTCATGTACAACGTCGACCCGAACATGGCCGTCATGCACAAAGGTATAGGACATGCCGACCAGCCAGGCCGTGGCATAAAGATACCATTGCAGTTCTTCCAGTTCGATCATGCCTTGCGAAAATACGTAGCGCAGGATGACGTTGCCGATGATCACCGCCAGTAAAACCAGCCAGAGCCAACTGAACGCATCCCCGATCCGGGCAACTACCTTGTCGATCAGACGGGTCAGGGCGATATGCTGCATCTGGGGTGCATCATGGTGCAGGTGTTCTTCGACCTGTGCCAGTATGTCAGTCTCAGTTTCGGGATCATTGGCCATGGGCGTGTCCTGTTGTCTTTGATCTGTCAAAATGCTGCCTTGCAACCATGTGATCGCAAGGCAGTATAGGTATCGCTAACAGGGAGAAGCGATTATTTGAAGTCGCGCGGCAGATAACCCCATTCTTTCCAGACCTGATAGTCAGCATGGAAAGCTTGCTGGGATTCCCAGATGCGCTTGAAATCCGCATCCTTGGCGGCTTCTTCGGCCATCACTTCACCGGCCACGCGCTTAAGCTCATTGATGACGTCATCGGGCAGTTTCGCCGCGGTCACCCCTTTGCCTTCAAAGCTTTTGATCTGCGCGCCCTGCAGGGCTTCGCCGGTGGTCAGCGCCCGCATGGTTGCCGCCGTACAGGCCATTTCGAACAGGGCCTGATCTGCCTTGCTCAGCGCATTCCACATGTCGAGGTTGATCATGAAGTGCGTAGATGTCGACGGCTGGTGCCAGCCCGGGAACAGGTTGTATTTGGCGATTTTGTAGAAACCCAGAATTTCGTCGATGGCTGGCATCGAATATTCCGTGGCGTCCAGCGTGCCCTTTTCCAGAGCGCCAAAAATCTCGCCACCTGCCATCAAGGTTGCCGATGCACCGATCCGGTTCAGCACTTGACCACCCAGACCCGAAAAGCGGATTTTCAAACCTTCAAGATCGCTCAGGCTTTCAATTGGCTTGCGGAACCAGCCCGCCGTTTCTGGCCCGATTGTTGAACACAACAGCGGGTGAATGTTGCTTTTGTGGTAAAGTTCGGCCGCCAGGTCGGCGCCTTCGCCTTCAAACCACCAGGCGGCGTATTCCTGCGGCTCCATGCCAAATGGCACGGCGGAAAACAGCACCGCAGCGGGGATGCGACCCTGATCATAGGCCATGTAGTTATAGGCCGCTGGCAGATCGCCCCGGCTGATCGAGGGCGAGATTTCCAAGGGGGGCACGATTTTACCCGGCTCAAAGATTTTCAGGTTGATGCGCCCATCTGTGACTGTCTTAAGAGTATCGGCCAGACGTGCGGCAGGATCACCCAGCGCCGGCCAGCCGGTATTGAACGTCGCCTGGACCTTCCATTTGATCGAATCTTGTGCCACGGCCGCCGTTGCCACAGCCCCAAGTGCGATAGCGCTGATCGCGGTCGCAATTGCGGTCTTTTTCACCAGGTTCATTATCTTTCCTCCTTGATTGAACTCAGTTTTTCGAATTAGGGCTTAGCCCCATGCCTTTTGGTAAAGGTCTGTTATTTCTTCTTCTGTGGGCACGCGCGGGTTGTTTGCGGGTGCACCGGATCGCATCGCATCTTGTGCCATAGCGGTTTGTTTTTGGACATAACTGTCCGGCGACAGGCCGAACTGCGACAGGCTTGGCACCTCAAGGCGCGCGTTGTAATCGTATAGTCCGGCAACCAGCGCGCCACATGCTTTGTCGTCACTATCGCGGTCTTCGGCCAAGCCCAAAGCGCGTGCGCAGTCGGCATAACGGGTTGGTGCCGCCCTGCGCGAGTAATCGGTGATTGTTGGCAACAACATTGCGTTGCTCATGCCGTGGGGGACGTGAAACAGGCTGCCAAGCGGGCGGCTCATGGCGTGGACCAAAGCGATGGACGCATTGGTAAAGGCCAGGCCGCCAAAGGTCGCGGCCAACATCAACGCCTCGCGGGCTGGCAGGTTGTCAGGGGCGTTGTATGCCGTTTCCACGTGCGCCGCGACCAGACGCATGCAGTCCAGCGCCATCCGGTCAGAATAAAGCGTCGCCTTGCGGCTGACATAGGCCTCAATCGCGTGGGTCAGCGTGTCCAACGCATTGTCCGCGATCAGACGTTTGGGTTTTGACAATGACAGTTCGTAGTCGACAATCGCCGCATCGGGTACAAACCCCTCGCCGCGACATGAAATTTTCTCGCGGGTGGCGTTATGAATGATGACCGTATGATGTGTCACCTCAGACCCGGTGCCCGCCGTTGTCGGGATCGCCATCATCGGCAGGCCCGATCCGTTGAACACATTCGGCGGGCGGTAATCCTGAATGTCGTGACTGTTTATTGCCATCACCGCGATTGCCTTGCCTGCATCCAGCGGGCTGCCGCCGCCCAGGCCGATGACCGCATCATGGTTGCCGTCAACCAAAGCTTTGACCCCTGCAAGAACAATATCATCGGTCGGGTCTGGCAAAACCGCGTCAAAAACAGCGCTTTTCAACCCGCCCCGGGTCAGGTGATCCTGCAATTTGCCGACGATGCCCACGTCGACCATCACCTTGTCCGTGACAATAAGTGGGTTGGTGATCGATCCGATCTTGCCCAGCATCTCTACGACATCGCGCAATGCACCTTTGCCGATGTTCAGATGCCGCGGCGCACAAACACATACCGTATCTGGCATAAGGACCCTCCCAGTTCTATCGATCGGAACCGCAGTCCTGATCGCATTTCACCAGAGCCTAAGTCAGGTTCAGCCAGTCTGTCAATTAAACGATAGAAAAATTCTCATTTAATTGACAAGCTCGCGAAAACCTCCATATTGAAAAGCAATCCTAACGACCAAGAAGGTGACCAAATGAAACGCCCACACCGGTCTATCGCCGGGACCGACGCTGAAAACGCCCGCTGTCAGGCGATCTGCGCATCTATGCTCCTTAAGGGACCGGGTCCTACGTCACGGTGTAACCTGCCTTGGAGGCATGATGGACTTTCCGTTTTGTGGCGATATTGCTGTTTGCGATAAATTCGAAAGATGATTGATCATGGCCGAACCAAAAACCACGCGAAATTCACCAAGACGAATCCTTGAGATCATCGAGGCCATCTGTCTCAATCCGGAATCCGCGACCGCATCGGGGCTGTCGACGTCTTTGAACATTCCGGCGCCGACCATCTATCGCTGGCTCGACGCCTTATGCGAAGAAAGATTTATCGCCGCGCATGCGTCGGGCTACTACGTGCCGGGCGAAAGGTTTCGGAACCTCACATTGAACAGCCTGCGGTATGAGCCAAACGTCACCGTACGCCGCTCGATTCTGCGGGGATTGTCGGTGCAGTTGAAAGAAACGGTCAGCCTTGCGGTGCCACATGGCACGAAACTGATCTATTTTGACCGGCTCGAATCCCATTGGCCGTTTCAGGTCAACCTGAAAGTAGGGGATGAGCTGCCGTTGCATTGCTGCGCGTCAGGAAAGATGTATCTGTCGACCCTGGTTATCGAAGAGGCGATGGGCATCTTTGAGCGCATTCCCGAAAAAGCATCTGCAAGACACACCATCACCGATGCCACAGCCTTTGAGGCCGAACTGCGCGAGATCAAGGCCACCGGTTTCGCGCTGGATAATCAAGAATGGTTTGACGATATGGTCGGCGCCGCCGTTCCAATCTTCAACGATGGCGGCACATTGGCGGCCTGTCTGTCGACGCATTCGTTGGTGACCCGCAAGCCAATGCAAAGCCTGCGTGACGATGTTTCCGCAATGAAAGCTGCCGCCAATGACCTTAGGGCCAACCTGATCACGACGCCCGGCGGCACCGGCCAATAGGAAGAGCGCGCGTTAAGAAATAGCCTGGTGCCTGTCAGTTCTGCGCGGATATCGTCAAACACAGCTTTTGTTCGTGCACGAGATATCGTCTCAAAACGGACGCCCTCAGACGCAGGCAAAGCGACTAACGTGCAGAGTTAGTTAATGCTTGCCATTAGCTTCTTTGCATCCTGCAAATATGGCAGACGGCGTTGTGCTGTTGCGACCAGGTCAGGCTCTATCTGTGCATAAATTACGCCTGACAGGTCACCTGCACGGGCAAGCTCTTGGCCATTTGGGGCTGCGACAAAGCTTTGCCCCAGAAAACGCATGCCGTTTTCGGTTCCCGCGCTATTGGAATAGGCAAGAAAGACCCCGTTCTCATAGGCGCGGGTCGGGATCATGGTGTGCGAAACCCATCCCCATTGATCGCCAAGGGCGGTCGGCACCAAGATGAGTTCAGCGCCCATTGAGGCCACGTGGCGGGCGGTTTCGGGGAACTCAGCATCATAGCAAATCAGGGTGGCGATACGCAGATCAAGATAGGTAAAGAGGGTGCAGCCCAGTCCGCGCGAAAAATGGTCAGCTTCGAACCCTGGTGGAATAGCCAGTTTGCGGTGCCTGCCAAGAATTGCGCCATCCGGCCCAAAGCACTGTGCCGCATTGTAGACGTTGGTACCGTCCTGTTCGGCAAAGCCGTAGTGGATCGCCACGCCAAATAACTTTGCCAACTCGGCAATGACTTTGGCGGTTGGCCCATCCGCAAATTCGGCACGGGCGGCGATTTGATCGCCGATATTATAACCGGTTGCAAACAACTCTGGCAGCAACAGCAGATCGGATTTCTTTGCCGCCACATCAGGCAAGATGTGCCGAAGCCATCCAAGGCGATCGCGCGGCGTAGCGAGATCGGCAGGGGACTGGCCAACAGCCAGATGGAAAGTGCGTCTCATGTTACGCCTGTGTGACCAACAGTGACCGGGGGTATTCCGTGATATAGTCGCAGCCCGTTTCAGTCACCACAATCGAGTCGCCAATCCGGCCTGCCGTCACCCCATCAATCGAGATGCCCCCATCGACAGCAAACGTCATGCCGGTTTCCAGGATGGTCATATCACCTGCCTTGAGTTCCGGAGCCTCCAGATAGGCCACACCAATTGAGCGGCCCGTGCGGTAGCCCGTCTCATATCCGCGCGCATCGTAGACAGCGTTCGCTGCCGCAGCGACGTCCTGCGCCAACACACCTGGACGAATGGCCGCAATTGCCGCCTGTTGCGCCGCAATCGCCGCTTCCTGGACACGTGCGGCATCGTCTTTCACTTCACCGACATGGAACATTCGGTCAAAACCCAGCTTATATTGTTTAAACTGCGCCATGTTGCAAAAGCAGAAATAGACCGGGTCCGCATGTTCGTATCGTTTCACCGATGCGCGGCGGTGGACCATTGATGTGTCCTTGCCGCTTTGCAAAATCTGCAGATTGTGGATCATCGGCGACACAAACCGATCCCAACCTTTGTCTGTCAAAAAGGTCGCGGCCTTGCGTGAGCCTGCCTCGATCACGGCCAGCGCGCTTTCATATTCCTGCACGCCGACACGCAGACTGCCATGTGCTGCGGCCATCATGGCACCGGCGATCAACCCGGCTTCCTTCATCACTTCGATCTCGAACGGAGACTTTATCATGCGCAAGGCCCCCAACACAGGTGAGATGTCTTTTATCGGCACACCCGTAAAGGTGTCATCCAAGAGATTGCGTACAATGGCAGGGATCGTGTTGCGTTCTACCCAAATCTCAGCCGGTTTTGCGCCTAAGGCCCCCGCAAGAGCGGCCTGCCAGGTGTTGTTGCCAAAGTCTTCCCACACGCGAACGTCTTCTATCCACGTCATCTCGCTTACCATTTCAGATTCCATCAGCGGCGTGATAACAATCGGCGCGTCCTGCGTCTTGATTACCACCATGGATGGCCTGCCAAATTCAATCCCGAGGTATCCCCAGAAACCCGCGAGGTATGCCATCGAGCTTTCGTCGGTAAAAACGGCGCATTCGATCCCGCGGTCTTTCATGCGCTGCTGTAGGGCAAATGTGCGTTTTTTGGCTTCTTCGAGCATGTTCAATCCTGATTTGCGGGACGTTGGTTAATCTAAAAACGCTAATCTGCATACAGCAGGTCTGTCAATTCGATTTATTTGCCGATATCTTCCTAAAAATGTTTAAAGCTGTATACAGCATGTCATGGGGGCCGCTTATGCCGATCGAAGACACCGATATCGCATCAGACAAGCGGAGCACGGCTGAGCTTATCCAGGCTGAGCTGTTGCGACGCATTTGTTTCCTGGAGTATCTCCCCGAAGATCAATTGAAGGAAGCTGAGCTTGCCGCCGAATTCGGGGTGAGCAGAACGCCTGTCCGGGACGCGATCAACCGGATCAGCCACCTGGGCTTGGTTGAAACTAGGAACGGGGTTGGCACAGTCGTCGTGCCACTGCCCGCCTTGAAACTGCATCACGTCTACGAGATGCGCCTCGCGCTTGCGACCATGATCGGGACCGGGTCACCCTGCGCCATTTCCGCCGCCGATCTTGCGATCGCGCGGACCCTATTGTCAGAGGCAATAACCCTGAGGGATGACTTTCATCCCCGTCGCTATGTCGATCTAAACCACCGCTTGCACCAGTTGATTGCCAGCCTTATCGGCAACAGTGTACTGCGGTCCTTTTGGTGGCAAACCTATTTTCAAGCTGCCAGTACTTGGTACCACATCAGCAATCTGATGGGTCCAGAGGTCGTGAGGGCGTTGATAGACGAATTGCGCGATATCGTTACCGCCTTGGAAAACAACGATGGTGCCGCCATCGGTTTTATCCAGCGAACCCACATTGGCTATGGCTACGGCAGGGTAAAAGCATTTCTTTCTGAACAGAGTGGCGTGGCGCCATAATTACTAGTTTCGTGACGTCGCCTGGGTGCTCTGAAAGCCAAGGGACTAGATATCGGGTGCATACATGCGATTGAATGCACAGCGCGATTGTTCTTTGAACCCGGCTCGATCTGATTACTCTTCGCTGGCGCGGGTTAAAAAATGTTCTATTGGACTTGAACTGCTGCGAAAGAGGTCGATCGGTCCGGTATCTTCCAGTTAGAGCGTGTTGCGGCCTTTCCGATTCAGGATTCCCACGGGACTTGTTCTGTGATTCCCTGTTTGCATAGCAGATATGGGGGTATGAAATGGGCAGACCACATCCTATGGCTCTTCGAGAGCGCGTTGTCGCTTTTGTGGAGGAAGGGTATTCCCACCGTGCGGCGGCGGCGCGGTTTCGGGTTTCTGTGAAGTTCGTCAACGACATGGTGATCCTGAAGCGTGAAACAGGTAGTCTGGAGCCGCGCGCGCAGGGCAACGGCGGCGGCCATGGCAAGCTGGCCAGTCTTCGGGGTTGGATCGAAGCGCGGATGTTGGCAAAACCGGATTTGACCCTGGATGATCTGGTGTTGGAGGTGGCGGATGGCCATGGTGTCACAGTCCATCGCGTTTCGGTCTGGCGTGCCCTGCGTAGCCTCGGCCTGACACACAAAAAAAGACCTCCAAGCCGCCGAACAGAAGCGGCCTGAGGTCCGGCAGGCGCGCCTTACCTGGATCACACGGCGTCAGCCTTTCATGCGCAACCTGTTGCCGCGCATAGGTTTCATCGACGAGACCTCGCTAAAGACGAATATGGCCAAAACCACCGGGTGGTCTCCCAAAGGCGCACGCCTGACCGACCATGCGCCTTTTGGCCACTGGAAAACCCAGACATTCATCGCCGCCCTGCGCCATGACCGGCTGGATGCCCCTTGGGTCATCAATGGTGCGATGAACGGCGAGCTGTTCGATCTCTACATCGAGACCCAGTTGGCGCCGACCTTGCAGAGCGGCGACGTGATCATCCTGGATAACCTGTCATCGCACAAAAGCCTAATTGCAGCCGCAGCCATGAACGCTGTCGGCGCATGGTTTCTGTTCCTTCCGCCCTACAGCCCAGACTTGAACCCTATCGAGATGGCGTTTGCAAAGCTGAAGGCCCTGATCCGCCGAGCTGCTGCTCGCACCTACGATGAACTGTGGAAGGCTGTTGGCCATGTCTGCGACCTCTTCACCGACGAGGAATGCTATAATTTCTTCAAGGCTGCAGGATATGAAACCAATTGAACGCAACCCGCTCTAGAACACGCAAAACAAAGCCGATTGGTCTTTCTGCATAGGTCCCGGCATCGCCAATTTTCCCGTTCGAAACAGAAATTGAATAGGTAGATCAGCCTGCGATCAAGGAAGAGTTTGTGATCCAAATCGGCTTTGAACTGCCTCTCTTTGCACGCTGCAAGAAAGGCAGGTCTTAGATGAGCCGACCTGCACTGTGCCGCGTGCGAACTCAGGCAACGTGGGACCGAAAGGGCATTCGCTGCACCTGCGCCTACGTTTGCTTCGCAAAGATATCGACGTCATCTCACTCCTGTTGGCTTGGCGATCTGCGAGATGCGCTGAAATTTCTTTCGATAGGCAGCGGGTGATAGACCAACGCCCCTTTTAAAGACCCTGCGAAACGATGCCGGATCTTCATAACCAACTGAGCCGCCAACCGCGTCTACAGATTCTGCATCTGTTTCAAGCATCTGCTTGGCTTCTTCGATCCTGAGCGCCTGTACATATTCTATAGGTGCAAAGCCCGTTGCAGAGCGGAACCGGCGTGAAAAGGTGCGCGGGTTCAGACCGGATCGCGCGACCATTTGTTCGACCGGTCTGGCAAGGGCGTAATTGTCGGCTATCCAAACCTGGCAGTCAGAGATTTGCGCATCTGAGGTTTCCATCGGACGGGTCATGACAGAGTAAGGTGATTGACCTTCGGAGTGGCCGCTGATCAGAAACACTTTCGCGGTTTCAATCGCATGCTGATATCCGCAAAGCCTGGCGATCAAATAGACTGCTAAATCATGCCACGCGCTGACACCACCGGCCGTCACAATGCGGTCAGCCTCGGCTGCCAAACACAGAATGGATTCATTGCGAAAGGCGACTTTTGGATAATGACGTTGAAACATATCGCGGTACGCCCAATGTGCCGTCGCTTCTTTCCCGTCTAAAAGACCTGCTTCTGCAAGAAGCAGAGATCCTGAACAGACGGACGTTATCAACGCCCCATCCGTATGCATCTTTCGTAACCAGGCAATTTCTCGGGGGTATCGGCCCTTTGGCACATCGTAGATCGACGTATACAT
>JBAUHN010000357.1:0-4353 GCA_049680295.1 Sulfitobacter sp.
ATTTGGCTGCGCGCCCGGATCGAAGTTCACCAGGCCGAGGGCATGCCATTGATGGTGATGGGCGATATGAACGACGGTCCCGGCCTGGACGAATACGAGAACTTGTTCGGGCGGTCCTCGGTCGAGATCGTTTTGGGCGGCGACGGGCCGGATGCGTTGTTTGATCCCCATGCGCGCATGGCATTGTCGCGTAAATTAGGGGCTAAACCGACGTCATCGCGGTTCTGGATACGCCAAGAAAAGCGCTATCTTCAGGCTTTGCTTGACTACATCATGGTGACGCCGGATTTACGCGATCACGCGTCCAACTGGCGTATCTGGCATCCGCTGGATGACCCTGAATGTTGGCAGACACCTGATTTGCGCGACGCGCTGGTCACTGCATCTGATCATTTTCCGGTGTCGGTTGATTTGGAAATCTAAGGCCGTTAGGAATTGGGTTTAGACCCTAACCTCGAAATCACACCCACAAGTACCTATATTGAACTTATGAAACCTGTTCTGATTGCAACCTTTTGCGGGTGTCTGGTCACAGCACCTGTCGTGGCCCAGGATGACAATCCGCCGAAATCCGGTGTCGAGCGGGGTATTGATCTGTTTTTCGACCGCTTTATGCAAGAAATGGAACCTGCGATTGATAATATGCGCAGTTTCATGTCTGAAATGGGCCCCGCGATGCGTGAAATTTTAGATGAAGTCGAAGATTGGAGCGTCTACGCACCGCCCGAAAAATTGCCCAACGGCGACATCATCATCCGGCGAAAGCAGCCAAAACCGGATATGCCGGAAAAGGCGCCTGAGGATCTGCCGGGCGAAGCGATAGATATCTAAGTCAGATGTTTAACCACGACCTCTGCCTCAAGCGATGCGGCCAAGGAGTGCAAGCGCGCTTCGGCAACCTCGCCATAAAGCGGGATCATTTCCGGAGTAAGGCGCAATTCCAGCAGCTTTTTCTTGGGAAACCAGCAAAATGAGCCGCGTTTAGCATCGGAAGTCATCCACAGCATCGCGCCAAAACGCATGGCTTTCCCCAGAATTTCCGCGTCGCGCTGCGTGCGCGGATCGACCAGATCATACAACTCTTCAAACCGGGTGCCTTCGCGTTTATTCGAATAGCGGTGCAACAAGGCAAGGCCCAGATAGACCCGTTCAGAATGCTTTAACCCCCCCAGATTGGCCCGCGTGGCGTTGTCAAAACACACTTCGGCCCGGTAATCGGGATGCGCGCGCCAGCTGACATCATGCAAGAGACACGCCGCTTTGATGATGCGTTTTTGCGCCAATGGAACGGATTTGAAGATCGGGTTGATAAACGCATAAAGTGATTTGCCAAACCCTGGCATGCGGGCGTCTTTGGCCTCGGCAAAACGGCACGCTTCGACCAGCGGATCGCGGTCGCGCAGCCGTTGCGGCATTTGCTCATACAGCATACCCTCGCGGATGCCATAGCTCGACAGGGCGATGTCCTTGGGTTTGAACGTCTTGATCAATCGGTCCAGCACTTCGGCAGCCAAGGGGACCAGCGACATCCGCGCAGATGAAATGCCGCAGGCGCTGCGCAATTCCTCAAGATCGGCGTTTTTGATGTATTTGACGGTTTCGCGCACGGTGCGCCGGGTCATGCGGTATTCGTGCAAGACATGCAGGGGATAATTCCGCCGGTGCATGTCGATGCGCGCAATCGCCCGCCAGGACCCGCCAACCAGAAACAAGCGGTCGCGCTGCGGGCCCATGGCGTTTTGCAATTCCGTCATCACGTCTTTGATATGGGCGGCGCGACCTTTGCGCCCCCCTTTGACGTCCCGCAGTTTCAGCGGACCCAGCGACGATGTTTCGCGCCGACCCACGCGCCCATCCGAGATTTCCGCCAATTCCAGTGACGAGCCACCGATGTCGCAGACCAACCCATATGCCCCCGGCCAGCCCAACAGCACCCCTTGAGCGGATAATCGTGCCTCTTCCTTGCCGTCAATCACCCAGATCCGCAGCCCGGTGTCGCGGCGCACGTCTTCGCAGAAATCGCGCCCGTCGGACGCATCGCGCACCGCCGCTGTGGCCACAACGGTCAATTCTGCCAATCCCATGCCACGGGCCAAATGCTGAAACCGGACCAATGCGTTATGCGCACGAATGCGACCCTCAGGGTTCAGTTTGCCGGTTTCCGACAGGCCTGCGCCCAAGGCGCACATGACTTTTTCGTTGTAAAAATACGCAGGGGATCTCGCCGCACCATCAAATACCACCAATCGGACCGAGTTTGATCCCACATCCACAACCCCGACACGCGACAAAGCGCGCGCGCCGGGATCTTCAAACAGCGATCGTCCAAAAAGACCACCCTCCGGGTACAATCCTTCGGCTTCAGGGGCGGGTGCGGTGATCTGGGTCATAGAATGCCTTTGGCTGTTGCCTGCGACACCTTAGGCAAAAACGATCCCGGGTCAATCTGAACTGGCGTTTCAATCTTCGGTGTGGGTCAGCTTTGGCACGTCTGATGCGCCCGCTGATCCGCGTCCCGAAAGCGAGGGGTTTTCCATGAAAAACCGGTGACAGTTGAACGAAAACGTACCCTCTGGCACGGTGGGGCGGACAAAGGTGCCATCCGGCCCCATCACCCAGCTTTGCGCCATATCAGCCATATTTGCGGCCATGATCTGGCTGACGATTTGCGCTTTGACGGTGGCGTTTTCGATCTCGATCAGGGTCTCAACCCGGCGATTCAGGTTGCGGCCCATCCAATCGGCGGATGAGATGAACACCCGTGCCTTTTTGTGCGGCAATCCGCGCCCGTTGCCAAAACAGACAATGCGTGAATGTTCCAGAAAACGCCCGACGATGGATTTCACGCGAATGTTGTCGCTCAAGCCCTTGACACCGGGGCGAAGACCGCAAATGCCGCGCACGATCAGGCTGATTTTCACGCCAGCCCGCGACGCATCATAAAGCGCATCAATCACTTCTGAATCGATAATGGAATTCATCTTGGCCCAAATTTCGGCGGGCTTTCCGGCTTGCGCAAATTCAGCCTCGGCGCGGATCATTTCAAGCAGCCGCGGCTTCAGCGTTGTCGGCGAGATTGCCAGATTGTCGAGGCTTTCTGGTTGAGCGTATCCAGACAGGTAGTTGAACACTTTGGTCGCATCGCGTCCCAGTCGTTGATCACAGGTAAAAAGCGACAGATCGGTATAGATACGTGCGGTGATGGGGTGATAATTACCTGTGCCATAATGGGTGTAGGTGACCAGTTGATTGCCTTCACGGCGCACAACGGTTGAGATTTTTGCGTGTGTTTTCAAATCAATAAAGCCGTAAACCACATGGGCGCCTGCGCGTTCCAGCCGCCGTGACTGGCGAATATTGGCCGCCTCGTCGAACCTTGCCTTTAGCTCGACCAATGCAGTGACGGATTTGCCGTCTTCGGCAGCTTCGCACAATGCCTCGACGATGGGGCTGTTTTTGGAAGTGCGATAAAGTGTCTGTTTGATCGCCACCACCGCTGGATCGCGCGCAGCCTGTTGTAGAAAACGAACGACCATATCGAAGGTTTCATATGGGTGGTGCAGCAGCATGTCCTTGTTGCGAATTGCCGCCAGCATATCGCCATCATGGTCGCTGACACGTTCTGGAATCCGCGGTGTAAATTGCGGCCACAGCAGATCGGCGCGATCTTCCAACACCAATTCCGACAGATCGGCCATGCCTAGCATGCCGTCGATTTCAATCACCTCGTCCAGCGCGACGCCGAGTTCGTCCATGATGACGCGCCGCAGTTTTTCGGGGGCACCGGCAGAATGGGTCAGACGCACGACCTCGCCACGGCGGCGGCGTTTTAGGGCAACTTCAAATTCGCGTACAAGGTCTTCGGCCTCTTCCTCGACCTCCAAATCACTGTCGCGCAACACCCGAAACTCAAAATGCGCCTTAAGCTGGTAGCCCGGAAACAACACTTCGATGTTGAGCAACAAAAGCTCTTCCAACGGTAAAAACCGAAAACAGCCTTCAGGCGCGGGCAGGGCGGTGAACCGCTCAATTTGCGCCGGCACTGGCAACAGCGCCTGAAGCGGGCGTTTGTCTTTGCTGCGTTCCAGTTGTAGGGCTAAGGCGTAGCCGGTGTTGGGAATAAACGGAAAAGGATGCGCAGGGTCAATCGCCAGCGGTGACAGCACTGCAAATACCTGGGTCAGAAACAAATCTTTGAGGTATTCGCGGTCTGCATCCGTCAGATCGGCATTGCGCAGAACGCTGATGTTCTGAGCCTCCATTTCCGCCGACAATGTCCCTAAAACGCGCTGTTGGGTTTGCATCAATTGGCGCGCATTGTTGTCGATCAACACCAGCTGTTCGGATGGAGTC
>JBAUHN010000358.1:0-15983 GCA_049680295.1 Sulfitobacter sp.
GACATGGTGCCGGGATCGACGTTCAGATAGGGGTCAAGTTTACGCAAACGCACGGAAAATCCCCGCGCCTGTAGCAACGCGCCCAACGCGGCAGACGCCAGTCCCTTGCCCAAAGAAGACACAACCCCACCGGTGATGAAAATATAGCGCGCCATGGTGTCAGGTGTCCCCCGTGAGAGTGTTAGCGGTGTGAAAATGCCGCCCAAATGCGCTGCGAAAATTCACAGCACCACGGGATTTAATCCTAACAGGATTCGGCAGGCAAAGGCAAGGCACCCGCAAGATGATGTTGCGAAAAAAACCAATACCTCAAGGTCTAGTGTCGATCAGTCGGCTGCTGGTACCAGTGGCGCGTTGTCGCCGTCCGCGGGGGGCAGCAGATCTTCGCCTGCCGGTACTTCGGGCAGGGCTGTGTCATTCAGCGCCGGTGGCGTGGTGCCCAGCCGGTCAACAACTGAACTGCCGGACGCATTTTGCGCCGCAATGATGGTCAGCGTGATCGAGGTCGCAATGAAGGCAATCGCCAGCAGCCAGGTCAGTTTTCCCAGCACCGTTGCCGCAGAACGTCCCGTCATAGCGCCGCCACCGCCACCGCCCATGCCAAGCCCGCCGCCCTCAGAACGCTGCATCAACACAACAGCAATAAGGCTGAGCGCGAGAAAGAGATGGATGATCAGGACGACGTTTTCCATGGATACCTGCGGATTTGGGTCTGGCTTCGAGGGGTATCTAGGCAAGTTTGCCATGCGGGGCAAGGGGTGGTCGTACAGCGAAGTCGACAATCGACTGGACAAGGAGGCATGCGCGGCGCAATGATCCAACCTATGCCGCATGACCATTCTGACCCCGATCACAGCCACGCCCTGCTGCCACCCGATCCGGCGTTGCGCGTCAAAGCGCTGGAAACAATCCTGACCCGTAAAGGTCTGATTGATCCTGCCGCACTGGATGTCATCATCGACACCTATGAAAACAAGATCGGCCCACGCAATGGCGCGCATGTGGTGGCCCGCGCCTGGAGCGATCCGGTGTTTCGCGATGCCTTGCTGCAAGACGCTACGCCGGTTGTGGCGGAATTGGGGTACTATGGACGGCAAGGCGAACATATGGTCGCGGTTGAGAACACGGATGACATTCATAATATGGTCGTCTGTACCCTATGCAGCTGTTACCCGTGGCCGTTGCTGGGCATCCCGCCGGGGTGGTATAAATCCGATGCATACCGTGCGCGCGCGGTGCGCGAACCGCGTGCCGTTCTGGCCGATTTCGGGGTGACATTGCCAAGGGAAACTGCCGTGCGGGTCTGGGATTCGACTGCCGAAATACGGTATCTGGTGATCCCGCAGCGCCCTGAGGGCACGGAAGGGATGGATGAGGCGCAACTGATGGAATTGGTCACGCGTGACAGTATGATCGGCACCGGATTGGCACGGCAACCATGACTGACGTGAACATTTATACAGGCGCAGACGCGTGAGCCGCGTCCACGACATGGGCGGGCGGTTTGGCGATGGACCCGTGGTGCCAGAGCCTGAGGACGTGAGATTTCACGCCGATTGGCATGCGCGCGCTTTGGCGCTGACGCTGGCTGCGGGCAGTCTGGGCAAGTGGAATATCGACATATCGCGCCACGCCCGCGAAAGCCTGGCACCCAAAGACTATGCCCGGTTTTCCTATTACGAAAAATGGATCGCGGGCCTGACGGATATGCTGGTGGATACCGGCGTGGTCAGCCGGGCAGAGCTTTCAGGCGATGCCGAACCCACCCGCAGCCCTTTGTCTGGCAAAGCCTTGCGCGCGGAAAATGTGGCGCGTGTCCTGGCCTCGGGCGGTCCGGCTGACAGGCCCAGCGACGTCGCACAGGCCTTCGCCGTTGGTGACAAGGTGACCACCCGCCGGATTGCGGAAAATCTGACGGTGCCGGGCGGGCATACGCGGTTGCCGGTCTATGCGGCCGGGGCAACGGGACGGGTGGTGCGCTTTCACGGCACCCATGTTTTACCCGACGCCTCGGCCCACCGTCTGGGCGATGGGGCAGAGCCGCTTTATGCGGTGGCTTTTGCCGCAAGCCAGCTTTGGGCCAATCCCGAACACCCCGACGACGAAGTGGTTCTGGACCTGTGGCAAAGCTACCTGAAACCAGCGCCATGACGGATGCCGATGCCCCGACACCTGTTTTTGCCGAACCCTGGCACGCGCAGATTTTTGCGCTGACCGTGCATCTGAACGAGGCAGGTCAGTTCAGCTGGCCCAATTGGGCCGAGAGGTTCGGGGCCACCCTTGCGCGCCAAGGGTTAGCGCGTGATCTGGACGGTGGGGACGATTATTTCAACGCCTGGCTTGAAACGCTAGAAAGCTTTGCCATCGACAAAGGGTTTGCCGAAGCCTTCGAAATGGCACAAGTGAAACAGGCGTGGGAACGGGCGTATCTGTCAACGCCGCATGGCGACCCGGTGCGATTGTAGGGCTTTTCAGTCGTCTACATCGTCCATATCTGCCTGTCCCGACAGGGCCCGGCGCACGTGGCTCCAGCTTAGGCCGATGCCCAGAACAAACGATAGTGCGACAAGACCCAGCCAGACGTTGAAACTGGAATTGTCCAGCCGCAGCACACCGAAATCATACAAGACCCAAAGCAAGGCTCCGACCACGGCCAGTACCAATAACATCCCGAACCCGCCAATCGACCGCAAGGTCGCACGCAAGTAGATGATGTAGCCAATCGCCAGCAATAACCCCAACAACACCGCAATCGACAGGTTCATATGCCCGAAATCACGCACCCAGTTGATGTAATTATACTGGGTCGGATTAAACGTAAGGCCCAGCAATCCAAATGCGCAGACCCACCGTGTGATAAACCCCATTGCTCTGACCTCTTGACCGGGACATGTTGATGTGGCCCACAAATATCCCTGTCACGCGGCAATTGTCTATGGTTTTGCTAATTTTCACGGGGCCTTCGGGCGGAATAAATCCAAATTGCCGATGAAACCCTTGTTTTTTCGGTTTCGCCTGTGGATCGGCGCGGCTATACCGACGCGGGTTTGAACCAGATTTGAAAAGGACCATCCATGGCCAATGTTGTCGTTGTCGGCGCCCAATGGGGCGATGAAGGTAAAGGCAAGATCGTCGATTGGCTGTCGGAACGCGCCGATGTCATCGCCCGGTTTCAGGGTGGGCATAATGCGGGCCATACACTGGTGATTGATGGTGAAGTGTTCAAACTCAGCCTGCTGCCCTCGGGCATTGTGCGCGGCGGCAAGCTAAGCGTGATTGGCAATGGCGTGGTGCTGGATCCGTGGCATCTGAAACAGGAAATCGACGGGTTGCGCGGGCAGGGCGTCACGATCACGCCAGAGACGCTGATGATCGCCGAAAATACGCCGCTGATCCTGCCGATCCACGGCGAATTGGATCGCGCCCGAGAGGCGCAGAATTCCGTTGCCAAAATCGGCACAACCGGACGCGGTATTGGCCCGGCCTACGAGGATAAAGTGGGCCGCCGCTCGGTGCGGGTTGCCGATCTGGCAGATCCGGCGACGCTTGAATTGCGGGTGGACCGTGCGCTGGTGCACCACGATGCGTTGCGCCGTGGGCTGGGGCTGGAACCCGTTGATCGCGATGCGCTGATTGCATCCTTGCGCGAAATCGCGCCCCTGGTTCTGGAATACGCGGCCCCGGTCTGGAAAGTGCTGAATGAACAACGCAAAGCGGGCAAACGCATCCTGTTTGAGGGCGCCCAAGGCGCTTTGCTGGATATTGATTTCGGCACCTACCCGTTTGTGACATCGTCCAACGTGATTGCAGGGCAGGCCGCCACCGGCACCGGTATTGGTCCGGGCTCCATTGATTTCGTTCTGGGTATTGTCAAAGCCTACACCACCCGCGTCGGCGAAGGGCCGTTTCCAGCGGAACTGGACGATGCGGACGGCCAACGTTTGGGCGAAAGGGGTCATGAATTTGGCACTGTGACAGGCCGCAAACGCCGCTGCGGCTGGTTTGATGCGGTATTGGTGCGCCAGACCTGTGCCACATCCGGCGTCAATGGTATCGCGTTCACTAAGCTGGATGTTCTGGATGGGTTCGAGACGCTGAAAATCTGTATTGGATACGAATTGGACGGCAAAAGGATGGACTATTTGCCGACAGCCGCTGATCATCAGGCGCGCTGCACGCCGATTTATGAGGAAATGCCCGGCTGGTCGGAATCGACCGAAGGTGCGCGCAGCTGGGCTGATCTGCCCGCCAATGCCATCAAATACGTGCGCCGCGTAGAAGAGCTGATCGACTGCCCCGTCGCATTACTATCCACATCGCCCGAGCGTGAGGATACGATCCTGGTCAAAGACCCGTTCGCGGATTGAGGTGAATAAAGTGGCGCTATCCTATAAAACCCGCCGCAGGTTGTCGCTGCTGATACTGCTGGTGGGGCTGCCGCTATATATCATCGTGGCGGTGAATGTGGTGTCCTGGCTGGAACGGCCCCGGATTCTTGTCGAGGCGTTGGTTTATCTGTTGCTTGGCATCATTTGGGCGATCCCGTTCAAATTTGTGTTCAAAGGGATCGGTCAGGCCGACCCAGAGGCGCCGGACGAGACTGGAAATTGACGCAACCAACGGTTTGAATACAAAAAAGGCGGACCCGTTCGGATCCGCCTTTTCAAATTCTTGTGCCGCCAAGTTTAGCCAGCAGCGCGTTCATCCGGTTTAAATCCGATTTGATCAGAGACGGTAAAACGGCCGCCGCGGATCTTTTCGATCTTGCCTGATCGCAGCAACTCCCCAAACGATCGCAACCCGTCTTCGCGGCTGAAATCACTCTGTTCAACCTGACGCACTTTGGTCATCAACTGCGGGCGCGAGAACTGCGAATGTCCTTCGACAAACGACATATAGGCAGCGGCAGCTTCCAGCAGGTCGGGCAATTTGGTAGCGCCCATTTCAGTGGCAAACTCAGTAAAGCTGCCCGGCACTTCGGCGTCCGCGTCATCCGTTCTGAGGGCCTGACGCGGCAGGCGCACCGTGTCTCTTAGCGGGTTCACGTCCACCCGCTGCTCTGCCACCAGCTTTAGGGGGGCGGCGCGGTTGTCGGCTTCGGACCGGTGCGGTTTCACAGCTTCGGCCAAATCGGTGCGATACGCGTTTTGCGATTCTTCCTCTTTGTCTTTGTTGCCCATGGCTCGGTCCGCAATTTTCGCGGCCACGGCGGCACGTAAATGGGCAAAGGCGCTGCGCCGGTCAGAGCTTTCAGGCTCATCCATCTGATGCTCGGCCTCTTCCATCAGACGCAAAACATCTTCCGCCTGAGTATCATTTAACGCAGGCTGCGTGTGACGTGTTGGCGCCACAGATGTTTCTTCTTCTTCGGTCGCTTTAAGCGCGCCGTCCAGCAATTCGTCCAGATCGTCGTTGTCTGTAACCTCATCGCCGGTCAAGTTTGCCTCAAGTGCTGCCAACTCTTTTTGGAGCGCATCTTCGTCTTCATCAGAAAGCGAAGTTTGTGCCGCGTCTTTTGCGACCGGCGGCGCATCGTTAAAGTCAAAATTTTCCAGTTCGGCTTCGTCGTCTGCTGCAAGGATTGTATCTGCATCTGATGGCATCGCGTCAGCGCGTTGCTGTGCGTGTGTCAGAATCAGTGGGCCGTCATCGTCATCGTGATCACCACTGCCTTCGTCAGTTCCGTTGAACAAATCTTCGTCAGCGATGTCGCCGTCATCATCATCGTCCGACACCAGATCTCTGTCGAGGCCATCCAGGATGGCCGCAAGGCTGTCACTGTCATTTGACGCCTGCATTGCTGCTGCGTCATCATCAATGGACAGCGCTTCTTCAATCTCTTCGGCGGCCTGCGAAATGACATCAAGCGTTTCGTCTTCGTCATTGTCTGTTAGCGCTTCGGTTTCCGGCGCCTCTTCGTCTTGCGGTGCGACTGCGCCTAGTTCATCAGATTCAGCCGCCAAATCTTCCGTTTCATCAATATGCACAACCAAATCGGATGGCATGTCATCCAAGGTCAAAACCGCCTCTGTGGGCTGATCAACCGTTTCATCTTCGCCTTCGTCCAGTTTAGTGTCGCGTTTTGCGACGACCATGCGAATACGTTCAAGTTTGCTGGCAATGCTGTCGTCGTCTGCATGTGCAACTGCGGGCTGTTCCACGAATGCTTGCGGTGCGGGCGCTGTGTCATCTGCCGCTTCGGAGATATCATTGTCATAGCTGTCTGTTGCAGCCGGAGTATTGGCAAAAAATGCCTCGGCTTCGTCGGGAACATTTGTAAGTGTTTGTGACGCAACGGGAATTTCTGGCACAATCGCCTGCTCGGGGGCCTCAGCCACGGTGTCCTTATCTGGGTGGGCGACGGGGGCAACTGGTTCCGTCGTTTCTGAAAGCTCAGCTTCGCGGGCAGAGGTTTCGATGTCTTGATCGGGTGCCGCTGCGATGGTGTCGCTTGGCGTTGCGTCATCAATTTGGGTTGTCGCGGCGTCCGCGGTGGTTGCGCTAAGAACGATGCGTCCTTCGTGCTCGCGGGCCTCGACCTGACGCGACATTTTATGTTGGGCAATACGCGCCAGCATGTCAGCATCCGGTTGCGGAGGTTCCGCGCCGAAATAACGATCCTCGGCGGCTAGATCGCGAAAATACTCTGCGATGGCCTTCATTGTGTCGAAGGAATCATCGAAGCCTTCCAGAGTACATGAGAATGTACCGTAGGAGACTGTCAGTATTTTGTTGTTGTTTATCATCGGATGCTCGTCCTCTGCGTATTTGCAACCTGATGTTTACCATGACAGACGCGTCGAAAGAGGTCCGAATCTGTGCTCCTTACGGTATCATTTCGTGGCGAGAATGTGACCTGTTTCGAAAAAGGGCATAATACATGGTCGAAAACTGCATTGTTGATACATTGGAACCAATCACATTAATTGGTGGCGGAGCGGGAACAATCGCCGATGTTCAGGACGCACAAGCGGTCGCACCGATCTGTGTGGCAGCTGACGGCGGCGCGGTTCTGGCAGCAAGGGCTGGGGCTAAACTAGTGGCGATTATAGGAGATTTCGATTCAGTGCCCTTGGATGTGCTGGCGCAAATCCCCGCCAACAGACAGCACCACATCGCGGAACAGATGTCGACGGACTTTGACAAGGCGTTGCGCCATATCCATGCGCCGGTTGTTGTTGCGGTCGGGTTTTCCGGCGCGCGGGTTGATCATCAACTCGGCTGTTTTCATACACTTACATACCACCCCCACAAGCCTTGCGTGATCCTTGCAGAGAGCGAAGTGATCTTTTTGTGCCCAAAGAAGATGACCTTACCCACAGTTGCCGGTGATATTGTTTCCCTTTTTCCGATGGCAGCGGTGACAGGACGGTCCGTTGGACTGAAGTGGCCAATTGACGGTTTGGCCTTTGATCCATTGACCCGTGTCGGAACTTCAAATCAGGCGATGGGGCCTGTCACCCTCGAACTGGATGGGCCGCAAATGCTATGTATTGCGCCGCGCCGCATCATGCCGCAGGTGGTGCAGCTGTTGTCGACACTGCCAGCGCCTGCGCGGTGGCCCGTTCGCGAAAGATGACATATAATCCGGCGCTGATCGTGATCACAATGCCGATACTGGCCAGATTGTTGGGTAAATCGCCGAAGACCAGCCATCCCAGCGCGGTGGCGACCGGAATTTCGAGATACTGCATAGGCGCAAGTGTGGCCGAAGGGGCGTAGCGCAGGCTCCAGGTCATCAAAAGATGCGCGCCAGTGCCGAAAATCCCGATCGCCATCAACAAGGCCCATTCATACCCCGACGGAGTTTTGAATTGCAGTGGCGCAAACCCCGAGCCATCAAAAGCCCAAAGAACCGGTGCCAGAAGGACCACCGCCACGACGCCGCTGACGGCCTGCAGGCCAATCGGATCGGTTTCTTTGGCAATTTTGCGGGTGACGATCATGAAGAAGGAAAAGTTAAGCGCGACGCCAATCGGCAATAGTGCGGGCCAGCCGACCTCGGCAAAGCTGGGTTGGACCACCAAAAGCGTGCCGATAAAGCCGATGAGGCAGGCAATCAGCCGCCGGGCACCGACCTCTTCACCCAGGATAAATTTGCCCAGTAGCAACATCAGAAATGGCATCACAAAGGCAATCGCAACCGCATCGGCCAAAGGCAGATACTGCAACGCGGTGAACATCGCGCCGATGCCGACAATATGCAAAACAGTGCGCAGCACCATAAGCCAGAAAATCTGGCCCTGCATGCGCCAGGCGCGCCCGGTCAGCCAGACCAGCGGAATCAGAATGACCGCCTGAACGGCAAATCTGACCAACAGCAATTGACCCAAAGGCATGGATTGACCCAACAGTTTTGCCACCGCGTCGCCCATCGGCGCCACGACACAAAAACCGAGCATTAACAGAATGCCGAGAACGGGCTGATCTTTAGTCATTTCGCGAAACTATTGAAGCCACGAATTGAATGCAAGCTAAGGTTGCGCACCCGATGATTATTCGTCAACAGTTGGGAACATTTACCGCCAAACCGCCTAAAGATGTCTCTTTGTATTTGGCAGACATGTCTTCGCCGGTCTGCCGCATCGTCTCGATACAGGCATCGAGGGGTACCAGATGCGTGCCATCACCGCGCAAGGCCAAGGATGCCGCCGAAACCGCTTTGATTGCCCCCAAACCGTTGCGTTCAATGCAGGGCACCTGCACCAGCCCCCGCACCGGATCGCAGGTCATGCCCAGATGGTGCTCAAGCGCAATTTCGGCTGCATTTTCAATCTGTTCAGCTGTGCCACCCATCACTGCGCACAGGCCCGCCGCAGACATCGCGGCGGCTGAGCCGACTTCGGCCTGGCACCCGGCTTCAGCGCCCGAGATCGAGGCATTGAATTTGACCAACCCGCCAATAGCGGCCGCCGTTAGCAAAAAGTCCTCAATATGGCTTTCGGATGCGCCGGGCACATGATCAAGGTAGTAGCGCAAGGTTGCGGGCAACACGCCAGCTGCCCCGTTGGTCGGGGCCGTGACCACCTGACCCCCTGCGGCGTTTTCTTCGTTGACGGCCATCGCATAGACGCTCATCCAGTCGTTGATCGTATGCGGCGCGCTTTGGTTTTGACCACGTTCGGCCAATAATGCGTCATGAATGCCTTTGGCACGCCGTTTGACCGACAGACCACCCGGCAGGATACCATCGTTTTCAAGCCCGCGATTGATGCAGTCGTTCATCACCTGCCACAGGCGTTTTGTGCCTGATTTCAGCCCCTCGTCGCCGCGGCGCGACACTTCGTTTGCGCGTTTCATCCCGGCGATTGACTTCCCGGATTTCTTTGCCATTTCAAGCATCTCTGCCGCGGACTTAAACGGGTAGGGAACGGGCGCGCCTTCGTCGGTGTCTTTACCGGCGGACAGTTCGGCCTCGGTCATGACAAAGCCGCCGCCGATGGAATAATAGGTCTCGCGCAGAGTGATGTCGCCCTGGGCGTCCGTCGCCATCAAAATCATACCGTTGGCATGTCCGCTAAGTTGGGTGTCATAGTCGAAAATCATATCAACCGACGGGTCGAAATGCAGCGCGGGCAACCCCTCGGGGTGCAACTGGCGTGTCTCGATATTGGCGGCCAGCACGGTTTCGGCTTTTTCTGCGTCATAGGTTTGAGGCTCAAACCCGGCCAGACCCAGTATCGTGGCCCGGTCTGTGGCATGACCAACGCCGGTGAAGGCCAGACTGCCATGCAATGACGCACGCACGCCACTAAACACGAAAGGTGAGGCCCGCATCAAGTCCAGAAACCGGGCGGCAGCGACCATTGGCCCCATCGTGTGCGATGACGATGGGCCAATGCCGACTTTGAACATATCGAAGACAGATAGAAACATCAGGTTGCGGTCACTTCTGTAGGAGTGGGCGCTTTTGGCGCGGTGAATGGGGTGGGGCCCAACCCTTCGATGGATTGGGCTATGCGGACACTGTCGCGCATTTCCAGCTTTTGCGCCATCCGGTATAGGCCCGGCATGCGGCGCAAATCAAACCAGCTTTTGTCGCTGTCTTGCGGGTAAAGAGCCGTCCAGCGGATGCAAGGGCCCAGATACAGATCCAGAATACTGGGTGCATCTGCACCAAACCAGTCTGGCCCGGTCTGAATCAATGCTTCTAACAGCGAATAATGCTGCAACAATGCCTGCTGTTGGCGATGGCGCAGAGCGGCCTGCGCGGGTCCGGACTGGCCGACATATTTGCCGGGGTAAAACGTCATCCGCAATGCCGGATGCAAGGTGTTTGCCACAAAAAGGAAACGCGACAAGAACGCGCCGCGTTCGGGGGAATTGATCGCCGGTGCCAATGCGCCATGCACCTCGGAGAGCCATAGCAAAATAGCCGCCGTTTCGGCAATCGGCCCATCTGGCGTTTCCAGAGCAGGGATCAAGCCGGCAGGGTTCAGCGCCAGATATTCCGGCCTGGAATGCGCATTGGAAGCGCGATCAACCCACACGGTTTGGTAGGCCAAGCCCAATTCCTCCAGCGCAAGGCGGATGATCATCGAGGCGTTGTCAGGTGCAGCGTGAAGGCGATAATTTATCATAAGGCTGCATACAGTGCTGCGCTTTGTTTTGCGCTGTCGATTTGCGACTACTTTGCAGACACAAGCGCATTTCCGCGCAGAAAAGTTATTTTGAGTGGCCGCAAGAAATACACGCTATGGTTTACTAACTGTTAACCATAAGCTGCCTAATATCCGAAAAAAAAGGATACAGGTTCGTGATACACAGATTGAATATGATTTGCTTGATGGTGCTATGTGTTTTGCCGTTGCGCGCTGTTTGGACCGCTGGCACGAAGGCCGATGTGGTCGTCGAAAACATTTCGGAGATTCTGGAAGTGGCCCCAGTCCGTCATCCGCAAAAACTGCAAAAATCACTCCGCACCTTGGGCTAAAGTTTAAACCCCAGCGGCGTAGAATATGCAGGCCAGACCGCTGGGGAACAGCGGCCCGACACTATTTCTTGTCGCGTGCCGCTTTTTCTTCTTTGGTCAATTTGTTGTTCCAAACATTTTTGCTTAGCCCAAGCTCTGCGGGCAAAGGTTTGGTTTTTCCAACACTGACCTTGCCGCCTTTGTTCAGAAATTCCTGAATAAGATCGTCATCGGTGGTTTCTTTGGGGACATATTTCATGTCTGCAAACCTATCTCTTACGCCAGTACTAGGCAACAGCCCTTATGCGTCGATGCCCCCCTTCATACGTGGTGATCAAGAGCGCTGCTGTTTGCGCTTATGCGGACAGGAAATATTAGACCGCAGATCACAGTGATGACCGACGGATCGGGGGTAATGACGTGCCGATTTTCCCCGTTTCTCATGACCTGAAACGCAATATCCCAACAGGGCGGGGCATGCAGGTTTCGGCCTAAAAAAGGCGACATTGTTATGTGTAAATTGGTTGTGTTTCTGGCCTCTCTGGCCATGGTCTCCGGGTGTGTTTCCGATCCCCGAGCATATGAGACCGAGCCTGTGAGCCTCAAAACCGCAAAGGGCGTTGTGGTATGTCAGCTCTATACCCGTGAACGCATCATCTGGGACCGTTCAGTCAACAGACCCGCCAACATGACCGTCGAGCAAGCCGACACAATCTGTCGCGACGAAGGCAGGCGACAGAAGTATGCAAGCTAGGGTTTCGTGTTTTACCTGAGGCATTGCGCATCATTTAGCGCGTTGAAATCTTTGTTTTCAGGCAGGGTCTGATGGATCAGACTTAACGCGCAACGCTTTAGGGCGCATGCATCCACCATCATTATTGATTTGCGTGCAAAGTGATCCATTCTATGAATGGGTCATGACCTTTGATCAAATCCGGACGTTTTTGTGGGTGGCACGGCTTGGCGGTTTCCGCAAAGCCGCGCAGCGTTTGCATTTGTCCCAACCTGCCGTTTCGACGCGTATTTCGAACCTGGAGAATGAACTGAGGGTTCCGCTGTTTGAGCGCAGGCCGGGTGAGTTGGTCTTGACCAAACACGGCACATTGTTGCTGTCTTACGCCGAACAAATGCTGTTCGTCGAAGAAGAGATCAAGCAACGCGTGGCCAATCCTTCCGAAGCCGAAGGCCTGTTTCGTATCGGCGCGTCTGAGACAATTGCACAAGCCTGGTTGCCGGAATTTTTAAAAGCGTTTAGCCAGCAATATCCGCGTGTTAACGTCGATTTGACGGTCGATATCTCGCTGAACCTGCGGGCAGCCCTTCTTGAAAGGCGTTTGGATCTTGCGTTTCTTATGGGCCCGATTTCCGAGTTCACAGTTGAAAACGTAGCCTTGCCGCCGTTTGATCTGCATTGGTATCGCTCGACCGGGAATGAACAAACCGATCTGAGCGCCATTCCCATCATCTCATATTCCAGCAAAACCCGACCCTATCAGGAACTGATGTCGGAACTGGCCCGCCGAATTGGCCCGTCGGTTCGGGTGTTTTCGTCTGCATCCCTGTCCGCCAGCCTGAAAATGATCGCCGCAGGGATCGCGGTTGGGCCCTATCCCCGCGCATTGGCCAATGATTTTCTGGACGCCGGGCAAATAGTTGAATTTGATCCCGGATTTCGACCACAGCCTTTGGCGTTTACCGCCTCATATTTGTCGGTGCCGCGCAGCTTTTTGTCTGAAAACAGCGCTGAAATTGCGCGAAGCGTGGCCTTGGAATGGGACAGATCACATCCCGGTTAGTTTCAAAAAATTTATCACAAGTGAACCAAAATGATAATTTGCATGAAAGAGACAGCCCATGTGATGGTTTGAACATCTCAAAAAGGCGGGCCACATGGGCACGACATCTGTTTCACATACCGATTTGCTGACCGCTTCTGCCGTGGATGTGCGAAATGCCATCCGTCACGGGGCATATGATGGTCATACGGCGGGACTGGCGGCGGGGAAACTTCAGTGCAACATCGCGATTTTACCGGAACGATATGCCCTGGATTTTCTCAGGTTTTGCCAGCGCAATCCGAAACCGTGCCCGGTGGTTGGTGTCAGCGATAGCGGCGATCCGCTGTTGCCTACGCTGGGCCGCGACATTGATATTCGGACCGATGTATCAAAGTATCGGGTGTTCCGAAATGGGACGCTGAGCGAAGAAATCGCGGATATTTCTGACATCTGGACGGATGATCTGGTCACCGTCGCCTTGGGTTGTTCATTTACTTTTGAAAACGCGCTGTTACGGGCTGATATTCCGGTGCGCCATATCGAGACGGGCAAGAATGTCCCGATGTTTCGTACCAATATTGATCTGGTGCCGGCGGGAAAATTTGGCGGTCAGATGGTTGTTACCATGCGCCCCATTCCCGAAAACCAAGTGACGCAGGCCAAAGAGATCAGCGGAAGGTTTCCCCAGGCACATGGTGCACCGATTGCCACAGGTGATCCTGCGCGGATCGGCATTTCGGATTTGTCGCAACCAGATTGGGGTGATGCCGTGTCCATCAAACCGGGCGAGGTGCCCGTCTATTGGGCGTGCGGTGTGACGCCGCAGAATGTCTTGCTTGATGCCGCATTGCCGATCTGTATCACCCATTCGCCGGGCTACATGCTGATCGCAGATGTGGCCGAAGACGCCGAAACCACAATTCTGACACAGAACCTAAACCCATCCACCAAGGAGAGATAAGACATGAAAAATACACTAGCTATTCTGATCGCAAGTACGGCGCTGGCAGCCCCTGGGTATGCAGAAACCCTGTCGGTTGTTGGCAGCTGGTCCAGTTTGCCATTGCACAACCAATACGAGGCCCCTTTCTGGAGCAAAACTTTGCCCGAAGCCTCGGGCGGGTCGATCGAGGTTGAGCTGACAACCCACAACCAGATGAGCCTCGGTTTGGGCGATATCTATCCATTGCTCGGGCAGGGCGTTTATGACGTGGCGATGACTGTTGCAGATTATGCGGTGGCCGACGCACCCGAGCTGGAAGGCCTGGATGTGCCCTTGCTGGCGCTGACCGCAGATGAGGCACGCGCGATGGTTGATGCGGCCCGCCCGATGGTGTCTGACATCTACCGCGACCGGTTTAATGCGCATGTTTTGGCCATCGCGCCCTATCCGCCGCAGGTGGTGTTTTGCAACCATGAGATCGCGCAACTTTCCGATCTCGAAGGACTAAAAGTGCGCGCATCGGGTCGGATGACTGCCAAACTTCTGGAAGCTTTGGGGGCAGAGGGCGTGAATGTGTCCTTTTCGGAAGTGCCGGGTGCCTTGCAAAACGGTGTGGTTGACTGTGCGGTCACCGGCGCCGGTTCAGGCTACAGCGCCGGCTGGTGGGAGGTGTCGACGCATTTGCTGCCTATTCCACTGGGCGGTTGGGATTCCGTTGTGACAGCGATCAATATGGATAAGTGGAACGGTCTGGACGCGGACACACAGGCCTTGATTACGGCTCAGGTCGGCTCTGGGTTTGAAACCCCTGCCTGGGACAGCGCGCAAGGTGCTTTGGTCAATGACATTGCCTGCCTGACGGGAAACGGCGACTGTCCATCGGGGGATGCACGTTCCATGACATTGGTTGAGGTCAGCGACGCTGATTTCACCCGTGCGCGCGATATTCTGACCAGCGAAGTGCTGCCTGATTGGGCTGAACGCGCAGGTGGTGATTGGGCGGCACGCTGGAACGACAGCGTTGGTCAGGTTGTCGGCGTTACGATCAACTAGAGCGCAGACCAAGGGGACGTGCCGGATATGGAACTGAGGATGATAAGGCACTTGCGGGCCATCAACAAAGGCGTTGCCCTTTGTGTTGGTCTGGGGTTGTTGCTCTGTGCAGCCTTTGTGCTGACCGATATCATCCTGCGCCAGATCGGCACGTCCCTTGGTGGCACCGAAGAAATCGCCGGATATGCCATGGCGCTGGCGACTTCATGGGGCATGTCCTACACGTTGCTGGAACTGGGCCATGTGCGCATTGATCTGTTGCGCAGCCGCGCAGATAGCTTCAAACGTGCGCTTTTTGATGTGTTTTCGCTTAGCGTCATGTCCGGTGTGGTTATCACAATCGCCATAAAAGCCTGGCCCGTGGTTGAACGCTCACTGACCAACGGGTCGCGGGCCAATACGCCGCTGGAGACGCCGTTGGTCTGGGTACAGATGCCTTGGTTTGCCGGTTGGGTCTGGTTTGCGTTGATGTCCACGCTTACGACATGTGCCGCCCTTAGTCTGGTGGTAAAACGCAGGCACCAAGACGCCGAAAGCTTTGCCGGGGCCTTTGCCGAGCAGGAGACCCTGCAATGATCGGTTATATCTCGGTCGGACTTCTGGGTCTGCTTGCGCTGTCTATTCCCGTCGGTATCGTGTTGTTCTTACTGGGCTTTGGTGTCGATATCTTTTTTTCCAGCTTTCCACTTACGCGGGGGTTGGGCAATATGGTCTGGTCTGCGTCCAACTCGGCGACGCTGATTGCCATCCCGTTTTTTGTGCTGCTGGGCGAGATCCTTGTGCGCAGTGGTGTGGCCACCCGAACCTATGCCGCTTTGGATCGCTGGGTGTCCTGGTTGCCCGGTGGATTGGTGCACGCAAATGTGGCCACGGCGACGATGTTCTCGGCAACCTCCGGTTCCTCCGTCGCGACGGCGGCGACGGTCGCAACCGTCGCAATGCCACAGGCGGAAAAGCTGGGTTATGATCCGAAACTGTTTTCTGGCGCAATCGCCGCTGGCGGCACACTTGGTATCATGATCCCGCCGTCAATCAATCTAATTGTCTATGGGTTTCTAACCCAATCCTCGATCCCGCAGTTGTTTTTGGCAGGGCTGATTCCGGGGCTGTCACTTGCGATTGCATTCATGGCCGTCACCGCGATCATCTGCCTGATCCGGCCAGAGTTGGGCGGGGTGCGCCGCACCTTTCCGTTCCCACAAATGCTGCGGGCGCTGGTCGATCTTGTCCCGATCCTGATCCTGTTTGGACTGATCGTCGGTTCAATCTATCTGGGCTGGGCGACCCCGACCGAAGC
>JBAUHN010000359.1:0-2922 GCA_049680295.1 Sulfitobacter sp.
GCTCAAGGTATCATCGAAGAAACCAAGCATAGCGATGCGGGAAAGTCGGAAAAAGCAAAGCCAGCGTTTTCTCAGAAATTCGTCGACGACATGACCGCGATCCGACTGGCGGCGGTGCAGACAGCACTTCTGGAAAATCCTGACTATCTTCTGAGCCTCTTTGCCTTTTCGGTGTCGCCTGCGTCGGGCTACGGCAATGACATCTTTGGCTTTGGCTACAACGCCACCGAGCGCAATGCGCCTGAGATTGACGACCAGTTCCAGCTTGATCCGCGTCTTGGCGGAGAGCGCGACGAGGAAGCAGAAAACGCGTTTGAGGCCCTTCGTGACATGGCGGGGCAGGGCGCGGTTGGTGCCTTCGCAGCCTTCCGCAAGTCCGGCAAGAAGCTCCGCAACGGCGAGATCACGGCATTTCTTGCGCGCGCCTTCAAGATGCAAGGCCCGGAGTTCATGGTGGAGGTTGAGGCCGAGATCGGCGCGGATATCCGGGCGATCTGGACACCGTCGGCAGAGAATTGCTTCAAGCGCCTGAAAGGCCCGCAGCTGGATGCGCTCTATCTGGCGATGCTGGACCTCACTGCCGACAGCGCCGCCTACAAGACCTTCATCAAGTCCAAGAAAGCCGAGAAGAACGAAGCACTGCACAAGTTCTTCAACGATCCGGAGCATCAGCAAGCGCTTGGCGTAACTGCGGATCAGAAGGCACGGATCGACGCTTGGGCGCCTGAGTGTTTCTGAGCAAGATACGGCGCGGCTCCCTTAGGGGAGCCGCGCAATCACGAAACCGGCTTGTGCATCACCGCAGGGCTTGTTTGATGGCGGCAACGGTTTCCGGAAAATGAATTTGGCGTGAAAGGTGACAGTATGGGCGACGTAAAACGAACAGCATTGCGGGTCTGGAAATCGGCGCAGCTTTATATCGGATTTCACCGGGACAGGCAGGGCAACCGGCGGTCCGAGGCCAAGGTCTGGCCGCCCAAAAACGGCAACGCGTCAATTCACCCGAACCCCGAGGAGCAGGAAGCCTTCCTCGTGATCAAAGCGGCCGACAAGGCCGCGCCGCGCGACGTGCAGATCAAATTTCGCCCGGACAAGATCGTGCTGCGCCGCGATCCTGGCATCGGCTGGGAGGGCATCGTAGTTGAGGATGGTCTGATCTCGGTGCAGGTGGGTGGCGCGTGGGTCCGGATCAGGTCCGATGGTTCCGTCGCTCATGAGCGGGGCGGAGACATGACGTACGTTGAATCGGACGGTGCCGTGCTCAAGAAAACCGAGTTCGTCGAGGCGATGATGTCCGGCGACGGTGTGGAACTGTCGCGCCGGACACCGACCACGATCGCCGCGATCCGCGAGGATGGCGTGCTTGCGAAATCGCGGGATACGGCACCAAAGCTGGAAACCTGACGGCGACGATTTGTAGGCGTCAAGGTCACTCTGCCTGCTCAAATGTGCTCCTTTTTTTGTGGCGTTCGGCGTAATTTCGAGGCCAGCCTATGGTGTCCCTGCGGGCCGGGACAGGGCCCCGACCCACAGGGACTGGCGCTCCCGCTGGGGCGGCCAGAACCTGGCCGCGCGCCGGGCATATTATTGGTGCTGACCATCCTTTCCAAATCGTCGGCGAATTTTGGTCAATGCGTTGAATCAGATCAATTTCCGGTTGCAGCGCGGCGGCGGTTGCGGCACTCAGAATACAACCTGAGAGCGTGGTTGGAACAACCTTCTTCTCAGGGCAGATCAATCAGGCAGACAGGGAGTTCGAGCAATTGTCGAACAGGTGTGAATTATGCCCGCTTCCGAGGCAAAGCGGGCAATGAAGAAAGTCCTCATTGCCAACAACAAGGGCGGGGTTGGCAAGACGACGATTGCCAGCCAGCTTGTCTATGCACTGGCAGATAGGGGTCATTCGGTGATCGGGGTCGATCTCGACAGCCAGCGCAATTTCACCGGATCGTTCGAGGGTGTTACAGACTTGGGCAGCGCCCTTGATCTGGTGACGCGCGGTTTGCCCGTCGAGGCTGATCTGAGCGCTGGCGACATTGGTGTTCTTTCCGGCCACAAGGATTTACTGGCACAGAACTCAGACGATGTTCTGGTCAACGTGCGCAATGGCCTGTCGCAAAGCAGCGGTGCTGATTTTTGCGTGATCGACGCGCCGCCCAGTTTTTCCGAGGTGGTCTATGGTGCGCTCTTGGGATCTGATTACCTGCTGGTGCCGATTGAGCTGAAGCGGTTTTCGCTCGACGGCATCGAGGGCGTGCTCGAGGCCTTCATCGCGGCGCAGGAGCATAATCCGGGGCTGGAGCTTCTGGGCTTGTTGCCGTCGCGGTTCGATGCGGTGAAGCAGGTGGAGCGCGACGCGCTTGTCACGGTCGCCGAGGCGTTCGAACGCCTGCTCGTGCCGCATGCGATCCGCAACCGTGCGGCCTATGTGCAGGCCCAGGATGCCGGTGTATCGCTTGCCGAGATCAAAACGCGCAGCGGCCGGGAGGCAGCGGCAGAATTTGGCGCGTTCTTTGACTGGTTCTATGCAAAAATTACAGGAGAGACAGGTCATGGCGCGCAGCCTCACAGACACGCTGGATAGATTGGCGGCATCGGGAAAACTGGATAAATTTACGAGTGACAAACGATCTGACACCAGCGGTGTTCACCAGATTGACCTTTCCAGCATCGAAGCTGATCCAGACCAGCCGCGACGGGTGTTCGACGAGGACAAGTTACGGTCGCTGAGCGAGAGCATTGCGGCGCAGGGCGTGTTGCAGCCGATCACGGTGCAACCGAAGAATGCCGACGGGAAGCATCTCATCATCATGGGGGAACGCCGCTGGCGGGCGGCGCAATTGGCCGGTCTCAAATACATTCCAGTAATCGTCCGAGAGCCAACCGCAGAACTGCGGGCCATCCAGCTTACTGAAAACGTGC
>JBAUHN010000360.1:0-6382 GCA_049680295.1 Sulfitobacter sp.
GAGATACACAGATGCGCTCACCCTGATGCCCGCAATTTCGGTGTTTGCCTATTGGCTTGGCGGCGACTTTGCGCTGATAATTGCTGTGCTGGCATTCCCCATACTTCCCTTATCGGGGGTCTTTGCACGGGATGACCGACGACCTGGCCCCTCAACACTAAGGACCCGCCAGTGCAGCGTCGGGCCGCAGGTAACGCGACCCCGCACCAATCTGCGCCACGACATAAAAAACGCTGTCGCACGTGGCGACATTGAACTGCGCTACGAACCACAGGTTTCCACGGACACAGGTCAGGTCATTGGGCTTTCTGCTAACCCTTGTTTGCGACACGCAACGCAGGGGGAAATCTCGGCTGCCCGTATTTACGATGCGACGGCAGGCGATGAACTCAAGGAACAATTGTCCGCAAACGTGATACACGGCGCGTTTACCGCCCTGAAGTCTTGGGATGCGGCCGGCCTGCATATTCCGCTGATTACATTAAGGTTTTCTGCCGCACGTATGGCAGACAGATATCTTGCCGACAAAGTCAAATGGGAACTCGTTCGCTTTGATCTGGATCCAAGGCGTTTGGTGATCGAGGTTGATGATTTCGCAGCGCTGGACCCAACCGATGAATTTATCAAAAACAACTGTCGTAGATTGGCGGACTTAGGCTGCTGTATAGATTTTCGCATCACCGACCACAACCGAGCATCAATGCAGGTGCTTCGGCGGTACTTTGTCCACCGGATCGTTTTTTCACAATCAAACCTGGGTCAGGGCCGGGATGCCGCACAGCATCATTCGCTAAGCGCGATTTTAGTCCTGGCCGACGCCGCGGGGGTTAAAACGCTGGCGACCGGCGTAAAGAATGCAGGCCAGCACGCTTTGCTGGCACAACTGGGGTGCCAGCACGTACAAGGGCATGGAATATCAGCACCCTTATCTTTCGATCAAACAATCCAATGGATGTCCGCACATAAAGCCAAACTGTGCGATATGCCGGTGATCATTGCCCGCAATCCATGACCGTCAGCGCGCCAGCACATCAAAGGGTTGCCCACCCGTTGCCCGCCAGTTTTCAGCGTTCGGCAGATTGATTGCCTGAAATCCCCTTAAAAACCCGAATCCGCTTGACCTTTGGGGCCGCACTCTGTTGAACCCGGCACTGATATCAACACATCAGGTGGCAGTCCCAATGGACGATCAAAACAAGAACCTCATTCTTGCAACAGCACTCAGCTTCATTGTGATTCTAGTATGGTTTGTGCTTTTCCCGCCACCAGAGCCCACGTTACCCACGGATGCGACCCCGCAAACCCAAACCGAAGGCGCGGATGGCACCGTTCTTGTCCCCGCTGCCCCGGCTGATGAGGCAACCCCCGGCGTGGTGATATCTGAGCCGCAATCGCGCAGCGAAACGCTGGCCAACGCGCCACGGGTGACGATCTCATCCGACAGCCTCAGCGGGTCGATTTCATTGATTGGTGGGCGCATTGATGACCTGAAATTGAACAACTACCGTGTCACGCAAGATGCGGGCGCAGAAACGGTAACCATGCTATCGCCAGAAGGTACCGAGGATGCCTATTACGCTCTTTATGGGTGGGCACCCGGCGCAAGTATGGACCCCGCGACAGTCCCCGGCGTCGACACCGAATGGGCGGTGACATCGGGTGGCGATCTTGGCGTGGACAGCCCCGTCACCCTGTCGTGGGATAACGGCGTCGGTCAGGTTTTTACCCGGACGATTGCAGTAGATGAAGCGTTCATGTTTACCGTCACCCAATCGGTGACCAACACCGCCGCCGAAGCGGTCAACCTTGCGCCCTACGGGATGATCGCCCAACACGGCGAACCCCAGGACCTAAAGAACTTTTTCATCCTGCACGAAGGTGCTGTGACAATGGCGAATGGTGAATTGACCGAAACGGATTGGTCCGATATTCCCGATGCCGACGTAAACCCAAAATGGGGCCGCCCCGCGATCGTCAAAGAAGACGTGGCCGAAGGCTGGATCGGCTTTACCGACCACTATTGGCAAACCGTCCTGATCCCGGCCATTGACCAGAAATTTGACCAGGCCTTCACCTATGACGCGCGTACCGACATCTACCGTGCCTTTGCGCGGCTTCCGTCCCAATCGGTGGCTCCGGGTGCCACGATAGCGGTCACCACCCAACTTTTTGCTGGCGCGAAAGAATGGGAAACCCTGCGTGAATATCAGTCGGCGGGTGTTGTAAAGTTTATCGACAGCATCGACTGGGGATGGTTCTTTTTCCTGACCAAGCCAATCTTTTGGCTGCTGCACAACCTCAACCAGATCATCGGCAATATGGGCATTTCGATCATCAGCCTGACCCTGATCATCAAGGCACTGCTGTTCCCGCTGGCGTATAAATCCTATGTCTCAATGGCCAAGATGAAAGAATTGCAGCCGCAGATGGAAAAGCTGAAGGCGGACGCAGGTGACGACAAGCAAAAGCTGCAGCAAGGCATGATGGCGCTTTATAAAAAGGAAAAGGTCAATCCGGCCGCCGGGTGTTTGCCGATCCTTATGCAAATCCCGATCTTCTTTTCACTCTATAAGGTGATTTTCGTCACCATCGAATTGCGTCAGGCCCCATTCTTTGGTCCCTTCCAGGACCTCAGCGCGCCCGATCCGACATCCATATTTAACGTCTTTGGTCTGCTGCCGTTCTCGCCCCCCGAGGCGGGCACCATCATGGCATTGATCTTTATCGGCATCCTGCCGCTGCTCTTGGGGATTTCGATGTGGCTGCAGCAAAAGCTGAACCCGGCCCCGACAGACCCCACGCAGCAAATGATCTTTGCCTGGATGCCCTGGGTCTTCATGTTCATGCTTGGCAGTTTTGCCAGCGGGCTGGTGGTCTACTGGATTGCAAACAACACGATCACCTTTACACAGCAATACCTGATCATGCGCAGCCAAGGCTACAAACCGGACGTTTTTGGTAACATCAAAGGCGGTTTCAGACGCAAGGTCACGCCTGCTGCCAACGACACCAAGGCGCCCCCTAAAGGCAAGAAGTGATGCAGGTCACTGCGCTCTATCGGCACCCGCTGAAAAGCCACGGGCGCGAGGCGTTGGGCGAGGTAGTCTTGCACGCGGGTCAGGCGATGCCGATGGACCGGCACTGGGCAGTGGCCCATGAGGCGTCCAAGGCGGATGGCCGCGCTTGGGCGCCCTGCGCCAACTTCAGCCGAGGCTCCAAAGCGCCGCAGCTGATGGCCATCAATGCGACCTTCGACGCGGCCAGCGGCAGGCTGACGCTTTGCCACCCGGATCGCGCTGATCTGACCTTTGACCCTGACGATGAGGAGGCGGCATTCCTTGAATGGGTGCGGCCCTTGGTGCCACAGGATCGCGCCCTGCCCGCCCGTATTCTGCGGCTGCCTGCGCGCGGGTTCACCGACACTGACTACGCCTCGGTTTCGCTATGCAATACCGCGTCCCATGATGCGGTTTCATCACAGGCAGGGTGCGATCTGTCGCCTTTGCGGTGGCGGGGCAACATCTGGTTCGATGGGGCAAGCGCTTGGATGGAAAACAACTGGGTTGGCCAAAAGATCCAATTGGGTGAGGCAATCCTCAGCGTCAAGGAACCGACAGTGCGCTGTCTTGCCACCACCGCCAATCCGGAAACCGGCCTGCGCGATGTGGATACGCTCGCTATTCTCAACGGCACCTGGGATCATCAGTATTTTGGGGTCTACGCGCAAGTGGTGAAGGGCGGCAAGGTCACCCTTGGCGACGCTTTGGAGATACTGGAATGAAGATGCCCTTCCCCATCGCCGAAGAACCCGATGCGCAAACGCTTGAACATGGGCGTCTGCTGTTCGCTGGCGAAACGGACTTCGTCAAGGGCGTCGTGGCCATGTCCGGCCTGCCAGAAGCTGACCGGCTTGAGGTTTGTTTTGCCGGGCGTTCCAACGTGGGCAAGTCGACACTGATCAACGCGGTGACAGGCCGCAAAGGGCTTGCGCGGGCGTCAAACACGCCGGGCCGCACGCAGGAAATCAACTTTTTCACTGCCGGAGACGCGCTTTATCTCGTCGATCTGCCGGGGTACGGCTATGCAAATGCCCCTTTGGCAGTGGTCGAGAAATGGCAAAGACTGCTAAAGCAATATCTGTCGGGGCGCCAAACTTTGCGCCGGGCGTTTGTGCTGATCGACGCACGCCACGGCGTCAAACCCGTCGATGACGAGATTATGAGCCTGCTGGACAGCGCTGCGGTGACGTTTCAATGCGTGTTGACCAAGACAGATAAGGTTAAGGAAAAAGATCGCGACCGGATATTGGATCAGGTGCGGGGCGCGTTGTCAAAACACCCCGCTGCCTTTCCCGAAATGATCGTAACTTCCAGCGAAAAAGGCTGGGGCATTCCGACATTGCGCGCGACAATCGCCACACTTGAATAGCCCGGCACGCCTAACCCCTTGCGCGATGGCCTGCCATTTCCCATAACCTGTGCAGAATGGGTCAAGATATGAAAACGCAAGATATGAACCGCGACTGGATCGCCACCGCACGCACATTAAACCAGGCGCTCCCTTATTTGCAGCGCTACGCAGGCGCCACAGTGGTTATCAAACTTGGTGGTCACGCGATGGGCAGTGACGAAGCGATGGATGAATTCGCCCGCGATGTCGTGCTGATGCGGCAGGTCGGTGTGAACCCGGTCGTCGTGCATGGCGGCGGTCCGATGATCAACGCAATGCTTGAGCGTTTGGATATTCGGTCCGAGTTTGTCGCCGGAAAGCGCGTGACCGATGCCGCAACCGTTGAAGTCGTCGAAATGGTCCTTAGCGGGTTGGTCAACAAACGTATCGTGCAGGCCATTAACGCGCAAGGCGGCCGCGCTGTCGGAATCTCAGGCAAAGACGCCAATCTTATCGTTTGCAATCAGACGGATGCGGCATTGGGATTTGTTGGCACGCCCTCTAAAGTCGATCCGCAACTGCTGCGTGATCTGGCCGAGAAAAACATCATTCCGGTCATCGCGCCCTTGGGTAGCGGCCCTGCTGGCGAGACGTTCAACATCAACGGCGACACCGCCGCCGGCGCCATTGCGGCCGCACTCAAGGCGGATCGGCTGTTGTTGCTGACGGATGTTGCAGGGGTCAAAAACGGCGATGGTCAGGTTTTGACTGAACTGACGGCTGGTCAAATTCGCGCCATGACCAATGATGGCACAATTGCCGGTGGCATGATCCCAAAGACCGAAACGGCGCTTGCGGCCATCGACGGCGGTGTGCGGGCTGCGGTCATTCTGGACGGCCGCGCACCCAATGCATGCCTGTTGGAACTGTTCACCGAACATGGCGCGGGCAGCATTATTCGCGCTGACTGACGCAGATGTGTCGCCACGTGGCTTGCGTCGCTGAATTCTCTGTATAGTTTCGCGATATGGAAAACGAAGCCACCATCCGCCTTGCTATTTTTCTGGGCCTGTTTGCGATCTTCGCAATGCTGGAGACCCTTGCGCCTCGCCGTGTACGCCGCCAGCCGCGTCTGCACCGTTGGGCGACGAATTGGGGCATAACCGTCCTGAACGCTGTGGCGCTGCGCGCCTTGGCGATTGGCCTGCCATTCCTGGCCGTGGGGGCCGCGATAGATGCTGGGGTGCAAGGTTGGGGTATCTTGAATCTGGTCGGATTGCCCGCATGGTTCGAGATCGTCTTAGCCATCCTGATCCTTGATCTGGCAATCTGGGCGCAACATCTGGTCACCCACAAAATACCTTTACTGTGGCGTCTGCACCAGGTTCACCACGCCGATGTCGATATTGATGTGACCACGGCAATCCGTTTCCACCCCGTGGAAATTGCCTTGTCGATGGTGCTGAAAATCGGGCTGGTTTATTTGCTTGGTCCCAGCGCAATTGCCGTCATTTTATTCGAAATCATGCTGAACGGTACCGCGATGTTCAACCATGCCAATATCCGCCTGCCACTTTGGCTGGACAAGATCGTCCGCCGGGTTCTGGTGACGCCGGACATGCATCGCGTCCATCATTCTGTGCACCGCTCGGAACATGACAGCAACTATGGCTTTGCCCTGTCGATCTGGGATCAGATGTTTGGCACCTATATCGCGCAGCCTAAGGCAGGACACGATGCCATGGACATTGGCCTGCAATGGCAGGACGCGCGCCCCAGCCGCCTGATCTGGTCGCTGTCACTGCCCTTCAGACGCAAATGAACTACGAGATACTGCAACAGCAGGCCAAGGCCCGTTGTCTGACCATTTTGGGCGGTTTTCATCCCGAACCGGACGATCATGCACCCGAAGGCTGCAAGACCCTGCTGATGCTTGGCCCGGATGAGCCATCGTTTTGGCCGATGCTGACAACCAGCCCAGAAGGGTCCGACG